>NZ_AMXD01000013.1 GCF_000310185.1 Thauera aminoaromatica S2 | reverse complement strand
CCCCCCCCCCAGCCCAATCGAAGAAGAAGGCAAGGCGGCCCAATATGCACGGCTGGCAGGGGAAGCCGCCAGAGGCGAAGTGCCTGGATCCTCCGCAGGCGGCGAGCAACCCAAGTTCACCGCCTTCGCGGCAACACCGAACGGCCCCTGCCACGTCATCGTGAAGTTCAGTGAAGTCGTGGAAGGGCCGGTGAGCGAGCGCTGGAGGGACCTCCTGCTGGCCGAACATCTCGCCCTCGAGACACTGCGAGAAGCCGGCATTCCTGCCGCTGTCACGCGCGTCGCCGACCATGGCGCCCAGCGCTTTCTCGAAGTGGAGCGTTTCGATCGCGTGGGCCCGACCGGTCGGCGTGCGCTGATCTCCCTGGCCGCGATGGACGCGGAATTTATCGGCGCCGGAACCGGCGGCTGGCCCGGCATCGCGCAGCGCCTGGCTAAAGCAGGGCAGATCGTTACCGAAGCCGCGGACGCGGCAAACCTCCTGTGGTCATTCGGCACCCTGATCGGCAACACCGACATGCACAGTGGAAACCTGTCGTTCATCTCGGAGCACGGCCGGCCTTATGCCATCGCGCCAGCCTACGACATGACACCGATGTGCTTCGCCCCCCGAATTGGCGGAGGCTTGCCCGACACCATTGCTGACGCGGCGCTTCATCCCGGTATCGCCAACGAAGTCTGGCGGCGTGCCGAGCCGCTGAGCCAGGCCTTCCTTCACCGTCTCCGGGCGGCGAGCGGGTTCTCCCGCCGCTTTGCTCCCTGCATCGCGGCACTGGAAGATCACATCGCGCGGGTTGGCCGCAAGATCGCCAGGCTGGGTTAGGGCACCGGCAGGGCATTGAGCGGCGACCGCGATGGTCTTGCCGCCCATGGATCCCGCCTCTCAAGAAGGGGAGGTCCTCGACCGTGTCGCATTCCGAGTGCGGAGCCCCTGAAGTCACCCCCAACCCGCGCATCACCCTATTACCTTCGCTGAATAGCCAAGTGCTGCAGTGCAGTGCGACAATGTGATGTGTCGAAATCTAGGGTTCCAAATGCTAACAACCGTCATCTTCTCGGGCGGATCCGGTACCCGCCTCTGGCCATCGTCGCGCGAAAGCCGGCCCAAGCAACTTCTCGCCCCCACTGGCCAGCACACCATGCTGCAGGAGACTGCCCGCCACCTGAACGGGTTCGGCGGAGGCAATCTCGGGGGTACGCCGACAATCGTGGTCTGCAACCACGAACATCGCCTCATGGTTGCGGAGCAGTTGCGTGCTACAGGCGTCGAGGGTGTGCGTATCGCACTCGAACCCATCGACCGGAACACCGCGCCTGCGCTGACACTCACCGCATGTCTGCCAGTGCGGGACGGCAGGGCCCCCACGGTGCTCGTGATGTCGGCCGACCATGTATTCACCGATAGCGACGCCTTCCACGCCGCCGTTTCACTCGGGCACGACGCTGCGCGCTCAGGCGCGCTCGAAATCGCCGCCTTCGTCGAAAAACCAGACTCGGAGCGAGCTCGGAAATACGTCTCCCTGGGACAGTACTTGTGGAACAGCGGTTTGCATACGATGCGAGCCACGGTCTGGGTCGAGGCCCTTGCGGCCCTGCAGCCTGGGATGTCGGCCGCCTGTCGCGACGCGCTCGAACACAGCAGCGTCGATGCCGACTTCGTACGCGTCGACAGCGCCCCCCTTGCCTCCTGCCCGTCGGATTCCACCGACGACGAAGTCATCGAAAAACTCTCCCGGCAGGCTACAGCCGGCATCCCGGGCGGCGGCGTCCCGATGTCCGCAGGCTGGCCCGATGTCGGTGCTTGGGACACGACCTCTGAAGTCATGTCCAAGGGCGCGCACGGCAACACCACTCACACCGACACGATCCTCGACGGCTGCGAAGACAGCCTGCTGTATGGCGGCAAGCGCTTGGTCGCCGGCTTCGGTCTGAAAGACGTCATCGCCGTCGAAACTCTGGACGCCGTGCTGGGCGCCGACAAGTCCCGCACCCATGTCGTCAAGGGGATCGTCACCCGCATCAAGGCCGAAGCATCGCCGACACGCACAACAAGATCTACCGCCCTTGATGCAGGTACGACTCCATCGATTTCGGTAACCGCTTCCAGGCCAAGCGCCCCGCGGCCAATCCGGACGCCAAGCTCAACCCACCGATGCACCACCAATCCGCCGAACACCGGGTCGTTGTCAAGGGCACGGCCGAAGCCACCAACGGTGACAGAGTGATGATCCTGCCGGAGCACGAATGCACCTTCATCCCGCTCGATCACGTTCATCGCATGGCCGACCTACGCAAGTTGCCACTTGAGATCATCGAGATGCAGGTGGGGAGTTATTTCGTAGAGGACGACATCATTCGTCTCGAGAACATTTACCGCCGTACTGCTCGGAATGAGCTCGCGCAGGAGCCTTCCCTGTGTGACGACTCCAGCCCCGCCAAAACCCACCATTCAAGAGCTTGAATTTCCAATATGCCATCCCCAGCGCAAACCTCTCGCCGACAGCAAGAAGAAATCAGCATCGTTGATATCTGGAAAATTTTTCTCAAGCGCAGAGCACTGATGTTCTGGAGCTTCATTATTTGCATAGCAGGAGGCGCAGCCTACGCTTTCTTGAAACCCCCAATCTATGAAGTCACCGCTCAACTCAGCATCGGTCAAATTCAAATTTCCAGCGAAAAATCGCCCCTACCACTCGAAAAGCCAGAAGAGCTTGAATACCGCCTGCTGTCTGCATTCGGAAAAAAAGTTGCCGAAGGAGTCGAGCGCGAGCGTCCCTTCCTCACGAAAGCAGGTCCGCGAAAAGAAGGCTCCACCACCCTCGAACTGACAGTCGAGGGGGACACTCCAGATGACGCGAAAGAACTTCTAAATAATATCGTAAAAAGTGTTTTGGAGAACCACCTCGATATATACAAGGGCAACATAGATCCACTTTCGGGCCGTATACACAACCTGGCAGCCCAACGCGAAGCGCTACAACAACAATACGAAGACGTGAGCGCCCTTTCCAAAAAGATATCCGAACACGACCCCGTTCAGGCCTCTCTTCTCATGCTCGAGCGGGGGCCGCTCACTCAATCCCTTGATCAACAAGACGCCGAGCGCCTCCGCCTAACCCAACAAACTCTCGCCCCACAAACTCGCCCTTCCACGGTATTAGGCGAAATCACAGCGCCAATCGACCCCTCTCATCCGAAGAAAGCACTTGTCCTCGCGGTCGCGGCAGTCTTGGGTCTAATGACGAGCATCATGCTCGCATTTACAGCGGAATTTTTCTCAAGGGCCAGAGAACAGAGCAGATAAGGGCCATTCACCCAAAGTTCCAAGAATTCCGACAATCAGCGCACCGACGATGCGCAGCACTCCATTGGATTCCCACCAGACCACTCAATGAGCAAGAAGAGACTTCTTGAAAACATCTTTTCCTTGGGCGCTCTACAAGCAGCCAACTACGCCCTTCCTTTGCTGTTGCTTCCATACTTAGCACACACCCTTGGGGTCGAAAAACTCGGGCTGCTCGCCTTCGCGATATCCCTAATGCAGTTGTTTTCTGTATTAATTGATTACGGCTTCAATCTTAGCGCCTCCCGCCAAGCCGCTGTCCACCGCAACGAACCAACCGCGCTAAATCACCTTTTTGCGGCTGTTACAACACTCCGCATAACCTTTGCCAGCGCGGGATTATTACTGCTATACCTCCTGATTCAAACCATACCGCGACTACAAAGCGACGCCAATTTATACTTGGCGAGCTATATCCTCGTCGCGGGCAACGCCCTCTTTCCTCTATGGCTTTTCCAAGGCCTAGAGCGCATGAAGCTGGCAAGCCTGATCCAGATTGGAACAAAATTCACTGGATTCATTGCAACAATCCTTCTTGTCAAGAGCCCAGACGACATCGTCCTTGCTGCATTCTTGCAAGGTTCCACCAACCTGGCAGCTGCCTTTATTTGTTTACCTCTAGTTCCCGGCGCCATAGGCGCCACTCGGATTGTCCCGCCGAAACTCGAGAACATATCGCAGCAATTGAAGGAGGGCTGGCACATCTTTCTTTCGTCCGCAGCCATCAACCTCTACACGAGCAGCAACCTTTTTATTCTTGGCGTACTGACGAACCCCAGCACTGCGGGGATCTATCATGTAGCAGAAAAAACGGTCAGGGCGGTTCAATATCTTTTTGAACCCATCAATCAAGCAGTTTACCCATATATCAGCAAATTAGCCCAAGACAACCCTCAGGCCGCGCTTGACTTCAATCAAAAAATGCTCAAATGGGCCGGAGCTGCAAGTCTTCTCTCAAGCATTTCGCTTGCAGTTACCGCGCCATGGATCGTCCCCCTGCTATTCAGCCCCGACTTCTCCGCCTCAGTTGAAATCATCCAGGCAATGGCACCTCTTCCATTTATTATCGTAATCTCCAATATCATCGGAAAGCAAAAACTCCTGGCGTTTGGCTTCAGCCGGGAGTTCAGCAGAATCATCATACTTGGCGCAGGACTGAACTTCGCGACATTCCCCCTCATGGCGCATTTCTTCGGCGCTCTCGGCGCCGCTCTTGCCAACGTCGCGACCGAAGCAATGATCACCACCTTTTTTATCTTAAAATCCCGAAAAACAAACTTTCTAAAACATTAACATGCAATAACTACCGCACTTTCTTTAATCAAAAAACTTTAAAATGAACCCCAGCAGAAAGCCCAAGATAGTCGTTCTTTCAAGAAAAGAAGACACCACCAGAAGAGTGTCCATAAGCAGACAAATGGCCTCACTCGGACTCAGTTGCGAATTTTATGACGCAATAACTCCGAGCCAGCTTTCCTCAGACACGTCGAACACCGCTCACACCCCAGGCGAGAGGTGTTGCTTCCTCGGCCACTACGGGATCATCAAGGCCTTCTCCACCTCGAGTACCGACGATAGTTTAATCGTTTTGGAAGATGACGCAGAACTCTCCCCCGAGTTCAAAGAACTAATACCACACCTTTCCGCGGCCCTGGAAAGAAGTGACATCTTGATTCTCGGCTACTCGAAGGTTCCTCCCGAGCTTCGCCAAGCAATACAGCGCTTTAGGCCTGTAAAACCGCTTTACCCGTTAGACCGAACTCATCAAGTCTCACGCCCATACGCTCAATGGAAATGCGGTGCCGTTGCGTATGCAGTATCGAAAAGCGGAGCTGAAAAATATACGCGAGCACTAGAGGGCGCAGATATTGTCGCCGATGACTGGCAGTTTATCGAAAGGCAAGGCATTTCCGTGCACCACGTGAAACCACTTTGCGCACTGGAAAATTACGAAATTTTGGGAAGTAATCTTGAGGCCGACAGGAAGACCCACATTGTCAGACCACTATGGCTCCGACATATCGCAGGCCTTGTAAGAAGCGCCCTCCTGATTTTTAAATAGCGATGAATTAAAAACCGTTGCAACAGCACGTTCTATATTTATTTTAGTAACCATACAGAGTCTCCGCCGTCCGCCCCAACGCAAAAACCGTCTCAAAAGCGCGCCCACACATACTCGCAAAAATATGGAATAAATTCATGCTCAGCCTTCGCGAGCGCCTCTTTCTGCTCATCATTGCTGGCTTCTTGATTCTTGGAAACCTGCCGCGTTTCTTGCCGATGCCCACGGCTTTTGGCAACGTAAATTTGTCAGAAGTCTTGCTCTATGCCATTTCACTCTTAATATTTCCGATTCGTTCCTTCAGCATCTTTCGGACAAGCCTGGGTGTAACTTTAATCCTCGGGACAGTTTTTTCAACCTGCGTCGGCCTGCTAAAGTGGGGAATTGACTTTACGGCCTTGGTCTACTCATCTAGACTGTTAATACAAATTACAATTGCTCATCTTGTAGCCGGCATTCTTGCCGAAAAGCTATATTCGCCTCAGAATCTGATTGTAAGAAATTATCTACTCACCTACACTGCAATGGCTGCCATCGCGATTGCACTACTTATTCTGTTCCCAAATTCGACCGATCTCTGGAAAACGCTTTCCTCCTTTGGCGTCGAATTTGCGGGAGACCCGCATATAAATCGCCTTGTATCCCTTTACTTTGATCCAAATTTTTACGCAACAATAATCGTCTTACCAACAATCATCGCGCTCCACGGCGCGCTGAGCGAAAAGAAGCTCTCCTACATCGCCTCTTCTGCTCTATTGATTTTGACCTTATTCCTGACTGTTTCAAGAAGTGGAATCTCTCTCCTTTTCCTAATTGCCATAGGTTACGCCATACTCCAGTCTCCCAGACTGCACCTAATAAAACTGCCACAGATAATTCTTCCCGCCGTACCCCTTTTGATCTTCTCCCTCTCAACCGCGACTCTCTTGAGCTTTGAGCAAGTGGAGAGGCTTGCAATGCGACTTGCGCAAGGGCTTGGGGATGGCAGCTCCACTGCGCGATTCGAGTCCTTTTCGCTCGGGCTAAGATTAATGGAAGATGAATTTCTGCTTGGGTATGGTTACAACTTCGCACTATCTTTTATTCGAGAAAGTGGACGCAACGGCATCGACTCATCATTACAGCTATTTTTTCTAACGTACGGCGCCCTGCCAGCAACGATTATACTAATAATATTCGCAATCAAGTTCTACATTATAGATCGCAATTTAAGACAAATATCCAACACCCCCACACTCCCGTCGCTGACTTCTACTCATGTCCTGTGGCGAATCGTGGCCTCCTACTTTGTCATGACTTTGCTATGGGCTGCCCACTTCAATCAAGTTCTTTTCTACCCATTTTGGCTCATCCCAACGCTTGCCTTTATATTTCTATTTGAAAGAGTTAGCGACAACCATGTCAGACAGTGTCAAAGAACGGATCTATTTTGATGAGCGATGGATGGGTGACCATGGGATCGGCCGTTTCGCAAGAGAAGTCAATCAACGCTTAAAATTCCCCCCTGCCGACCTGAAAGGATCACCGGTTCAACCACTTGACCCTTTGAGGCTTAGCTTTTATCTAGCTTTAAATGATGTATATTTGATTTCACCTGGATTCAATTCACCTTTATTTGGAGGTAAACGGTTCATCCCGACAATCCACGACCTCAACCACATCGACACGGGATCGGGGCTGTTGAGGTCTTTGTATTATCGGCTGATACTAAAGCGAGCATGCCAACGAGCGCCGCTCATCCTGACGGTATCCAATTTCTCGAGAAAGAAGATCGTCGACTGGGCCGGAGTTTCGCCTGCAAAGGTGGTCAATGTAGGAAACGGGCTATCGCCAGCTTTTTCAACGACCGGGACGATTTACAATCCAGGCTACAGATATTTGCTTTGCATCGGCAACCGAAAGCCGCATAAAAATGAGGAGCGCGTCGTTCAAGCATTCGCTCGAGCGGGCATAGACTCCGCGATCCGGCTCGTTTTTAACGGAGAACCCTCACCGCGCCTGATTGACGTTGCAATGCAGGAGAGGGTTGATCGACGTATTGTCTTTCTCGGACCGATGGATGACGAAAAACTTGCATCGGTATACCGAGGCGGAATAGCGCTTATTTTTCCGTCGCTTTATGAGGGATTCGGCTTTCCTGTAATTGAAGCGATGGCGTCGGGGATCCCGGTGTTGACCTCAAGCACCACTTCACTGCCAGAAGTGGCTGGCAGTGCGGCACTACTTGTCGAACCAAGCAGTACCGAGGAGATCGCAGCGGGAATTCACGAGATCGTCACGAACATGATGTTACGTGAAAGTTTGATTCAGAGAGGATTTGAACAATCAGCCCGTTTCACTTGGGACAAGGTTGCGGATAAGATCCTAGAAGCTCTGACCCAGTCCCTTGGAGGGCATTTATAATCATGAAAGTTGCTATCGTACATGACTGGCTTGTAGGCTATGCTGGGGCGGAGCGCGTTCTCGATCAGCTGATTTTCATTTTCCCCGATGCAGACTTGTACACAATCTGTGACTTCCTGCCTGACGAGGAGCGGTTTTTCCTTCAGGGAAAACGCCCTTCAACAAGTTTCATACAGAAATTGCCAAAGGCCCGGAGTCATTACAGGTCCTACCTTCCCCTTATGCCTCTTGCAATTGAGCAATTCGATCTTTCCGGCTATGACTTGATAATATCAAGCTCCCATGCGGTAGCCAAAGGAGTCCTCACAGGGCCAGATCAGCTGCACATCAGTTATGTGCACTCCCCGATTCGTTATGCTTGGGATTTACAGCACCAATATTTACGCGAATCAAATCTCGAAAGAGGAATGAAGGGTTGGGTAGCCAAGTGGTTACTCCATAAGATCAGACTGTGGGACTCCCGAACAGGGAACGGCGTGGATCACTTTATTGCAAACTCTGATTTTATAGCGAGGCGCATCAAGAAAGTCTACAGAAGAACTGCCGATGTCATTTATCCGCCCGTGGACGTTTCCAGTTTCACGTTACGGGATAAAAAGGACGCGTTTTATCTTACGGCCTCACGTCTTGTACCCTACAAGCGGATCGATTTGATCATTGATGCCTTTCGATCCATGCCGGATAAACAGCTGGTGGTGATCGGGGATGGCCCAGACATGGAAAAGGTGCGGTCGAGAGCCAGTCCGAACATCCAGCTTCTCGGATATCAACCATTCGACGTCCTACGTGATCACATGCAACGCGCCCGAGCATTTCTTTTCGCTGCAGAGGAGGATTTCGGCATCGCGCCGGTCGAGGCGCAGGCTTGTGGCACTCCGGTAGTGGCATTTGGAAAGGGAGGAGCCCTCGAAACAATCCGCGGACTCGGGGAATTGGAGGCGCCAACCGGTGTGTTTTTCGAGCAACAGACGGTACAAAGCGTGGTGGAAGCAGTGAAGCTTTTTGAGCGCGAAATGGAATGCTTTTCGGCTGCGAACTGTCGTGAGAATGCAATACGATTTTCCACTGACTCTTTCTGCAACCAGTTCCGGGCCTTTGCTTTGACAAAATATGAAAGCTTTCTGAAAGATAAGCAGTATCGCTACAATAGAGCAGATCAAGCCTCATAGAACCAGGAACGTTTATATTTCACCATCACCCTCTTACAGGAAGAGAGCCAAGGTGTTCACGCCCGCACGCCAGCTGCATGGCAATCATGCCTACACTAAAGCATTTTCGCGAGCCGTAGATTTACTGTGCGTTCTATCTGGCGGATGGGCTGCATATTGGATTCGCTTTGGTCAACCAACAATAGACTCTACTGGATATACAAGCGCGCTATTGGTCGGCGCGTTGCTCGCTCTGATAATCTTGCCTGGTTTTGGCGTGTACAAATCCTGGCATGGTCAGCTACAGATCGGGCTCGTTGCGAAACTGGTTACCGCATACTGCACAATTGGTGCGGCGATGACAGCGCTGCTTTTTTTTACTAAGCTTGGAGCGGACTTTTCACGTCTCTGGTTGGTCTATTGGATTGGTAGCGCGGCAGCGGGGTCAATTGGATTTCGCTTGATCGCATATCCTCTTATAAAGAATCATCGCCTGCAAAGCCGCAATCGCCGCCGAGTTCTTCTAGTCGGAGACGCCCATTCTTGTTCGACCGCAATACGTCATTTGCGAAAGGTGCCGATTGCGGGCTTCGATCCCGATCGCGTGATCGTTATCGGCGACGACCCCGCCATGGAACTAAGCGGGGTCCGGTACGAAGCGTATCAGAAGGACTCACCGATCGATCACGACGAGGACGAGGTCTGGATCTGCCTGCCGCTATCCAAGGGAGAGATCGTCAAGGAGATCCAGTCTGCACTGAGCTTGTCGACCGCGAACGTCCGTTACATGCCCGACATGCGCGACTTCCGGCTGATCAACCACAGTGTTTCGGACGTGGCCGGGCTCTATCTCCTCGATTTGAGCTGTACGCCGATGACAGGCTTCAACGCCTTCCTGAAGGCGCTGGAGGACCGCTTGATCGCCGGCGCAATCCTGCTCCTGATCAGCCCGCTTATGATCATTCTCGCCGTTGGTGTCCGCCTCAGCTCTCCCGGTCCGATCTTCTACCGCCAGGAACGCGTGAGCTGGAACGGCAAGCCGTTCATGATGCTGAAATTTCGCTCCATGCCGGTGGACGTTGAGAAAAACGGTGTCCAATGGGGTGGCGCGGGCAGCGCCAAGAAAACCACGCCCTTCGGCGCGTTCATCCGCCGAACCAGTCTCGACGAATTGCCTCAGTTCATCAACGTACTCAAAGGCGATATGTCCATTGTCGGACCGCGTCCCGAGCGCACCGTGTTCGTGGATCAGTTCAAGCACGAGATCCCGGGCTACATGCAGAAGCACATGGTGAAGGCGGGCATCACGGGATGGGCACAGATCAATGGCTGGCGCGGCGACACGGATCTGCAGCGACGGATCGAATGCGATCTCTGGTACATCGAGAACTGGTCGCTCTGGCTCGACCTGAAGATCATCTTCCTGACGGTGTTCAAGGGCTTCGTGAACCCCAACGCGTATTGAGCCGGGTCACCCGGCCGTTGCCTATCCGTACAGGTCGGCCAGCATGCACGCGAACACGACAACCGAGGCCCCGCCGAGAACCAGGACGGCAGCCGCGGCGCAGTCCTTGGCGACCTGGACGAAGCGCGCGTGCTCGGGATGGAGGCCGTCGAGAGCGGCTTCGAGCGCGGTGTTGATGAGCTCGGCAGCCAGCACGAGGGCGATCATCACGACGACGATGGCGGACCATAGCCAGCCGGGGCGCAGCACCGCGAGCGCGAAGAGCGCGGCGAGCGCCGCGAGGCATTGGCTGCGGAAGCTGGCTTCCAGCCGCCAGGCGTCGCGCACGCCAGCCCAGGCGAAGCGAACGCGGCGGGAGAAGGGAAGGCCCTTGGCGGGAGGTCGCATCTCTTCACTCCAGCGACGAGACGAGAGTCAGACGGTGTTGTAAGAGCGACGCGAGTTGCGACCTCAGCGGCTGTGATCGCGACTTGCGTCGCTCCTACAGGGGCGTCGAGCCATGGCGCCTATTGCAGGAGCGACGCGAGTCGCGATCCGGGCCGACTGTAGTCGCGACTTGCGTCACTCCTACGGGGGCGTTGAAGCGTGGTGCGCGGGGCGGGCTCGTATCAAGACTTTCTCACGCCCGCCAGGACATATATTTCTTGAACAACTGCATGCGCTCCGCGCTTTCGGGGTCTTCGGCGGCACGCTGGGCGGCTTCCTTCATGAAGGCGATCAGCACGGCGACGAAGCCGGCGGCGAGCACGGCGAGGATCACGATCAGGGCGCGCTTGGGCTTGGACTTGCGCTCGGGCGGGATGGCGGTGTCCAGCACCTGGATCAGCGCGCTGTCCTTGGCCTCCTCGATCTTGGCGAGCTCGAACTGCTGCGCCAGCATCTGGTACAGCGTCTCGTAGTACTTCACGTTGCGCAGCAACTGCAGGTTGGTCGCGGCGGCGCTCGATTCGCCACCGACCTGGGTGTCGCGCAGCGCGCTCGCGCCCTCGATGCGTGCGAGCTCGGTCTGCAGCGCAAGCAGCTCCTGCTGCGCAGCCTTGAGGCGGGGGTTTTCCTCGGCGGCGAAGGCGCGCATGGCGCCGATCTCGACCTCCTTCACCGAGATCTGCCCGCGCAGCCGCGCCGTCACCTCGATCATCGCCTGGCCCTGGGCGTCGATGCTCGCCAGGCCACCCCGCTCCATCGCCGAGCGCGCCTCGATCTCGGCCGCCACGAGGCGGTCACGCGCGTCGACCATCTGGCGTTCGAAGAAGAGGCGCTTCTGCGAGGCCTCGGTCACCGCCAGCACCTCGGTGAGCCTGTTCAGCTCTTCCACGTAGGCGTTGGCCATCTTCGCGGCAAGCTCGGGGTCCTTGTCATCGACCGAGATGGTGATGATGCCGTCCTTGCCGGCGGTGAAGCTGGATACATTCTCCAGCGACTTGCGCGCGTCCTCCGCAAACTCATCCTCGTAATAGTTCACCAGGTCGAAGCGCGCGATCATCGCATCGGCCACGGTGCGGCTCTTCAGCATGCCGACGTAGAGGTCGCTCGGGTTCTTGATCCCGGCCGCTGCGCCGGCAATGCCGGCGAGCCCTCCGAGCTGGCCGAGCAGCGCCGAGGCGGTCGACTGCGATTGCTGCGGCGGCAGGATGGCCGTGGTCGCGGTGAAGATCGGCGTCATCAGAAGCGTCGCGCCCACCGTCAAGGCCCCCACCAGCACCGGCAGGCCGAGGATCAGCTTCTTGAACTTGGCGAGCACGATCGCGAGATCGAGTAGAGAGATCTCGTCGTCGTCCTCCACCACCACCATTTGGCCCTGCGGGTTCTCGATCGCCGCCTTCTGCATCGTGCTTTCGTTCATGGTCATCGCTCAGTCGTTCTCGATCGAGCGCACCGCGGCCACACCGAGGCCGAGGTTGGCGAAGATCTGCGTCCAGTCCTTGGCAATGCGCGCGAAGGCCGTCCAGCCCGACTCGCGATCGATCAGCTCCGGAATCACGATGATGTCGCCCGGCAGCACCGTCGTCCCCATCACGCTGCTGAACCAACTGCCCGTTTCGGCCACCACCGTGCCGTCGGCGCGCAGCACGAAGGCCGCGCTGCGGTCGCCCTCGCGGCTCATGCCGGCCTGCTCCAGGTAGTCGGAAACGGTGCGGCTGGGCCGCCACAGCAGGGCAGACTCGGTATTGACCGCACCGAACACCTGCACAAAATCGGGCCGATTCGGGATCACCAGGCGATCGCCGTTCTCCAGCCGGAAGCCGGGGATCTGCGCGAAGCTCGGCTCGTCCGCCGGCAGGCCGAGCGACATCCGGCCCGAGGACTTCAGCGTGCGCATGCGGGCGAGGAAACGCCCACGCGCCTCGCGCTCGGCGCGCAGCTGCGCCTGCGCCTGGGCCACGGCCTGGGCGTCCCCGATGATGTTGGCGGAAACCCGCGCCGACTCGGCAACTGCCTGCTGCTCCAGGCGCTGCACCAGCTTGTCGAGGTTGGCCTGCTGCGACCTGCGCACCGACTCGCGATAGAACTCGGCGCCGAACAGGTAGGCGTCCGAGGTGGGTCCGCCCGCCTTCTCGATGATGTTCACCAAGGTCTCGCCCGGCTCGGCCACGTACACGCCGGGGCGGTTCACCTCGCCCTCCACCCGCATCACCACGCGGCGGCGGCTCACCGGCACGCGCACGTCGCCCGCGGTGAAGATCGAGATCGTGTCGCCGGCCTGCAGGCGCAGGTTGTCCGGGCCGTTGGGGTCGGCGAACAGCCCGTTGAGGCTGAACGGGATCAGCTTGAGCGCCATCTGCGGGCGCTCGAGCCGTTCGACCACCGCGTAATCCATGTTGATGTCGACGAATAGGTTGCCGACATCGCCGACGAAGCTGCCGCGATCGAGCAGGCTGCGGTTCTGGTTGTCCACCACGTAGCGGTTGATCAGGGTCGCCTTGTCCGGGATCAGGTCCGAGATCCGCATGCCGGCGCGGTAGGGCAGGCGCACCGGCGCGCTCACCCCGCCGCGCAGCGTCACCGCGTTGGCGAACTCGGCCAGGATGGGCTGCACCGCGACCAGGTCGCCGGATTTCAGCACGAAGTCGGGCTGCCCCGGCTGCAGCGACACCTCGAACACCGAACGCGGCTGGTCCGCGCTCGGGTCCAGGCGCTCGACGAAGGCCAGGCGCGGGTCGGCCACGACGGGCAGCCCGCCCGACACCGTCAGCACGCTGCGCAGCGTGTCCGCACGGTCCTTGAGCTCGTAGATCGCCGGCGCCTTCACCTGGCCGGTCAACGCCACGTAGCCGTGCGCCGGCGGAATCACGATCACGTCGCCGTCCACCAGGCGGATGTCGGCCGAGGTGTCGCCGTTGGCGAGGAAACGGTACAGGTCGATCTCGGTGATCACCTGGTTGTCGCGCTTGACCTGCACGCGGCGCAGCGAACCATTGGCCCCCGGGCCGCCACTCTGGAACAGCGCACCGATCAGGGTCGAATTGCCCGACACCGTGTAGGTGCCCGGACGCCGCGCCTGGCCCACCACGAACACGGTGATGCCGCGCACCCGGTCCAGGCTCACGCTGACGCTCACGTCGCGGTAGATGCGGCCCACCTGGTTCTCGATGACCTGCACCGCATTGGCGATCCGCACCCCGGCCAGGCTCACCGGGCCGATGGTCGGCAGCGTGATCATGCCGCTGCGGTCGATCTGCGCCCGGGTCTGCGACTCGAAGGCCCCCCAGATCCGCACCAGCACCTGGTCGCCCGGGCCGAGCACGTAGTCGTCGGCGACCGGCGCGGTGGGGCTGTTGAACACTCGCGAGCCCGCGAAGAAGCCCGAACCGTACAGCGGCAGCACCTGCCCGGTGCTGCGCGCCACGAATTGCTGGAAGTCGTTGAGCACCCGCGCGGCGCGCACCGTGCCGCCCACGCGGTCGTTGCCGTCGGCGTCGACCGTCACCGCCTGGTCGAGCGCGGCATCCTGGGAGGGGCTCAGGCCTTCACCGCCGATCACGGTCGGAGCAGCCTGGGTCTCGAATCCGTCCGCGGCACCGGCAGATGCCGCAGCACCGCTGGCGGCACCGACGGCCGCACCCGGCGCGCCACCGGACAAGGCAGGGGCCCCCATGCCCAACCCGCCGCTCCCCACGGCAGCCGGAGCACCGCCCGCCGCCGCGAAGCCCGCTGCAGCGGGGGCGTTCTGCGCCATCGTCACGGACGAGCAAGCCAGCGCCAAGCCCAGGATCAGCGCCTTCGCAGCGCTCCGCAGGCGGTTGCAATGTTCGGTGGTATTCATTTTCTGACAACATAAGGACGCTTGAGGGCGTGGATTGTAGCTGGAAAAAGTCGGCTGACTGGCTGCGCTCGGTCACGGCTTGGCGGGGCAGCCGGAATCGGGCGGCCTCGATTGTCGTATTCTTCTCCTTCAAGGACTTGTTCATGTTTCAACCACGTTCGGCACAAGCTAGAATAGTTGCGTCCGAAACAAACTTTTCCAGCGCTCGGCCAGCCGGTCGCGCTTTCCTCGACAGGAGTTTCCATGAAAAAAACCGCTCTGATCGCCGCGATCCTTGCCTTCTCCACCGCGCCCGTGCTGGCGCAAACCGCCCCGCGCCCCGGCACGGGCGCTCCTGCGCAGGCAGCCCCTGCGCCGGCCCAAGCGGGTGCGACCGGTGCGCAAGCCGGTGCTGCGGGTAGCGGAGCGGGCGCCGCCGGTGCCAGCGCGGCTGCGGTGGGTGGTTTGACCGCAGGCACGGTGGCCGCCGTCGCAGTCGGCGTGGCGGCCGTGGCCGCGGCGGCGAGCAGCGACAGCAGCTCGGGCACCACCGGCACCACCGGCACCACGCGCTAAGCCGTCGCGTCAGGCTGGTGGGTCGATAGCCCGACGGGAATTCGCGCAGATCGCGACTCGCGTCGCTCCTACGGCGAGACTGCTGCGGCAATGCCTTTGCAGAAGCGGCGGAAGCCGCGAACGGCTGCGCTCGACGACCACCCGACTCGAAGCACAAGCCCCCCGGGGGTCACCCTTTGGGGGCTTTTCGTTTGATGAACGCCGTACCTTCTGTTCCGATGTCGCGCGCTTTACCAGAGCGACTGGCCGTGCTGGCGATTCTCGCCTGCGCGGCCTGCAGCACCGACTCGACCAACATCTCACGCACCTTCGAGCTCGCCTACCGCGGCGGCTCCTTGGCGGACCGGGCTGCGCCGAATCCGGCCTATCGCTACCTGCGCACGGTGGTCGACGGTCGCAGCGCGCTGCTCGTGCTGGGCTACACCGATCCCGATCCAGCGACGCCCGACGCGCCTCCGATCGAGGTCTGGTATAGCGCGGAGGGCGAGGTCGTGCGCCTGCAGCAGGGGCGCGTCGTCGGCACCAGCGGGCTCAGCACCGACTGGCGCAGCACCCGCGCACCAGACGCCCCCACCTGGGGCAGCCTGGTCGCGAGCGCAACTCAGGACCGAGCTGCCGGCCAAGCGCTCGCCACCTGGCAACGCACCCGCGACGAATCCGCCTACCGCTCGGGGGTCATCGACCGCATCAGCGTGCATGCCATCGCCGCCCCGCGCGGCACCGAGCTCGCCGGCCTCGCCCCCGAAAGCCTGCAATGGTTCGAAGAGCGCGCCGAACCGATCGTCCCGCCCGCCGGCACGCCGGGCGCCGTCCGCCTCACCGCGCGCTACGCCCTGCGCGTCGACAGCGGCGCGATCGAGGTCGTCTACACCGAACACTGCCTCGGCCCGGAGCTCTGCCTCTCGCTGCAGCGCTGGCCGGCACGGTGACTCGATGACGCGCCCGCTTCCCGCCGCGACCACGCTCGCACGCCCCGTCCGGCCATCACGTCTGTGCCTCGCCGTGGCGCAGGTCTGCATCGTGCTGGGGATGCCGACCGCGGCCGGCAACGCCCAGGCCGGCGGCGGCGCGACCGCGTCCGTGGCGTCCGCACAAACGGCCATCCGCGCGGGCGAACGCCTCAGCGACTGGCTGCTGCGCAACCCGCCCGGCGCTGGCGACGACCCCGCTGCACTCGCCTGGCAAGTGCCAAGCGCCCGCCAGGCCCAGGCGGAGCTCAAGCAGGCCTTGCTCGCCCAGCTGTGGTCTGCACGCGACCTGCAGGCCGACGAGACCACCCGCCAGCGCCTGGCCGACTGGCTGCGCAGCCTGCCCGTCACCGGCCGCGTGCCGCTGGCGATCGTCGACGCACGCTGGCTGCAGGCCAATCCGGACCAGGATCCGATCCTCGCCCCCGGCCACGCGCTCGTGCTGCCACAGCGCCCCGGAACCGTCACCTTGCTCGCCGACGACGGCCGCCCTTGTGCTGTCGCGCACCGGCCCGGCACCCAGGCCCGCGGCTACCTGCAGGCCTGCATCGGCGAAGCGGCCAGCGAGGCCGACATGGCCTGGATCGTGCAACCAGATGGTCGCGTGCAGCGGTTCGGAATCGCCACATGGAACGCCGAACCGCAATCGGAACCGGCTCCCGGCGCCTGGATCTGGGCGCCGCGCCGTAGCGCCGCCTGGCCCGAGGATTTCTCCGACCGCCTCGCCACCTTCCTGGCGACGCAGTCCCCCACGCCGATCGCGGCTCGCGCCGCTCCTACACAAACCACCACGCCGATCGCGGCTCGCGCCGCTCCTACACAAACCGGCACGCTTGCTAGCGCCCCCGTAGGAGCGACGCCAGTCGCGATCCCGCCGTCGGACCCCACGTCCGCCGCCGGTGCGCACGACGAGCGCCCGATCGCGGCTCACGCCGCTCCTACAGATACCACCGCGCCGGCCCCCCCTCCCGTAGGAGCGACGCAAGTCGCGATCTCCCCGTCGGATCCCGTCGTGGCCCGGCCAGGGGTACCTACCGCCAACGACTGGGGCTTCATCGGCCTGCTGCAAACCCCCACCGCGCGCATGTCGCCGGCGGGCGAGCTGCGCTTCCACCTCAGCCGTGTCGAGCCCTACACCCGCGGCAGCGTGGTGGCGCAGCCCTTCGACTGGCTGGAGGCCGGCTTCCGCTATACCTCGGTCAGCAACCGCCTCTACGGCCCCGAAATCGCCGGCAGCCAGAGCTACAAAGACAAGAGCATCGACTTCAAGCTGCGCCTGGCGCAGGAAACCGCCCACACCCCCGCGCTCGCCATCGGCATGACCGACATCGGCGGCACCGGCCTGTTCTCGGGCGAATACCTCGTCGCCAGCAAGCGCAGCGGCGATTTCGACTGGTCGCTCGGCCTCGGCTGGGGCTACGTCGGCAACGCGGGGAGGGTGAAGAACCCCTTCACCTGGTTCGACGACAGCTTCGCCGAGCGCGAGGAGGGTGCCGGAGGCGGCTCTGGCGGCGAGTTCAGCGCGAGCAACTACTTCAAGGGCCGAACCTCCTTCTTCGGCGGCGTCCAGTACGCCCCCTCCGACGACTGGGTCCTCAAGCTCGAATACGACGGCAACGACTACCAGAACGAGCCCCAGGGCAACAACCAGAAGCACGACAGCCCCTTCAACCTCGGCGTCGTCTATCGCTACGCCTCCGGCCTCGATCTCACCGCCGGCCTCGAGCGCGGCAACACGCTGATGCTGGGCCTCACCCTGCACGGCAGCCTGGCCGACCTCACCGTGCCCAAGCTGCTCGACCCCAGCTACCCCCGGCCGCTCTCCACCTACCCCGCCGGTCCCACCGACTGGGCGCGCATGAGCGCCGAGTTCGCCGAGCAGACGCGCTGGTCGGTGCGCGAGGTGCGCCGCCAGGGCACCGACCTGCAGCTCGTCGTCGAAGAGCCCTACACCATCTACCTGCGCGACCGCATCGACCGCGCCGTCGCCGTGCTGCACCTCCACGCCCCCGCCGACGTCCGCCGCTTCGTGCTCAGCTTCCACGAACGCGGCATGCCGCTCACCGACTGGGTCGTGCTGCGCGACGAATGGGTGGCCCGGCAGACCCGCTATCGCGCCCATGCCGAGCAGTTCGAGGCCGTGGTCGCCGCCGAGCACTGGCCCGCGCACAGCCAGGAAAAGCTCTGGGCCGGCCCCGCCGAACGCTTCAGCACCGGGCTGGAGCCCAGCTACAGCCAGAGCCTGGGCGGCCCGGACGGCTTCATCCTGTTCCAGCTCGGCATCACCGCGCCCACCGAGCTGCGCCTCGCCGACGACACCTGGCTGTCGGGCCGCGCCAACCTGGGCCTCATCGACAACTACGACAAGTTCGAATACGACGGCCCCAGCAACCTGCCGCGCGTGCGCACCGACATCCGCAAGTACGTCACCGAGTCGGATCTCACCCTGCCCACGCTGCAGCTCAACCACGTGCGCGCGCTCGGCACCAACCAGTACGCCAGCCTCTACGGCGGCTACCTCGAGCCGATGTTCGCCGGCGTCGGCGGCGAATGGCTCTACCGCCCGTGGAACAGCCACTTCGCCTTCGGCATCGACCTCAACCACGTGCGCCAGCGCGATTTCGACCAGCACTTCGGCCTGCGCGACTACGACGTCACCACCGGCCACGCCACCCTGTACTGGCACACCGGCTGGGAGAACACGCTGGTCAAGCTCAGCGCCGGCCAGTACCTCGCCGGCGACCGCGGCGTCACCGTGGACATCGCGCGCCAGTTCGACAACGGCGTCAAGATGGGCGTCTTCGCCACCAAGACGGACGTCTCCGCCGAGGAATTCGGCGAGGGCAGCTTCGACAAGGGCATCTACCTCAGCATCCCCTTCGACGCCATGCTCCCCTTCTCCAGTGCACGCACGGCCGACATCATCTGGCGTCCGCTCACCCGCGACGGCGGCGCCATGCTGTCGCGCACGCTCGCGCTCTTCGACCTCACCCGCCTGCGCGACCGCCGCGCCGGCCGCTACGCCCCCGCGGGCTCGCAGGCCTGGCTGGCACTGGACGACGACCGCGAGGACGGCCGCTCGATCTGGGGCGAGCTCGGCCACACCGGCGGCTGGCTCGCCGACAAGATCTTCTCGCCCGAGGCCGTACGCCCCCTGCTGCTCGGCGCCGGGCTCACCGGCCTCTCGGCCACGCTCGACCGCCCCCTCGCCGACTGGGCCGACGAGCACCAGGGCGGCAGCTGGGACACGCTCGGCGAGGCCGCCAGCCTCATCCCCTTCGGCCTCGCCGCGGGCGCCGGCGCGCTGTGGATGGGCCTGGCCGACGACACGGCAAGCGACACTGCGCGCACCAGCCTGCTCGCCGCCGGCTGGACGCTCGGCGCCCAGCTCGCCACCAAGTACGCGGTCAACCGCGCCCGCCCCGAAGCCGGCCTCGGCCCACACGAATTCCGCGGCCCCGGCAACGGCGGTTCGGATTCCAGCTTTCCCTCGATTCACATGGGCGTAGCATTCGCACTCGCCACCCCGTTTGCACAAAAGTATGATGCGCCGTGGCTGTATGGCCTCGCCGCCGCCACCGGCTTCGGTCGCATCCAGGAACGCCAGCATTTCTTCTCGGACGTGGTCGCCGGCAGCCTGATGGGCTACGGCATCGCGTCACTGCTGGTGGACGAACAGCGCAGCCGCAACGGGCCTGCGATCACCCTCGGGGCCGATCGCAGCCTTCAGGCGCACTGGATGTTCTAAGCCGAGCCCAACCGTTTTCTGTGAACACGATGCTGACCCAGCTCCCCGTCCTCACCAAAACCGCAGTGCTCGCCGTCGTGCCGCTGCTGCTGACCCTGGCCGTGATCCAGGTGCTGATCAAGCCTGCCCGGCGCATCGGCCTGGTAGACCGCCCCGGCGGCCGCAAGGAGCACGACGGCGAAATCCCCCTCATCGGCGGCCTCGGCATGGCAATCGCGCTCATCCTCAGCGTACAGCTCGCCGAACCCCAGACCCTGATCGGCCTCAACGTCCTCGGCGGCATCGCCCTGCTGGTCGTGGTCGGCGTACTCGACGACTTCCTCGACATCCGTGCCAAGACCAAGCTCCTCGTCCAGGCCATCGCAGCCATGCTCATCGTGCTGCCGAGCGGCGTCTACATCACGCATGTGGGCGATATCCTGGGGATCGGGAACATCAGCCTCGGCCCCCTGGCCCTGCCCTTCACCGTATTCGCGGTCGTCGGCCTCATCAACGCGGTCAACATGGCCGACGGCGCCGACGGCCTCGCGGCCGGCCTCACCTCAACCACCGTCGTCTGGTTCATCGCCTGCGCCCTCGTCGTCGGCAACCAGTCGATGGCCCTCGACCTCGTCATCCTGCTCGCCGTCACGGTCGGCTTTCTCTGCTACAACATGCGCACCCCACTGCGCCACAAGGCGGCCGTATTCATGGGCGACGCCGGAAGCATGATGCTGGGTGCGCTGCTGGCATGGTTCGCGATCCAGCTCCCGCACAGCAGCACCGCCTTACCGCCACCTCCGCCCTTCGCGATCCTGTGGATGCTGGGGTTGCCAGTGCTGGACACCGTGGTGCTGATGATCCGCCGCATGCTGCAGGGACGCAGCCCGTTCAGCGCCGGGCGGGATCACATGCATCACATCTGGATGCATGCGGGTTTTAGCCCGGGCGAGACGACGTTGCTGTTGATGCTGCTCAACGCTCTGATCGGTCTGGTCGGCTTTGCAGGCTGGCGTTCGGGTGTGCCGGAATGGGCTCTGGCACTTGGTTACGTTGGGCTGTTCGCGATACAGGCATCGATCACCCAGCATGCCTGGGTCGTCTCGAAGTGGCTCAAACGGCATCACTGCGCACGAACCCCGCAATAACTCAGAGCCACACGGTGCATACCCAAGCCAGCATCAACCCGACGACCTGCGCCCACAGCCTAAAATCTCCGGATTACTCTCTGTAGGAGCGACGCAAGTCGCAATCCAGCGCACAGAACTACGCTCCCTCCTGCACCAAGCGAACCCCATGACCCCCTACCAACAACTACTGCAAGACCTACCTCGCGCACCAAAGACCTGGCTCATCACCGGGGTCGCCGGCTTCATCGGCTCGAACCTTTTGGAAACCTTGCTTACCCTCGACCAGACGGTCGTCGGCATCGATAACTTCGCCACCGGCCACCAACGCAACCTCGACGAGGTTCGCAGCGTGGTCACCCGCGAACAATGGGCGCGCTTTGCTTTCCTCAAGGGCGACATCCGCGAATTGGAAGACTGCCGTCGCGCCTGCAATGGTGTCGACTACGTTCTCCACCAGGCAGCTCTCGGTTCGGTGCCACGCAGCCTCGCCGACCCGATCACCAGTAACGCCACCAACATCGACGGCTTTCTCAACATGCTGGTGGCCGCGCGCGACGAAGGCGTGAAGAGTTTCGTGTACGCGGCCAGCAGCTCGACCTACGGTGACCACCCCGGCCTGCCCAAGGTGGAAGACACCATCGGCAAGCCACTGTCGCCCTATGCGGTCACAAAGTACGTCAACGAACTCTACGCCGACGTTTTCGCCCGCAGCTACGGATTCACCACGATCGGCCTGCGCTACTTCAACGTCTTCGGCCGCCGTCAGGACCCTGATGGCGCTTACGCTGCAGTCATTCCCAAATGGACCGCTGCCCTGCTCAAGGGTGACACTGTTTATATCAATGGTGACGGCGAAACCAGCCGCGACTTCTGCTACGTGGCCAACGCGGTTCAGGCCAACATACTGGCCGCCACCACAAGCAACCCCGAGGCCAGGAATCAGGTTTACAACGTGGCTGTCGGTGACCGCACCACACTCAACACCCTTTTCAGATTGGTCAAAAAAGCACTTTCCTCTAATGGAGTGCATGCGTTGCAGCAATTGGAGTACCGAGACTTTCGCTCCGGTGACGTACGTCACAGCCAAGCAGACATCAGCAAGGCAACGAGGCTTCTTGGGCTGAAACCTACGCACACGCTCGCCGATGGCTTGGCGGAGGCTGCGCCTTGGTACGTGCGCCATTTAAAGAAACAAGCTGAATAGCATCATCAGCAACTTTTCACTTATAGAGAAACCCTACATCCTTACACGAGACAAACGCCAATGAAGTCGCCTGTAGTTTTATTTATATTTAAACGAAGCGAGACCTTACCGGCGATAATCGAACGAATTCGCCTGTATGCCCCTGATAAAATCTACCTCCTAGCTGACGGACCAAGAAACACCAACGAAGAAATTCTCACCGAAAAGACTCGATCCCTTGCGCTATCTCTTATCACGTGGAATTGCAAGGTAATCACAAAATTTTCAAAAGAAAACATTGGAGTTTACAGAAATATCGGCGAGGGCGCAAAATGGATTTTTAACCAAGAAGACAGAGCAATTTTTCTCGAAGATGACAATCTACCTGAACCAACATTTTTTAGGTATTGCGACGATCTTTTAGAAAAGTATGAAAACAACACCGAGATTCTGTGGGTTTGCGGAACAAACTACCTCGAAGACTCACGTAACATCGCCCAATCTAGCTACTATTATACAAGGCACCTACTACCCTGCGGATGGGCGAGTTGGTCATCGAAGTTTTTGAAAAATTACGATGGAGAACTGAATAGCCTTAGCGAAGAATCAATTTCCGTAATGCGCTCAACATATCAAGACGAGCGACTTTTCCTACAAGAACTTCAAACAATAAAACAAACCAGATTCAACTATCTGAGAAACCCAAAATCAGTATCATGGGATCGGCAAATGGCATTCTCTGTTCGATCTAAGCTAAAATTCGGAATAGCACCTGCAGTCAATCAAATTCGAAATATTGGCGCTGACGAGCATTCGATACATGGAGGCACCTCCACAAGGAAAACAATGACTGCCCGTTTTTGTGAAATTCCGACGCACCCCCTTGATTTCCCACTAATTTCGCCAGACGAGTTTGCCGTAAACGAAATCTTTGAAAAAAAAACGGCGAACATAATCCTTCAACCCCTCACGGGAAGGATACTTCGGCACATCGGACGAATAATTAAACGCGCATGCGGCATTGACCCAGACGACAGTCTGACACTAATTCTTAAGAATTTAAAATCCTCTCGAAAATAAAGTCGTCAAAAAGAGAAATGAAATGCATTTCAAACGCTTGATTATTTCGAACACCTACATGGCGATCGCAATATTGACAAGCGGATATGCACTCGCAACAACAAGATACTCCCCGATAATTTACCTATTTTGCGCGGCTGGATTCGCGCTATTTATCATTCGAACCGCCACATCAAACGGCCGAATAAACCCTCGAAAGGCTCAACTTGCTCTACTACTCCTATCATCTCTCTTACTACCAGCAGTCGCCGGCCTTGCTGTAAATTCAACTATAGAAAATGCTTTTAGCTTTTTTAAGCTAGCCTTAGCACTAACCTTTGGGGCCGTGCTGTTTCTTTCGTTTGACTTTAAGAATTTCCAAAACACATTCTGCAATGCCGTCTTCGCAATTTGTATTATATCGCTTCCAGGCTATTTGCTTACAAACTTCACAGATCTACTAGACAACCTCCCCGTTGTCACAAACATTAATGAAGTGGAATACAAATTCGCCATTTTTTTTATTTCCTTTGACGGATTCCTGCAATATCGAAATGTCGGTGTGTTTTGGGAACCTGGAATTTTTGCAACAATGATTTACTGCGCACTCCTTGCTGACCTTTACTCCGAAAATAAGGCAAGCGCACTAAGAACAACAATATTCCTAATCGCGCTCACCTCAACGTTCTCGGGCGCAGGAATAATTTTGTTTATCCTTTATACAGCCCTCGTTTTTTCTCAGCCACCAAGGCACGGGAAAAATAATCTGCGCGGGCATATCTTACCGATTTTCGCAATAATTTTGACGGCCTGTGTCGCAGCACTATATGTGGCAAACACGCAACCCGAAGCGTATACATATCTCGAAAGACTTGCAGGAAAGTTAACTGACCCAGAAGACACTCAATCGACACGACTCCTTTCTCCAATCACTAGCCTCAAGATTTTCCTTGAACAACCAATCTTAGGCTGGGGACTTACGGGCGCCATTGAGAAATACAGAGAAATAAACGACGAAATTGCACTAACATCATCCTCAGCTTATCTAATGTCAGCGATCGGAATCTGCGGAATTCTTTTCACTGCAATTCCAATTATCGGAATTGCGCGAGCAAAAAAAATTAATTTCTTTTCTCGTCTCACCTTGATTTTCGCATTTCTTTTTATCGCAAACAAAGAACCTCATATATATTTCACCTTGTCGTATGCTCTCATATTTTTCTCACTAGAGACATCATTAAAGGACGGCTCGAAAAATCCCCACTGGCCTCCTATTGTTAAAATCAGACCATCCTGAACTCTGCTGCATTGTTCCACAATGCCAAACGCGAGAGCCATAAAAGCCGGCCTGCTCGCGGAGTAGCATAACCACAAGAAGATCGACTCGGTTGGTGATCTGTTGACCGAAATCGGGTCACACCTCGACTTCGCGGCGCTGGCCGCCGAGGTCGATCGGGTCGCACCATGCACGATCGGCATCCGAGATGACCGTACACCATAACCGACCAAAACGTTGGTTTGAATCCTGTTTCTGAAACGTCTGTACAATCTGTCAGATATACAGATGAAGTAATTTGCTCGACCGAACGAGCTACAAGCGCTTCTGCGGGCTTCCAAGCGCAATCACGATTCAGGATCGCACTACTGTGTCGACCTTCGAACACCGGATCGGCGAGACCGGCCCGGTGCAAGGGTACTCCTCGATGGCATTACGGCGCAGTTGCTCAAGAAGGATTTGATCGCGCGCGGCGGGCAGATCATCGACGCCACCTCGATTCAAAGGCTCTGTATGAGCCACTTAGGCTACAGCCTGTCGATAAACGGGCGCCTCGAAAAACCTCCGTCCCGCCCGCCCTTGCTAAAATTACGACGTCCTGAACCCAGCAACCTGCACCGATGAAACCGCGTAGCGCTATCAAGACTGACCTGTTCGCTGACGAACACCACCGCAAGAAGCTCGACTCGCTGGGCGACCCGCTGGTCGAGATCGAGTCGCACATCGACTTTGCGGCGTTGGCGGCCGAGGTGGATGAGGTTGCGCCGCGCCCGGTGAGCGCGCAGGGCGGGCGCCCGCCGTACCCGACCGAGACCATGGTACGGATCCTGGTGCTCAAGCGCCTGTACAACCTGTCCGACGAGCAGATGGAGTACCAGTTGCTCGACCGGATGAGCTACAAGCGCTTCTGCGGACTGGCGAACGCGACCAATGTCCCGGACCGCACTACCGTATGGACCTTCGAGAACCGGATCGGTGAAGCCGGTGCCAAGGCGCTCTTTGACGGCGTCTCGGCGCAGCTGCTCAGGAAGGGTTTCATCGCGCGCGGCGGTCAAATCATCGACGCCACCTTGGTCCCCGCCCCCAAGCAGCACAACAGCCGAGGCGAGAAGGAACTGATCGAGCAAGGTGCGATGCCCGCCGATTGGAAGCCTGCGAAGCGGCGGCAGAGGGACATCGACGCCACCTGGACCAAGAAGCACGGCAAGAGCCACTTCGGCTACAAGCTCTCGATCAACGTCGACAAGAAATACAAGATCATTCGCCGAATCGAGACCGACACGGCGAGTACGCACGACAGCCAGCACTTCGACAACGTCTTCGATGCGGGCAACACGAGTCGGGACGTCTATGCCGACCGGGGCTACCCGTCCGAGGCGCGTGAAGCCTGGCTCAAAGAGAAGGGCTTCCGGAATCAGATCCAGAGGAAGGGCAAGCGTAACAAGCCGCTGTCCGAGTGCCAGCAGCGGCGTAACCAGCGCATCGCCAAAACGCGCGCCCGAGTCGAGCATGTGTTTGCCGCCATCGAGCAGATGGGTGGCAAGTTGCTGCGCACCATCGGCCAGGCGCGGGCGAGCTTCGCGATGACGATGATGGCCGCCTGCTACAACCTGAAGCGGCTGACGTATTTCCAGAAGGCCGGAATCCAGGCCTTCTGACACCCGAAGTGGGCCAAATCGCCGATGCCTGGGGCGATTCGAGGCAAAAACGGGGCAACCCCGCCGAGAAAGACGGTGGGTTGCCAGAGAAATTGGACCGAACTCGGTCGCGGTCATCATTGCGCGGCGGGATTCACTGAAAACCTCGGGTTATTCGAGGTGCCCAAACGTCGACAAGAAATGGCTCTATGCCGTTTCCAGTGGGAATTGACTTCTCAACAAACATGACGGTAGCGCCCGTAGTCGCGGGCGACGGCCGGCACCAGGGGGTTCTGCGGTAGATGCTTGAGCTTGGACATGCGCAGGTAGGCCATAGCAATGAAGTTCTCGATGTTGCGGAAGCCGCGAGCGGCAGTCTTGGTCTGCTGGAGCAGGCCGTTCATCGCTTCGACGTAGGCGTTGCTGCGTCCGTCGAGCATGCCGCGCACGACGCCGCCGAGGTGCTCCTTCAGGGTGAGCGCCAGCCGCTTGAAGGGCTCCAGGCGGCTGCGGCGCGCCCAGCTCAGCCATTTGCTCATGGCCCCTTGCGCGATCTCTTCGTTGTTGCTCGCGGCTGCATCGCGATAGACCAGCCGCAGTGCCTGCTTCAGGCGCCAGGCGCGCGCGCTCTTCAGATTCGAGCGTTGCAGCCAGTGCATCGCCTCGAACTGGGCATGGGTCCAGCCCACCGGGTTCTTGCGCATGCCCCACAGCAGCTGTCGCAGCGTCTTCTTGCTCTGCGCGCCGACCGCTTCGCGCACCGCTGCCGCCGAGCTGCGCATCTCTTCGCGACGCACCTCGTCCATCGCCGCGTTGGCCAGCGCCACGACATGAAAACGGTCGTAGCTGATCCGGGCATTGGGCAGCGACTGGCCGATCCCCTTGGCGTAGGCCGCGCTCATGTCGATACAGGCATGCTCGATGGCCAGCGGATCGCCACCGTGCGCACGCATGTCCTGGGCAAAGGCCTGCAACGTCGCGTGATCTCGCCCTGGTGTGGCGAACAGCAAGCGCTTGGCCTCGAGGTCATGCACCACGGTGATGTACTCGTGCCCGCGCTTGACGCTGGTCTCGTCGATCCCGACGTAGCGCACGCCCGACATGTCGTCCTTGGCACGGGCCACCTCGACGTAATGGCGCACTCGACGCCACAGGCGCTTCGGAGCGACCCGCAACTGGTTGGCTGCCTGACGCACCGGCATCTCCCGGCACAGCGACAGGCTCAGCGCCTCGAACAGCAGGGTAAAGCCGCTCCCCTCACGCGCCCACGGCACCGGCAACTGCGTGGTCTTGCCGCAGCCCTTGCACTGCACGCGCGGGATCTCGGCATGCAGCCACGCTTCGAACTGAAAGAAGTCCAGGTGACGCCAGCTGCGCCGCACGCGGTCGTGGATCAGCTGGTGCTCGACCCCACACGCCGGACACGTCGCACGACCGCCGGTGTGCTCGACCTCGAAGTCGATCCGGCGCTTGGCTGTGTTGAGCTCGACCTTGGCGACGTGCCAGGGCGGCTGCAGGCCGAGCGCGGTGGTGAAGAGGGCTTCAATCTGGGTGTTCATGCGGTGCGAGGTCAGCGTCAGTGTCGGGCGGTTGTACCACCGATCATCATGTTTGTTGAGAAGTCAATTCCCACTGGAAACGGCATAGAGCCCAAGAAATACAAGTTCATCTGCAAGACTGAGACCGACACGGCCAGCGCGCACGACTGTCGGCATTTCGACAACGTCTCCTACACGAGCAACACCAGCCGCGACGTCTATGCCGATCGCGGCTATCGGTCCAAGGAGCGGTCGACCTGGCTGAAACAGAACGGCTTTCGCAGTTATATCCAGCGCAAGGGGCAGCGCAACAGTTAGCGATCCGAACGCCAGCAGCGGCGCAACACGCGCTTCGCCCAGGCGCGCGGGCGGGTGCAACATCCGTTAGTGGGCTTCGATCAGATGTGCGGGAAGTTAATCGACATCAGAAAGTTAATCCACATCATCGGCTAGGCGCAGGCGAGCTTTTCGATGAAAATAATGACGATCTACGACAAAAGTCCCGCACCTAAACCTAGATAAAACGATCTGGGCTCATATGCCACGGAGGGTTTTTCGCCAGTTGACCGAGAGCGCCGAGGACGGGAGCGGCTCGCCCTCCGTGAATTACGTAGCATCCACAAGCCCCCGAAACTCGTGAAGTCGATCTTCAGGCAGCCAGAGTGCCGCTATATTTTGAGCGATACCACTTAATGATAATTTTGCATCATAACGCGAATACGCATTCGTTTAGTTGAGCAAACTCTTCAAACCCTCATGCCACCGGGAAATAGCGATTGACACCGTAGAATTTTATAATACCCTTATTATTCAGCCAGCGGCTAGCCAAAACCTCTTTCACCGGCAACAAAATCTCCATGGCGACGTCAGGAAAGACCATAGGCCTCAACATTCTTGGATTGCTAATCATTAAAGCAATCTCAATGGCTTCAAGCTTAGCAACCATTCCCGCACTTTTATCTTATTTTGATGGAAATAAGAACCTCCTTGGAACATGGCTGGCATTTTTCACATTCACAGCCATAGCAATATCGCTCGATCTCGGAATCGGAAATCGATTAAAAAATGACATCCTAAGCAGAATATCTTGCAATTGTGATTACAGCGAGTTAATAACAGAATCTCTTGGATCTCAATTTTTAGTCTCTCTTGCAATAAGCTTTATTGTTCTTGCCGGCAGCCTAACTATGTGGAGCACACCGGACGCATCAACTGAAATCGGGAGAATAGCTCAACAACACCCTGAACTACTGATATTCGCCATCGCGTGCATAGTATTTTCGATGCCTTTACGCTTGTCGTATTTTATCCTGCAAGCTCAACAACGGAATGCCGCTAGCGCCTTGATAGCACTATTGCCGCAATTAGCGGTACTTCTCTACGCAACGATCGCCACCAATAGATTAACACCGCCACCAGATTTTCTTGCCCTAGCTTCAGTCTTGTTGACTGCAAACGTTGCCGCATACCTTTCACCATTCGTATTTATTCCTGATTTAAAAATAAAATCGCTCTTTAAAGAAATTTACCAAAAACCACTATCCTTGTTATTTAGATCGCAAATAAGAAAGATTAGGCATGCCTTCCCGTTTTTTTTAGTACAGATCTTCATCATATTTTTATACGGCTACAACGAACTGTTTTACCTAGTAGCAGGCACCACAGTAGACATAGTTCATTATCAGTATTATTTCAGACCGTTTTCTTTGTTTTCAGTTGGCTTTAGCATTATCTCACTTCCTTTTTGGTCTGCAATCCGCATAAGCCAGCTAAACAAAGATCACAAAAAAACCCGTAAACTTTTTGGCTCCATAATTTTATTAAACATTCCTGTCGCCATTGCAGCCGCCCCTTTAGTGTATTTCTATCAAGATATACTAGACGCATGGCTCGGAAGAGGCGCGTTCCTTGCATCTGACCTCATGTTACTAATATTCTCTATTTCATCCATTTTTACTTGCATTCTTCATTCGACATCCTCAATCCTAAGCGGATATGATCTCATTAGATTCCAAGCAAAAGCGCTTGGGATTGGGTTACTCGCGAAAATTATCATTTTAATCGCACTTGTTGGCCTCAAGATCGAAACCGACCCTGTAATGATCTCTACCACAATTGGGCTTCTTTTTGTTGTAATTACTTTTTCGCTCAAATCAATTAAAGTCTGGAAAACCTATTTGACAAACCCGGATCTCACATCGTGACTCCCCGACTTTTAAATTACGTTGTTTACGTGGGCCCTTTCTCGTTCCCCAACGGAGGCGCCGCCGCCCGTCGGGTTCTAGGTATCGCCAAGTCCATGCAAGCTGCCGGATTCGAGGTCAAGGTGGCGAGTGGCCAGACGGCGAATGCCGGTCCGTCTCCAGAGTGGTTCGAGGGCATAGAAGTCTTTTCCTTGAATGAACGCACCGCAGAGCACCTGCCGCGCCTCCTGAAGCACTTCGCTTACCTCACCATGGGCCGCAAAACACTCGCGTGGCTGGACTCGCTGGAGCACAAGCCGCACACCGTGGTGCTATACAGCGGCTATTCGCCCTATCTCTTCCATCTGCTGCCATGGACCCGACGTCATGGCGTTCGACTAGTTTTCGATGCCGTCGAGTGGTACGACCCCGCTTCACCCATGGGCTGGCTGTCGCCCTACCAGCTCAACATCGAGTTAGCGATGAGGCTTCTGCTGCCGCACGCAGGTCATGTCATCTCGATCAGCGACTATTTGCATCGTTATTACATCGGGCGTGGCTGCCGTAGCGTGGTCGTACCTCCCACGCTGGATGTGTCGACCACACCGATACGAACCGAGGGACGCGATCCCCTGCGCCCCCTGGAACTGGTGTACGCCGGGTCACCCGGCCGCAAGGACCTGCTGGACAACATACTTGAAGCAGTGCTGCGCCTGCGCAGTGCGGGGCACAAGCTGCATCTGTCGGTAGCGGGCATTCAGGCCGAGGAGGCCGGCCGCTACGCGGCCGTGCGCTCGCGGCAGGGCGACGAGGTATCGAGAGGAGTGGATTTCGTCGGCATGCTCAGTCACGGCGCCTCGATGGATCTGGTCCGCAAGGCCGATTTCTCGCTCTTGCTGCGAAACGATGCGCGCTACTCCCGTGCGGGATTTCCCACCAAGTTTGTCGAGAGCCTTGCGGTGGGTACGCCGGTCATTGCCAACCTCACGAGCGATCTGCACCGCTACCTGAGGGACGGCGATACCGGTTTCACCTGCGCAGGCCCGGCTCCGGAAAACCTGGAGGCCGCCCTCACCCGCGCGCTTGCCATGACCCCCGAACAACATGCGGCCATGCGTGCACGCTGCCGTGCTCAGGCCACCGAGGCTTTCGATTACCGGGCGTTTATCGAACCCTTATCCAAATTTCTCCAATCTGCAGAGGTTTGATTCATGTTCGCTTCAAGGTCACTACTAATCACCGGCGGCACCGGTTCCTTCGGCAACGCCGTTCTCAAGCGCTTCCTCGATACCGACATCGGCGAGATCCGCATCTTCAGCCGCGACGAGAAGAAGCAGGACGACATGCGCAAGCGCTACAACAGCGCCAAGCTCAAGTTCTACATCGGCGACGTGCGCGACCAGCGCAGCGTCGAGCAGGCGATGCGCGGGGTGGATTTCGTCTTCCACGCCGCGGCGCTCAAGCAGGTGCCGTCGTGCGAGTTCCACCCGATGCAGGCGGTGCGCACCAACGTGCTGGGCACCGAGAACGTGCTCGAGGCGGCGATCGCCGCCGGGGTGAAGCGGGTGGTGGTGCTGAGCACCGACAAGGCGGTGTACCCGATCAACGCCATGGGCATTTCCAAGGCGATGATGGAGAAGGTGATGGTGGCCACCAGCCGCAACCTGGAAGGCACCGGCACGGTGATCTGCGGCACGCGCTACGGCAACGTGATGGCCTCGCGCGGCTCGGTGATTCCGCTGTTCGTGGAGCAGGTGCTGGCGGGCAAGCCGATCACCATCACCGACCCGAGCATGACGCGCTTCATGATGACGCTGGCCGATGCGGTGGACCTGGTGCTGTATGCCTTCGAGCACGGCAACAACGGCGACATCTTCGTGCAGAAGGCGCCGGCGGCGACCATCGAGACGCTGGCGCGCGCGGTGACCGGGCTGATGGGCAAGCCCGAGCACGCGGTGAACATCATCGGCACCCGCCATGGCGAGAAGCTCTACGAGGCGCTGCTGAGTCGCGAGGAGCGCGCCTGCGCCGAGGACATGGGCGACTACTTCCGCGTGCCGGCCGATGGGCGCGACCTCAACTACGGCAAGTTCGTGGACCAGGGCGAGGCGAAGCTGACGCAGACCACGCACGGTGAGGACTACAACTCGCACAACACCACGCGGCTGGACGTGGACGGCATGACGCAGCTGCTGCTGAAGCTCGAAGGCATGCAGCGCATAGCCCGCGGCGAGACGACCACCGTCGAGGAGTGCTGAGGCGATGAAGGTCCTGATCACCGGCGCCGGCGGCTTCGTCGGCAAGAACCTGCAGCAGCACCTGGCCGAGCGCAAGGACGTGGAGGTGGTGTGCTTCACGCGTGCCAACACCGTGGCCGAGCTGCCGCGCCTGCTCGACGGGGTGGAGTTCGTCTTCCACCTGGCCGGGGTGAATCGACCGCAGGATCCGCAGGAGTTCGTCACCGGCAACGCCGACCTGACCGCGGCGCTGGTGGCGGCGGTGGAAGGTGAGATGCAGGCAAGCGGGCGCAGGATCGCCATCGTCTGCAGCTCGTCCACCCAGGCCGCCCGCGACAACCCCTACGGCGCCAGCAAGCGCGCGGCCGAAGCGGCGCTGCAGGCCTTTGCGGCGCGCAGCGGCGCGGCGGCGCACGTCTTCCGCCTGCCCAACGTGTTCGGCAAGTGGTGCCGGCCGAACTACAACTCGGCGGTGGCGACCTTCTGCCACAACATCGCCCGTGGGCTGCCGATCCAGATCAACGACCCGGCCGCACCGGTGACGCTGGTGTATGTGGACGACGTGGTCGAGCGCTTCATCGAGCTGATGGACGGCGCCGATGCGGCGGTGGACGCCGAGGGCTTCGCCACGGTGACGCCGCAATACACCACCACGGTGGGCGAGCTGGCGCGGTTGATCGAGACCTTCCGCGCCAGCCGCGACACGCTGGTGACCGAACGCGTGGGCACCGGCCTGGTGCGCGCGCTGTATTCCACCTACGTGAGCTACCTCCCGCCGGAACTCTTCGCCTACTCCGTGCCGATGCACGGCGACGCGCGCGGCGTGTTCGTGGAGATGCTGAAGACGCCCGACTGCGGGCAGTTCTCCTTCTTCACCGCGCACCCGGGCATCACCCGCGGCGGCCACTACCACCACACCAAGACCGAGAAGTTCCTGGTGATCAAGGGCGAGGCCCGCTTCAAGTTCCGCCACATGCAGACGGGCGAGACGCACGAGCGGGTGACCAGCGGCAGCAAGGCCGAGATCGTGGAGACGGTGCCGGGGTGGACGCACGACATCACCAACATCGGCAGCGACGAGATGGTGGTGATGCTGTGGGCGAACGAGGTGTTCGACCGGGCGAAGCCGGATACGTATGCGTGTCCGTTGTAACGGGCATCGCGACTGGCGTCGCTCCTACAGGATCAGCCGCAGGAGCGACGCAAGTCGCGATATGCCGTCGATCGCCAACGCCGCTCCAACACGAACCAAACGATCATCCCCATGAAAAAACTCAAAGTCATGTCCGTGGTCGGCACCCGGCCCGAAATCATCCGCCTGTCGCGCGTGCTGGCGGCGCTCGACGAGCACTGCGAGCACGTACTGGTGCACACCGGTCAGAACTACGACTACGAGCTCAACCAGGTCTTCTTCGACGACCTGGGGGTGCGCAAGCCGGATCACTTCCTCAACAGCGCCGAGGGCAGCACCGGCGCGGCGCACACCATCGGCAACCTGATCATCGCGGTCGACCGCGTGCTGGGCGAGGTGCAGCCCGAGGCCATGCTGGTGCTGGGCGACACCAATAGCTGCCTGTCGGTGATCCCGGCCAAGCGGCGCAAGATCCCGATCTTCCACATGGAGGCGGGCAATCGCTGCTTCGACCAGCGCGTGCCGGAAGAGACCAATCGCCGCATCGTCGACCACACCGCCGACATCAACCTCACCTACAGCACCATCGCGCGCGACTACCTGCTGCGCGAGGGCCTGCCGCCCGACCAGGTGATCAAGACCGGCAGCCCGATGTTCGAGGTGCTGACGCACTATCGCCCGCGCATCGAGGCGTCGGACGTGCTGCAGCGCCTGGCGCTGGAGGCGGGGCGCTACTTCGTGGTGAGCGCGCACCGGGAAGAGAACATCGAATCCGAGAAGTCCTTCACCAAGCTGGTGGCGGTGCTCAACGCAGTGGCGGAAGACCACGGCCTGCCGGTGATCGTGTCGACCCACCCGCGCACGCAGAAGCGCGTGGATGCCACCGGCGCGAAGTTCCACCCGATGGTGCGGCTGCTCAAGCCGCTGGGCTTTCACGACTACGTGAAGCTGCAGCTTTCGGCCAAGGCGGTGCTGTCGGACAGCGGCACGATCAACGAGGAGTCGTCGATCCTCAACTTCCCGGCGCTGAACCTGCGCGAGGCGCACGAGCGGCCGGAGGGCATGGAAGAGGCGGCGGTGATGATGGTGGGGCTGGAGGTCGACCGGGTGCGCCAGGGGCTGGCGGTGCTCGCGTCGCAGTCGCGCGGTGAGGAACGCAGCCTGCGCCAGGTGGCCGACTACAGCATGCCGAACGTGTCGGACAAGGTGGTGCGCATCATCCACAGCTACACGGATTACGTGAAGCGGGTGGTGTGGAGGCAGTACTAACCGGAATCAGCCGTACATGTGCGAGATTGAATCAAACGTTCAACGTCCGTCCGAGCCACCCCGCAGAGGCAAATCACGGTGAAAGTACTGCTATTCGCCAATACCGATTGGTATCTGTTCAACTTTCGACGATCACTAGCTCTCGCGCTTCGCGACGCTGGGTACGAGGTCCTTCTGGTCTCACCAGCCGGCCCCTATGGCCCCAGACTGACCCAAATGGGTCTGCGATGGTTGCCTGCGCCTATGAAGCGGCGCAGCCTCAACCCTTGGCGCGAGCTCGCCTTGATATTCTGGCTACGACGACTACTGATCGAAGAGCGGGTAGAGCTAGTCCATGGGTTTACCATAAAGAATGCGATCTATGGATCGCTGGCGGCAAGGCTGGCCGGCGTTCAGGCACGTATCAATGCAGTGGCCGGCATGGGCTACGTTTTCAGCAGCGACGACCTTAAGGCGCGCCTGCTGCGCCCGATCGTACGTGCCCTGCTTCGGCTGGCGCTAAAGGGTCCTGATGCACGTCTCATCCTGCAGAATCCCGATGATGTAGAACTTTTCAGGAGGACGGGACTAGCCACACCCGAGGGGATACGGTTGATTCTGGGCTCGGGCGTGGACTGCAATCGGTTCAGTCCGGTAGAGCAGGCACGTGAGCGCACCTCGGCTCTTAAGGTGCTTCTACCGGCCCGCTTGCTATGGGACAAGGGTATTGCGGAGTTCGTAGAGGCTGCTCGGCAGCTCAAAAACACCGGCAGGAACATTGACTTTCTGCTAGCGGGGGAGCCGGACAAGGGCAACCCTGCAGCGGTCCCCGAGGAACAGGTGGCGGGCTGGCAGCACGACGGCCTGTTGCAGTGGTTGGGGCATGTGGACGATATGCCCGGGCTCTATCGCACAGTGGATCTCGTGGTGCTGCCCAGCTACCGTGAAGGGTTGCCGAAAGGCCTGATCGAGGCCTGTGCTTGCGGATTGCCAATCATCACGACAGATGTCCCAGGCTGTCGCGAAGTCGTTGCCAACGGCGAAAACGGCCTTCTGATCCCGATCAAGGCTCCGGGCGCACTGGCGGATGCCATTGCGATGCTCGACGACAATGTTGATCTGAGAGTCCACATGGGCGCCAATGCACGCAAGAAGGCGCTAGCGGAATTCGACGAAAGGATCATCCTGCAACAAACACTCTCTGTGTACAGCGAACTGCTGCGCAGAGGCCGGCACCACTTGAAATCGAGCAATGAGCAATGAAATCCCTCCTCGCTTTCGTCTTCCCGGGCCCTCTGGGTCAAAATAGCAGCTGTCGACTCGATAGAATCTGAAACTTGAGGGCGATAGCGGAAGAACGAAATACCCCAACCTCGAGGTGCAGGCCAGCCTCAACGGCAGCGGTGCTGGCGGGCCTGGTGGGCGGTGAGACGCTGCTGTCGGGCCAGCACACCGGCCAGCTGTATCGCCGGCTGATGGCCAACGATTTCGCCGGGCTGCAGCGGCTGATCACCGCCTTCTTCGCCAGCATTCCGCACGATTGGTACCGCAACAACCCGATTGCCCGATACGAGGGCTACTACGCCAGCGTCTTCTACAGCCACTTCGCCGCGCTGGGGCTGGACATCCGGCTGGAGGATGCGACCAACAAGGGCCGTATCGACATGGCGGTGCTGTTCAACGGGCAGGTGTATCTGTTCGAGTTCAAGGTGGTGGAGCTGGTGCCCGAGGGCAAGGCCTTGCAGCAGTTGCGCGATCGGGCCTATGCCGACAAGTACCGCGCCCGCGGCGAGCCGATCCACCTGATCGGCGTGGAGCTCAGCCGGGAAAGCCGCAGCGTGGTGGGATTCGAGGTGGACAGCGTCGGAGCGCGGAGCGGCGAGCGACACGGCTGAGGGCGCTGCCATGGGTAGCGATCGCGACTTGCGTCGCTCCTACAGGCGCCTCCGGAAGCGCAGCGGTTTGCCGTAGGAGCGACGCAAGTCGCGATTTCTGCGTTCCACCCTTCCTCGCTGCGACGAGTTCAGGCACGGAATCCGCTCACAACTCGACATCCTCGTACAGACCCTCCAGCACCAGCTCGGTCCCCACGCTTTCCAGCCTCACCACGTCGCCCTCGCCCGCCGGGTGCAGCACCCACAGCCCCTCGCGGTTCTTGCGGAAAAGGTCGGCGTGCTTGCGGTCCTGCTCGACCAGCAGGTATTCCTGCAGGGTATCGATCTGCTGGTAGTGCTCGAACTTGCGACCGCGATCGAACGCGGCGGTGGAGTCGGAGAGGACCTCGATGATCAGCGCCGGGTGCTGCTTGGCCAGGCTGGCCTCGGGCTGGCGGTCGCGCGGGTCGCAGGTGACGAAGACGTCGGGGTAGAAGACGGCGTCGGCGCGGTCGACGCGCAGCTTCATGCCGGAGATGAAGGCGCGGCAAGGCTTGCCGGCAAGTGCGACCTTCAGGTTCGTCGCGGTGTTGAGCAGGATCGTGTAATGCGCATCCGTGCCACTGGACATGGCGAACACCTCGCCGCCGAGCTACTCGTGGCGTTCGGGCTGATCCTCTTCCCACGCCATGTAAGCGTCGATGCCGAAATCGGGTCTGCGCTTGGGCAAGTCCATGGCGGGAACTCCTTCGTTTAGTCGAGCATAGCGGGTCGATTTGGGACAGAAAACCGGGGTCAGGTCTTTCATTTGCTCGCCGCCCCGCCCATATCCTTCGGCGTGCATCGAGCGCCCCGCCCTCGCCCTGCTAGACTTCAGCCATATCAAGGATCGGGAGCTCGCCCATTATGGCCCTGCCTCAACCCGCCGCGCGCTTCGAGCGCGCGGATTTCTTCGCCTGGGAAGCCGAACAGCCCATGAAGCACGACTACGTCGCCGGCGAGGTGTTCGCCCAGGCCGGGGCGCGGCAGGATCACGTCGTCGTGGCCCTGAACATCGCCACCTCGCTGCGCCAGAAGCTTCGCGGCACGCCCTGCCGCGCCTACATCTCCGACATGCAGCTCGAAGTGGTGCAGGCCGACGCGGTTTTGTACCCCGACGTGATGGTGAGCTGCCACCCCGAAGACCTCGCCGCCGAGCGCGTACTGCATCATCCGCGCGTGATCATCGAGGTGTTGAGCGACAGCACCGCCGCCTACGACCGCGGTGCGAAGTTCGCCGCGTATCGCATGCTCGACAGCCTGCAGGAGTACGTGCTGGTCGATCCGGAGCGACGCAGCGTCGAGATCTTCCGCCGCCTGCCCTCCAACGATTGGCTGCTCGCCACCGGCGACAGCGCGCGCGGCCTGGTGCTGGCGGCACTGGAGCTGGAGATCGGGCTGGACGAGGTGTTCGAGGACGTCGGCGCCTGAAATGCACATATACGAGTAGCGCCCGCGGTTTCGCTTTTGTAGGAGCGACGCAAGTCGCGATCCAAGCGTCCGGGATCTGCAATACGCCCGGAGCAACCGGATCGCCGGATCGCCGGATCGCGACTTGCGTCGCTCCTACATAAGGACCCTACGGAAGGCTGCCGCACGATCGGCACGCGCGGGCGACATCCACTTTCTCCATCCCCCGATTCACCGACATCCGATGAACACACGACTCCACCACCTCGCCGAGGCCCACAACGCGCGCTTCGGCACCAGCGGCGTGCGCGGCCTCGTCAGCGACCTCTCCGACGCGGTCTGCTACGCCTACGCGCAGGCCTTCCTGCGCAGCATTGCGACCGACAGCGCGCGCGTCGTCGTCGGGCACGACCTGCGCCCGAGCAGCCCGCGCATCGCCGCGGCCTGCATCCAGGCGATCCGCGACGCGGGGCGCGAGGCGGTGTTCGTCGGCGCCCTGCCCACGCCCGCGCTCGCCTACTACTGCGCGCTGCAGCGCGCTCCGGGCATCGTCGTCACCGGCAGCCACATCCCCTTCGACCGCAACGGCATCAAGTTCTATCGCGCCGACGGCGAGATCGACAAGGCGGACGAGCAGGCGATCCTCGATGCGGAGGTGGCCGTGCCCGATGCGCTGTCGCCGGCGCCCCTGCCCGCGGTGGACGCCTCCGCGCTGGAGGCCTACGTGGCGCGCTACACCGCCTTCTTCGGCGAAGGCGCGCTCGCCGGGATGCGCGTGGCGCTGTACGAGCACTCGAGCGTGGCGCGCGACGTGCTGCGCACGGTGTTCGAGCGCCTCGGCGCCGAGGTCCTGTCGCTCGGGCGCACCGACACCTTCGTGCCGATCGACACCGAGGCCGTGCGCGCCGAGGACATCGCGCAGGCGCGCGCATGGGCGCAGGCGCATCGCTTCGACGCCATCCTGTCGACCGACGGCGATGCCGACCGCCCGCTGATCGGCGACGAGACCGGCACCTGGCTGCGCGGCGACGTGGTGGGCATCCTGTGCGCGCAGTATCTGCACGCCGACGTGGTGGTGACGCCGGTGAGCAGCAACACCGCAGTGGAGAAGTGCGGCGCGTTCCGGCAGGTGCTGCGGACGCGCATCGGCTCGCCCTACGTGATCGCCGGAATGGACGCGCAGCGCGGCGCGGGGCGGGTGGTGGGCTACGAGGCGAACGGGGGATTCCTGCTCGGGAGCGATGTCGAGTATGGGGAGGCGATCGGGGCAAGTGCGGCGGAAACCGCCAGCGTTGGGGCGGGCAGCGTTGGGACGGGCGGCTTTGGATCTGCCGAAGTTGCGACGGATGGGCCCGAGGCGACGCAGAAATGCTTGCCCGCCGGCGCAGCACGGCTCAAGGCCCTGCCCACGCGCGATTCGCTGCTGCCGATGCTGGCCCTGCTGGCCATGGCGCGCGCCAAGGGCTGTCCAGTGTCGCAGCTGGCCGATGCCCTGCCGCGCCGCTTCACCGCGAGCGACCGCATCCAGAACGTGCCGACCGAGTTCAGCCGCGCCTTGATCGCGCGCCTGCAGCAGACCCCCGCGGAGGCGGCCGCGCTGATGGCGCCGGACGCCGGCGACGTGATCGCGATCGATACCACCGACGGCTTGCGCACGAGCTTCGCCACCGGCGAGATCGTGCACCTGCGCCCCTCCGGCAACGCCCCCGAGCTGCGCTGCTACGCCGAGGCCGCCGACGAGCCCCGCGCCCGCGCCCTGTGCGATGCCTGCCTCGCCCGCATCGCCGCCTCCGCGTAGGAGCGACGCAAGTCGCGATGGGCCGTCCAGACACCGATCCGCTGCGGACATCCGAACGCCGCGATCGCGACTTGCGTCGCTCCTACAGGCCAAGCCGAGCGCCAATGAACGCGCCGGTTCCCGTAGGAGCGACGCAAGTCGCGATCGCGGCGCCTGACCACGCAAGGACCGCATCGATGGCTCCCCGCACGCACGACGTGCATCGCGCCCTCCGACGGTCACGCCGGCGGCTCGATGGCGTAGACTTCCAACCGGAAACGACTCGCACCCCATCGCCGCACGCACTTCGTCACCAGACCGTCCGCTCCCTCTCACCCAGGACCTTCGAACCATGAAAGGCATCATCCTCGCCGGCGGCTCCGGCACCCGGCTGCATCCGATCACGCGCGGCGTCTCCAAGCAGCTGCTGCCGATCTACGACAAGCCGATGATCTACTACCCGCTGTCCGTGCTGATGCTCGCCGGCATCCGCGAGATCCTGGTGATCTCGACCCCGGACGACCTGCCCAACTTCCGCAAGCTGCTCGGCGACGGCTCGGACTTCGGCATCGCGCTGAGCTACGCCGAGCAGCCCTCGCCCGACGGCCTGGCGCAGGCCTTCCTGATCGGCGAGGAGTTCATCGGCGACGACCACGTCTGCCTGATCCTGGGTGACAACATCTTCTACGGCTACGGCTTCAGCGCCATGCTGCGCGAGGCGGCGCGCCGCGAGCGCGGGGCGACGGTGTTCGGCTACCACGTCTCCGACCCCGAGCGCTTCGGCGTGGTCGAGTTCGACGCCAGCGGCAGGGCGATCTCGATCGAGGAGAAGCCCAAGGCGCCCAAGTCGAACTACGCGGTCACCGGGCTGTACTTCTACGACAACTCGGTGGTGGAGATCGCCAGGCAGGTGAAGCCCTCGGCACGCGGCGAGCTCGAGATCACCGACGTCAACAACGCCTACCTGCAGCGCGGCGATCTGCACGTGAGCCTGCTCGGACGCGGCTTCGCCTGGCTGGACACGGGCACGCACGATTCGCTGATGGAGGCGAGCCACTTCGTGCAGACCATCGAGGCGCGCCAGGGCCTGAAGGTGGCCTGCCTGGAGGAGATCGCCTACAACCAGGGCTGGCTGTCGGCCGCGCAACTGGCCCGCCAGGCCGAAGCGCTGAGCAAGACCGGCTACGGCCAGTATCTCAAGCGCCTGCTGCGCCAGGAGGGCGGGCAATGAAGGTGATCGAGACCGCACTGCCCGGGGTGCTGATCATCGAGCCGAAGGCCTTCGGCGACCACCGCGGCTTCTTCCTCGAGACCTTCCAGGTCGAGCGCTACCGCGAGGCGGGCATCACCCTGCCCTTCGTGCAGGACAACCACTCGCGCTCGCAGCGCGGCGTGCTGCGCGGGCTGCATTTCCAGACGACGCGCCCGCAGGGCAAGCTGGTGAGCGTGAGCCGCGGGGCGGTGTATGACGTCGCGGTGGACATCGACCCGGCCTCGGCGACGTATGGCAAGTTCGTCGGCGTCGAACTGAACGACGACAACCACCGCCAGATGTGGGTGCCACCCGGGTATGCGCACGGGTTCTGCGTGCTCAGCGAGGTGGCGGACTTCCAGTACAAGTGCACCGATTTCTACTTCCCGGCGGACGAGGGCGGTCTGGCATGGAACGACCCGGACGTGGGGATCCCGTGGCCGATCGAAGCGCCGCAGCTGTCGGCGAAGGACGCGAACAACCCCCGCCTGCGGGATCTGAAGCGCGCGTAGGAGCGACGCGAGTCGCGATGCACGGCTCCGATGCGGATCGCGGTCGGTCCATCGCCCGATCGCGACTTGCGTCGCTCCCACGAAAACCGGCGCAGGCGTAGATGTAGGAGCGACGCGAGTCGCGATGCACGACTCCGATGCGGATCGCGGTCGATCCATCGCCCGATCGCGACTTGCGTCGCTCCCACGAAAACCGGCGCGGGCGTAGATGTAGGAGCGACGCGAGTCGCGATGCACGGCTCCGATGCGGATCGCGGTGGGTCCATCGCCCGATCGCGACTTGCTTCGCTCCTACGAAAACCGGCGCGGGCGTAGATGTAGGAGCGACGCGAGTCGCGATTGCGGCGGCGGAGCGATCGCTGCGCGGCTCGATACGCGCACGATCGCAACTCAAGCTGCGGCGTCCGGCTCGATCCCCATCGCCTGCAGGCGCGCGTAGACGCCGCCGCGGGCCACCAGCTCCGCATGCGTGCCGCGCTCGACGATGCGGCCGGCCTCCATCACCAGGATCTGGTCCGCCTTCTCGATCGTCGACAGCCGGTGCGCGATGACGATGGTCGTACGTCCCTCCATCAGGCGCTCGATCGCCGCCTGGATCAGCCGCTCCGACTCGGTATCCAGCGCGGACGTCGCCTCGTCCAGAATCAGGATGGGCGCGTTCTTCAGCAGCGCGCGCGCGATCGCGAGGCGCTGGCGCTGGCCGCCGGAAAGGAGCACGCCGTTCTCGCCGATCTCGGTATCGAAGCCCTGCGGCAGGCGGTCGATGAACTCGCGCGCGTTGGCCGCTTCGGCGGCGGCGACGATCTGCTCGCGGCTGGCGCCGGCGAGCTCGCCGTAGGCGATGTTCTGCGCCACGGTGCCATTGAAGAGCGTGACCTGCTGCGTCACCAGCGCGATATGGTGGCGCAGGTTGGCCAGCCTGTAGTCCTCGACCGCAACGCCATCGACCAGCAGCCGGCCCTCGTCGTGCTGGTAGAAGCGCGGGATGAGGTTGGCGAGCGTGGATTTGCCGCTGCCGGACTTGCCGACGAGCGCGATCATCTGGCCGGGTTCGGCCTTGAAGTCGATGCCTTGCAGCGCCTTGCCTTCGGCGCCGGGGTAGGTGAAGCCCAGCCCCGTCGCCTCGACGCGGCCGACGACGCGCTCGCGCTCGACCGTGCCGGCGTCGGGCTCGGGCGCCTCGTCGAGCTGCTCGAAGATGCTGTCGGCCGCGGCCACACCGCGCTGGATGCGTGCGCTGACGCCGCCCAGCAGCTGGATCGCGCGCGGCAGCAAGCCGGCGGCGGTGATGTAGGCGACCACGTCGCCGGCCGAGGCGTCGCCGCGCACCTTCAGCACGGTAAAGAGCAGCAGGCCCATCGACGAATACACGATCAGGTGCATCAGCGCCGAGAAGGTCTCCTGCGTGCGCACCATCTTCAACTGGCGCCGGGTGTTGTCGGTGCTCGCCTTGCGGAAGCGCGCGGATTCGTAGGCCTCGCCGCCGAAGCTGCGTACCACGCGGTAGCCCTGGATGGTCTCGGAGGCGACGTGGGTGACCTCGCCCATCGAGGTCTGGATGTTCTTCGACAGGCGGCGGAACTTGCGGCTGGCGTTGGACACCAGCCAGGCGATCGCGGGCAGCACCACGAGCAGGGTCAGGGTGAGGCGCCAGTTCATCCACAGCAGGTAGCCGAGCAGCGCGACGACGGTGAGGCCCTCGCGGAACAGGATCTTGACCGCGTCGGTGGCCGCGTCGGTCACCATCGACACGTTGTAGGTGATCTTGGAGACGAGGTGGCCGGAGTTGTGCGCGTCGTAGAAGCGGTTGGGCAGCACCAGGAAGCTGCCGAAGAGCTGGGTGCGCAGGTCGTGGATGAGGCCGAGCGAGACGCGCGAGATGCCGTAGTTGCCGAGGAAGGTGCCGAGGCCTTCGACCAGCGCGATGACGACGATCATGAGCGGGATGGCGAAGATCAGGTCGAGCGCGTCCACCCAGGGCAGGCCGGTGGCGATCGGCGCGTCCGGGGTGGCGAGGCCGTCGATGAAGTATTTGAGCACGCTGGCCAAGCCCGCCTTGCAGGCGCCCGCGATGGCGAAGCCGAGGATGCTGAGCGCGAAGTAGCCGATGAAGGGTCGGGTGTAGCCGAGCAGGCGGAGGTAGACCTTCATGCTGCTCGCGGGCGGCTTCTCGACGGCGGGGGCGGGCGTGCTGGATGCGATCGGATCGGGTACGGCAGTCATGGCCCGGATGATATGCCAAGCCCGCAAGCGCGCGGCAGCAACGATGGCCGCGGCGTTTCTCGTAGGAGCGACGCGAGTCGCGATCACGGCGCTTCCGGGACCGCCTGCGTCATTCGACCGCCGGATCGCGACTTGCGTCGCTCCTACCGGAGATTTCGGAAGCCCGGCGGTTCTCGTAGGAGCGACGCGAGTCGCGATTGCGGCGCTTCCGCCTCAGTGGGCCTCGTCCCAGTTGTCGCCGGCGCCGACCTCCACCAGCAGCGGCACCTTCAGCGTGGCGACGCCACCCATCAGCCGGGGCAGCTCTTCCCGCACCGTTTCGAGCTCGGCCTCGGGTACCTCGAGCACCAGCTCGTCGTGCACCTGCAGCACCAGCTTCGACTTCAAGCCGCAGGAAGCCAGCCAGGCGTCGGTCGCGATCATCGCCTTCTTGATGAGGTCGGCGGCCGTGCCCTGCATCGGCGCGTTGATCGCCGCACGCTCGGCGCCGGCGCGGCGGCCGGCCTGGCTGGCGCGGATGTCGGGCAGGTAGAGGCGACGGCCGAAGACGGTCTCGACGTAGCCCTGCTCGCGCGCCTCGACGCGGGTGCGGTCCATGTACTCTGCAACGCCGGGGTAGCGCGCGAAGTAGCGGTCGATCCAGGCCTGCGCGGCGGCGCGCTCGATGCCGAGGTTCTTGGCCAGGCCATGCGCGCTCATGCCGTAGATGAGACCGAAGTTGATCACCTTGGCGTAGCGGCGCTGCTCGCTCGTCACCTCGGCCGGCGCCACGCCGAAGACCTCGCCGGCGGTGGCGCGGTGCACGTCCTCGCCGCGGGCGAAGGCTTCGAGCAGGCGGGCGTCGTCCGACAGGTGGGCCATGATGCGCAGCTCGATCTGCGAGTAGTCGGCCGAGACGATGAGATGATCGCGCGGCGCGATGAAGGCGGCGCGGATGCGGCGGCCTTCGGGCGTGCGAATCGGGATGTTCTGCAGGTTGGGCTCGGAGCTCGACAGCCGGCCGGTGACCGCGGTGGCCTGCGAGAAGCTGGTGTGCACGCGACCGGTGCGCGGATTGACCATGCGCGGCAGCTTGTCGGCGTAGGTGCTCTTGAGCTTGGACAGGCCGCGGTGCTCGAGCAGGAGCTTGGGCAAGGGGTAGTCCTCGGCGAGCTTCTCCAGCACCTCCTCGTCGGTGGAGGGCTGGCCGGTGGCGGTCTTCTTGACCACGGGCAGGCCGAGCTTGCCGAACAGGATCTCGCCGAGCTGCTTGGGCGAGCCGAGGTTGAAGGGCTGGCCGGCGAGCGCATGTGCCTCGCCCTCGAGCGTGTACAGGCGGCGGCCGAGCTCCTCCGAGTGCTGGCCGAGCAGGAAGGGGTCGATCAGCACCCCGGTGCGTTCCATGCGCTGCAGCACGCCGAGCACCGGCATCTCGAGCTCGCGGTAAAGCGCTTCGAGCTGCGGCAGGGCCTGGAGCTGCGGGCACAGGTGCTGGTGCAGGCGCAGGGTGACATCGGCGTCCTCGGCGGCGTATTCGGTGGCGCGCGCGACATCGACCTCGTCGAAGCCGATCTGCTTGGCACCCTTGCCGCAGACCTCCGTATAAGGGATCGTCGCGAGGCCGAGATGGCGCTTGGCGAGCGAATCCATGTCGTGCGCCTTGTCGCTCTCCAGCACGTAGGATTCGAGCAGGGTGTCATGCGCGATGCCGCGCAGCGCGATACCGTGGTTGGCGAGCACGTGGGCGTCGTACTTGAGGTTCTGCCCGAGCTTGGCGTGCCGGTCGGATTCGAACCAGGGCCTGAGCCTGTCGAGCACCTCGTCCAGCGGCAACTGCTCCGGCGCCTCTGGCAACTGCGCGGCACCGCGGTGCGCCAGCGGCAGGTAGGCCGCCTCGCCCGGCTCGACCGCGAAGGACATCCCGACCAGCCTGGCCGCCATCGGGTCGAGGCTGGTGGTCTCGGTGTCGAAGGCGGTGAGCTCGGCAGCGGAGATCTTCGCCAGCCAGGCGTCGAAGGTCGGCCAGTCGAGGATGGGAAGATAGACCGGGGTCAGGTCTTTCATTTGCTCATCCGCGGAGATTGCGCACACCCCGCCCTCCCCTGGCGTCGTGGTCGCAGCCTCGGAAATCGGGGTCTGTCCCCGATTTTCCTGGCGGTCGAAGCGGCGCGCATCGGACGCGGCCTTCGAGGCGGCGACACTCTCCGCACCGCCATCCAGATCCTTCAGCCATGACTTGAACTCGAAGCGCTCGTAGAGCGCGCGCAGCGCCGCCTTGTCGTCCGCGCGCGCCGGCAGCTCGTCCAGCCCCACCGGCAGCTCCACATCCGTCGCCACCGTCACCAGCTTCCGGCCCAGCGGCAGAAAGTCCAGATGCCTGCGCAGGTTCTCGCCGACCTTGCCGCCCACCTTGTCGGCGTTGGCGACGAGGTTGTCGAGCGTGCCGTACTCGGTCAGCCACTTCACCGCGGTCTTGGGACCGCACTTCTCCACGCCCGGCACGTTGTCCACCGTGTCGCCCACCAGCGCGAGGTAGTCGACGATGCGCTCCGGCGGAACGCCGAACTTGGCCGCCACGCCGGCCTCGTCGAGCACTTCCTCGCTCATCGTGTTGACCCAGCGCACGCCGGGGCGCACGAGCTGGGTGAGGTCCTTGTCGCCGGTCGAGATCACCACCTCCCAGCCGCGCTCGAGCGCCAGGCGGGTGAGCGTGCCGATGACGTCGTCCGCTTCCACGCCCTCCACCGACAGCAGCGGCCAGCCCTCGGCCCGCACCGCCTCGTGCAGCGGCGCGATCTGCGCGCGCAGGTCGTCGGGCATCGGCGGGCGGTGGGACTTGTATTCGGGATACCAGTCGTCGCGGAAGGTCTTGCCCTTGGCGTCGAAGACGCAGGCGCGAAATTCTGCCTTGTAGTCGCTTTCCAGCCGCCTTAGCATCGACAGCACCCCCCGGATCGCGCCCGTCGGCTCGCCCTGCGAATTGCGCAGGTCGGGCAGGGCATGGAAGGCGCGATAGAGATAGCTGGAGCCGTCGACGAGCAGCAGGGTGGGCATTCCGAATCCTAGAGAACAACAACATGACCGCGAAAGACAAACTCCCCCGCAGCGTGCCCGACAGCACCGCACCGCGCTTCAACGCGCGCGAATCCTGGCGGATCTTCGGGATTATGGCAGAGTTCGTGGAGGCGACCGAACGCCTGGCGGCGATCCGGCCGGCGGTCTCGATCTTCGGCAGCGCACGCACGCCGCCCGACCACAAGTACTACATGCTCACCGAAAAGATCGCCCGCCTGCTGTCGGATTCGGGCTTCGCGGTGATCTCGGGCGGCGGTCCGGGAATCATGGAGGCGGCCAACAAGGGCGCCTTCTTCGGCAAGAGTCCCTCGGTGGGGCTCAACATCCAGCTGCCGCTGGAGCAGGCCGCCAACCCCTACCAGGACATCTCGCAGACCTTCCAGCACTTCTTCGCGCGCAAGTTCATGTTCGTGAAGTTCGCCACCGCCTACGTGGTGATGCCGGGCGGCTTCGGCACCCTCGACGAGCTGCTCGAGGCGATGACGCTGATCCAGACCAGGAAGAGCCGCAAGATTCCGATCATCCTGGTGCACCGCCCGTTCTGGCAGGGCCTGCTCGACTGGCTGCGCGAGCGCCTGGTCGCCGAAGGCATGATCAACGCCGAAGACCTCGACCTGGTGCAGGTGATCGACGAGCCCGAGGAGGTGGTCGAGGCCATCTTCAAGCATTACGAGCGGCGCGGTTTCCAGCCCCTTCCGGCCGAGCGCGAGATGATGCTGAACCTTTGAGTGCCGCATTACCGGCTAGAATTGCAGCATCTTCCGGAGAACATCATGCGCCGCACCCTGATCGTCCTGTGGCTGGCCGCCGCCGTGCCGGCCTTCGCCCAGCAGCCCGCGAACCTCGAACCGATCCCCGAGCCGCCGCCGATGCCCGCCGAGGGCGCAGCCGACGAACCCGAGGTCACCATCGTCAAGCGCGGCGAGGACACCGTCACCGAATACCGCCTGCGCGGCAAGCTCTACATGGTCAAGGTCACACCGCCCCACGGCGTGCCCTACTACCTGATCGACAAGGAAGGCAACGGCCAGATGGTGCGCCACGACGGCACGCCCGAACTCGCCGTGCCGATGTGGGTGATCAAGTCCTGGTGAGCACGACCGCCGCACCGCTGGTGCGCAGCTTTGCCCCGCTGTTCCGCGCCGACGCGCGCGTGCTGGTGCTCGGTAGCATGCCCGGCACGGCCTCGCTCGCCGCCGCGCAGTATTACGCGCATCCGCGCAACGCCTTCTGGCCGATCATGGGCGCGCTCTTCGGCGCCGGAGCGGAACTCCCCTACGCGCAGCGGCTCGAGCGCCTCGCCGCCGCCGGCGTCGCGCTGTGGGACGTCATCGGCCGCTGCGAGCGCGCCGGCAGCCTCGACAGCGCGATCGCGCCCGACAGCATCGAGGCCAACGACTTCGCCGGCCTCTTCGCCGCCTGCCCCGACATCGGCCACGTCTTCTTCAACGGCACCGCCGCCGAGACCGCCTTCCGCCGCCATGTGCGCGGCCGCATCGCGCTGCCGCCGCTGCACTTCACCCGCCTGCCCTCGACCAGCCCGGCACACGCCGCGCGCGGGCTGGAGGCCAAGCTCGCCGCCTGGCAGGTCGTGAAGGCTGCAGCGCACCGCGCGGCCGCAGCCCGCATCGAGATCCCTGCCGCCCAGGCCGCCTGACCCCATCCGACCGTCTTACCCGGAGTCCGCATGTCCGTCTTCACCCCCGTTCCCGAATCCGTGCTCGCCGACTGGCTCAAGGACTACGCCATCGGCCGCCTGGTGGAACTCGAGGGCATCTCGGCCGGCGTGCAGAACAGCAACTTTTTCGTCACCACCACGCTCGGGCGCTACGTGCTGACGCTCTTCGAGGGCATCCCGCGCGCCGAGCTGCCCTACTACCTGCACCTGATGGCGCACCTGTCGCGCCACGGCCTGCCCGTGCCGGGCCCGATCGCCAACCGCCACAATGAATACCTCGGCACCCTGCAGGAGCGCCCCGCCGCACTGGTGGTACGGCTCTCGGGCCGCTCCGAGATGAGCCCCGGCCTGGCGCACTGCGGGAGGGTCGGCGCCATGCTCGCCGGCCTGCACCTGGCCGGCCAGTCCTACGGCCGCCGCCAGGAAAACCCGCGCGGCGCCGCCTGGCGCGCCGCCACCGCGCAGGTGCTGCGGCCCTTCCTGCCCGCCGACGAACAGACCCTGCTCGACGCCGAGATCGCCTTCCAGGCCACGATCGACGTCGCCGCACTGCCCGCCGGCGCGATCCACGCCGATCTCTTCCGCGACAACGTGCTGTGGGACACCGATGCCGACGGCGGGGTGCGCATCGGCGGTGTCATCGACTTCTACTTCGCCGGCTACGACGCGCTGCTGTTCGACGTCGCCGTCACCGTCAACGACTGGTGCTCCACCCCCGACGGCGGGCTGGATGCCGAGCGTGCCGCCGCGCTGCTCGACGCCTACCACGCCGAGCGCCCTTTCACCGACGCCGAGCGCGCCGCCTGGCCGGCCATGCTGCGCGCGGCCGCGCTGCGCTTCTGGATGTCGCGCGCGGCCGACTTCCACCTGCCGCGCGCGGGCGAGATGGTGCTGGTGAAGGACCCGAACGAGTACCGCGACATCCTGCGCCTGCGCATCGCCACGGCGCCGCCCCTGCCGCGCTGACGCCGCCCCGCCCGCTCTGTCACGCCCGCCCCATCCCCGACCCGACGCCGATGAACGCCACCCTGCCCCCGCCCCGCCGCCCGCATCCGCCGCCGCCCGCCCCCGGCGACGTGGTGCCCGGCCACGCCCTCGACTGGCTCGCCGCCGGGTGGCGCATCTTCATGCGGGCGCCGCTGGTGTGGGCGCTGCAGGCGCTGATCTTCTTCGTGATCCTCGCCGCGCTCGGCATGGTGCCCTTCCTCGGCTGGGCGGCCGCACCCGTGACCCTGCCGGTGCTCGTCGCGGGCATGCTCTCCGGTGCGCGCACACTCGACCGCGGAGAGCGCCTGCACGTCGGCCAGCTCTTCGACGGCCTGCGCCAGCATGCCGGCAACCTGCTGCTGGTCGGCCTCTTCCACCTCCTCGGCCTGCTGCTCGCGGCGCTGGCCGCGGCCGCGATCGGCGGTAGCGCGATGCTCACCGGCGCGGCGGCGGGCGCGCTCGGCGCGATCGCCGGGGCGGGCGTCGCCGCCGGCGGCATGATGCTCGGCGTGGTGGTGTTCACCGTTTTGTGGGCCCTGCTGATGATGGCGCTGTGGTTCGCCCCGGCGCTGGTGATGCTGCACGAGGTCGCGCCGCTGGATGCGATGAGGCTGTCCGCGCGCGCCTGCTTCCACAACCTGCTCGCCTTCGTGGTGCTCGCCGCGCTGCTCTACGTGCTGGTGTGGGTGGCGATGATCCCCGCCGGCCTGGGCATGCTGGTGCTGGTGCCGATGATCGCCGGCGCGCTTTACGCGGCGTGGAAGGAGACCTTCTCGCCGCTGCTGCCGGCCCCCGCGGCCCCGCCCGCGCCCGCAGCGGGGGCGACGTCGGGCGAAAGCGTCCCGCCCGCCCCCGTGCTGCTCGCGCCTGCGGCCGACCCCGCGCCCGATGACGCAGCCACCTCCGCGGCACCGCCCGCTCCCGAACCGGGCCCCCACCCGGACCTCGCGCCCGGCTCCACTCCCGCCCCCGCGCCCGGCCCCGAATCCGATCCGGCTCCCGACTCCGCGCCAGCGGACACGCCCCCGAAACCCTGACCCCTGGAAACGAATGCAAGCACGACAACTCCCCATGCCGCGCGGCTGGGCCTGGCTGCGCGAAGGCCTGCAGCTGTGGCGGCGCAATCCGGCGCTGCTCACCTTCGCCACCTTCGGCTACCTGCTCTCGATCATCGTGATCAGCCTGGTGCCGCTGCTCGGCCAGCTCGTCGCCTCGCTGCTGATGCCTGCGCTCTCGGTCGGCGTGCTGAACGCCTGCCGCGCCATCGACGGCGGACGCAAGACCGGTCCCGACGTGCTCTTCTCCGGCTTCAAGTCCAACCTGCAGGGCCTGGTGGTGGTCGGCGGGCTCTACCTCGCGGCCACCCTGGTGGTGCTGATGCTGGTGATGCTGGTCGACGACGGCAGCCTGGCCGCTGTGATGCGCGGCGAGGACATGGACGCGCAGGCCGCGGCCGACTCCTCGCTCGGTTTCACCCTGGTGGTCGGCCTGGTGCTGAGCACGCCGGTGATGATGGCCTACTGGTTCGCGCCCGCGCTCGCCGGCTGGTGGAAGCTGCCCGCACCCAAGGCGATGTTCTTCAGCTTCTACGCCTGCCTGCGCAACTGGCGGCCCTTCGTCGCCTACGCGCTCGGGCTGGCGATCTTCGCCGGCCTGCTGCCCGGCCTCGTGGTCGCGGTGCTCGGCCTGCTCTCGCCCACGCTGGGCAGCGTGGCCGCGCTGCCGGTGCCGCTGATCATCCTGCCGATCGTGTTCGCGAGTTTCTACACCGCCACCCGCGACGTGTTCGGCCTCCCCGAGAGCAACCCCGCGCGCGATCCCGCCGCACTCGACGACGCGCGCGATGGCGACTGAGCCCGCGCCTTCGCCGGCCAGAGCCGCTTTCGAGCCGCCCGCCCGGGCCCCGCTCGGCGTGCTCGGCGGCACCTTCGACCCCATCCACACCGGCCACCTGCGCCTCGCCGAAGAAGCGCGCGAGGCGCTCGGCCTCGACGGCGTGCGCTTCATCCCCGCCGGCCAGCCGCCGCACCGCGGCGAGCCCGGCAGCACCGCCGAGGACCGCCTCGCCATGGCACGGCTCGCCACCGCCGGCAACCCCGGCTTCAGCGTGGACGACGGCGAGGTGCGCGCGCAGCAGAAGAGCTACACCGTGCCCACCCTCGAGCGCCTGCGCGCCGAGATCGGCCCGCAGCAGCCGCTGGTGCTGATCCTTGGCGCCGACGCCTTCGCCGGGCTGCCGACCTGGCACCGCTGGACCGATCTGTTCGCGCTCGCCCACATCGCGGTCGCCAACCGCCCCGGCTACGCGCCCCACGGCCGGCGCTGGCCCGCCACCCTGTCGCCCGCGCTCGACGCCGCCTGCGCGGGCCG
>NZ_AMXD01000012.1 GCF_000310185.1 Thauera aminoaromatica S2 | reverse complement strand
GACGCCGCGCGCGCCGCCGGCCGGCCCGCCCACCTGCTCGCCGCCGCGACCGTCGAGGACCACCTGCCCGAGACGCCGGGCGCACTGCTCGCGATCGACGACGCGGACCAGCTCGGCGCCGCCGCGCAGATCGCGCTCTTCAACGCCTTCAACCGCGCCCGCGCGAACGGCCAGTCGCTGCTGCTGTGCGGCCCGGCCGCCCCGCTCGGCCTGGCGCTGCGCGAGGACCTGCGCACCCGCATCGGCCAGAGCCTGATCTACGAGGTGAAGCCGCTCGACGACGACGCGCGCGCGGAGATCCTCACCACCCTGGCGGCGCGGCGCGGCCTGCGCCTGGCCGACGAGGTGGTGGATTTTCTGCTGCGCCACGGCCGCCGCGAGCTCTCCAGCCTGCGCGAGGTGCTGGACGCGCTCGACCGCGCCTCGCTCGAGCACAAGCGCCCGATCACCCTGCCGCTGCTGCGCGACATGATCCAGCAAGGGCTGGAAATCTGACCCCGCGGGGCCGCCGTCCGACGCGCGTCACGCCCTCTTCGAATCCTCATCCAACCGATCCATCTTGCGGAGCCCGATCGTGAATCTCGTCCTCTTCGACCTCGACAACACCCTGCTCGCCGGCGACTCCGACTTCGCCTGGGCGCAGTTCCTCATCGGCAAGGGCGTGCTCGACCGCGAGGTGCAGGAAGCGAAGAACATCGCGTTCTACGAACAGTACAAGGCCGGCACGCTCGACATCTTCGAATTCCTCGACTTCCAGCTCGCCCCCCTCGCCCGCCACCCGCGCGCGCAACTCGACGCCTGGCACTGCGAGTTCATGGCGCAGTCGATCCGTCCGATGATCACCGCCAAGGCGCGCACGCTGGTGCGCGAGCACCTCGACAGCGGCGCCCTGGTCGCGGTGGTCACCGCCACCAACGCCTTCGTCACCGGTCCGATCGTGCGCGAGTTCGGCATCCCGCACGTGGTGGCCACCATCCCCGCACAGCAGGACGGTGCCTTCACCGGCAAGCCGCGCGGCATGCCGGCGTTCAAGGCGGGCAAGATCGAGCGCGTCGACGCCTGGCTGGAGTCGCTCGGCCTGCACATGGGCAGCTTCGAGCACAGCTGGTTCTACAGCGATTCGCACAACGACCTGCCGCTGATGCAGCGCGTCACCGACCCGGTCGCGGTCGACCCCGACGACACCCTGCGCGCCCATGCCGAGGCCGCCGGCTGGCCGGTGATCTCGCTGCGCTGAACTGGTCGTTGATCTCGCTGCGCTGAAGATTCGCGACTTGCGTCGCTCCTACACCACCCCGCACCCGCCGACGCTCATCGCCTCCCGCACCGCCGATCGCGACTTGCGTCGCTCCCACATCGCGGCTCCGAGTGCGCGACGGTTCGCGTGGGAGCGACGCAAGTCGCGATCGCAGCCGCCCCGAAGACGCACCGGTTTCCCGTGGGGGCGACGCAAGTCGCGATCGCCACCGCCCCGAACACGCACCGGTTTCCCGTAGGAGCGACGCAAGTCGCGATCGCAGCCGCCCCGGAAGCGCGCAGCTTTGCCGCAGGCGGGACGCGAGTCGGGAGTGCCATTTTGCCGAATCCCCACCGCTCCCCTCCGCCTTCGCGCAGCGTACGGACGTTTCGATCGGTTATCATTGCGCGCTTATGCAAGCACGACTCCTTTCCCGATGATCCGCAAGCTGCTGCGCAAGGTTTTCAAGCGCCCGGCCACCCCCGCACGCCACGAACCCGCCCTCATTCCCGTCGAACGCCACGGCATCCGCCGCGAGCAGCTGTCGCCGGCCGCGCGCAAGGTATGCGCGGTGCTGCAGGAGAAGGGCTTCAAGGCCTTCGTCGTCGGCGGCGCGGTGCGCGACCTGCTGATCGGCCACCCGCCCAAGGACTACGACGTCGCCACCAGCGCCACACCCGAGGAGGTGCGCGCCGCCTTCCGCCGTTCGCGCATCATCGGCCGGCGCTTCAAGATCGTGCACGTGATGAGCGGGCCGGAGACCATCGAGGTCTCCACCTTCCGCGCCAGCCAGGACGCCGAGAGCGCCGACACCGACGAGCACGGCCGCGTGCTGCGCGACAACGTCTTCGGCAACCAGCAGGAAGACGCCACCCGGCGCGACTTCACGGTCAACGCGCTGTACTACGATCCCGGCACCGAGACCATCGTCGACTACCACCACGGCGTCGCCGACATCCAGCAGAAGACCCTGCGCATGATCGGCGACCCGCGCACGCGCTACCGCGAGGACCCGGTGCGCATGCTGCGCGCGGTGCGCCTGGCGGCCAAGCTCGGGCTGACCATCGACCCCGCAGCGCGCCAGCCGATCCGCGAGATGGGCCCGCTGCTCGAGAACGTGCCGGCGGCGCGGCTCTTCGACGAGATGCTCAAGCTGCTGTTCTCCGGTCACTCGCTGAAGTGCCTGCAGCAGCTGCGCGCTGAAGGCCTGCACCACGGCCTGCTGCCACTGCTGGACGTGATCCTCGAGCAGCCGATGGGCGAGCGCTTCGTCACCCTGGCACTGGAGAACACCGACGAGCGCGTGCGCGAGGACAAGTCCGTTTCGCCCGGCTTCCTGTTCTCCACCCTGCTCTGGCACGAGGTGCTGAAGACCTGGGACAACAAGAAGGCCGCCGGCGACCATAGCCAGCCCGCACTCTTCGAGGCCATGGACGAGGTGCTCGACGCCCAGGCTGGCAAGCTCGCCATCACCCGCCGCATCGCCGGCGACATCAAGGACATCTGGGCGCTGCAGCCGCGCTTCGACAAGCGTGCCGGCAAGGCGCCCTACCGCGTCATCGAGCAGCCGCGCTACCGCGCCGGCTGGGATTTCCTGCGCCTGCGCGCGCAGGCCGGCGAGATCCCGATGGAGATCGTCGACTGGTGGGACGACTTCGCCCACGCGGGCCCCGACCAGCGCGAGGCCCTGCTGCGCCAGGCGCCGCCCGACGCCGCACCCGCGGCGAAGAAGCGCCGCCGGCGCAAGCGCAAGCCGGCCGGCGAGACCCCCGCGGCGGCGGACGCCGCCGTCGTCGATCCGTCCTGAGCGCTCGAGCTTGGTCCGCGCATACGTCGCCTTCGGCGCCAACCTCGGCGACCCGGCCGCCGCGTTCTTCGAAGCCGTGCAGCGCCTCGATGCGCTGCCCGGCACGCGCGTCGTCGCGCGCTCCTCGCTGTACCGCAGCGCCCCGGTGGGCGTGGCCGGCCAGCCCGACTACCTCAACGCGGTGATCGCGCTCGACACCGCGCTCGCGCCGCGCCCGCTGCTGGAGGCCCTGCTCGCGATCGAGCACGACAGCGGCCGCCGCCGCGACTTCCCGATGGCGCCGCGCACGCTGGACCTCGACCTGCTGCTGTACGGCGACGCGGTGATCGACGAGCCCGGCCTGCAGGTGCCCCACCCGCGCATGCACGAGCGCGCCTTCGCGTTGCTGCCGCTGGCCGAGATCGATCCCGCCGCCAGCATTCCCGGCCGCGGCGCGGTCGCGGCGCTGCTGCCCGCGCTCGCCGGCCAGGCGATCGAACGCGTGCCCACCCCCGCCGACAGCGCCCGCCACCCCTGACCCGCTCGCCACCGACCCGCCCTCCGTCCGCCCATGGCCGCCTGGATCCAGTCCGTCAGCTCGATTCCCGTGTGGATGCAGACCGCGCTGCTGCTCACCGCCTCCAACGTGTTCATGACCTTCGCGTGGTACGGCCACCTGAAGAACATGCAGACGAAGGCCTGGTATGTGGCCGCACTGGTGAGCTGGGGGATCGCGCTCTTCGAATACCTGCTGCAGGTGCCCGCCAACCGCATCGGCGCCACCACGCTCAGCCTCGCCCAGCTCAAGATCATGCAGGAGGTGATCACCCTGCTGGTCTTCGTGCCCTTCGTCGTGCTCTACATGAAGCAGCCGCTCAAGCTTGACTACCTGTGGGCCGCCTTGTGTATGCTCGGCGCGGTGTATTTCATCTTCCGCAACTGACGCACGCTCACCGGAAAGGCAGCCCAGCATGCTCGACAAGGCCCGCTACATCGTCGTCGAAGGCCCGATCGGCGCCGGCAAGACCTCCCTCGCCCGCCGTCTGGCCGACCGCCTCCAGGCCGAGGCGGTGTTCGAGCAGGCCGAGCTCAACCCCTTCCTCGGCCGCTTCTACCAGCAGTCCGAGCGCTGGGGCCTGGCGACCCAGCTCTCCTTCCTGTTCCAGCGCATCGACCAGCTCTCCACGCTCGGCCCCATCGAGGGCGAGCGTCGTGTGGTGGCCGACTTCCTGTTCGACAAGGACCACCTCTTCGCCGAGCAGAACCTGTCGCCCGACGAACTCGCGCTCTATCGCCGCGTGCATGACGGCCTGCAGCCCGCCAACGCGCCCCGTCCCGACCTGGTGATCTACCTGCAGGCGCGCCCCGACACCCTGATGGAGCGCATCCGCAAGCGCGGCCTGGATGCCGAGCGCCGCATCACCGAGCTCTACCTCGAGCAGGTGGCCGAGCGCTACACGCGCTATTTCTACCAGTACGACGCCGCACCGCTCTTCATCGTGGATGCCGGAAAGCTCAACCCGGTCGACCGCGACGAGGACTTCGAACTGCTGCTCGAACGCCTGCGCGAGATGCGCAGCTACCGCGAGTTCTTCGGCTACGCGGATTGAGCGCAGTCGGCGGGCGCGCGCCGACGATGGCTGCCCGTGCCCGGCACGGGCCGCGAGGCTTGTGCAATGCACCAGTTTGGCCGACACTGCCGCCTCCCAACAGGAGCGATGAATGAGCTATCTCCAGGACCAGAAGCCCGTCACCCTCTTCGAACTCGGCAAGATGCGCGCCGAAGGGCGCAAGATCGCGATGCTCACCGCCTATGACGCGAGCTTCGCCGCGCTCCTCGGCCGCGCCGGCGTCGATTCCATCCTGATCGGCGACTCGCTCGGCAACGTCCTGCAGGGACAGAAATCCACCCTGCCGGTCACCCTCGAGCAGATGGCCTACCACACCGAATGCGTGGCCCGTGCCGGGGCGCGCCCCTTCGTCGTCACCGACATGCCCTTCGGCAGCTACCACGAGAGCCGCGAGCAGGCCATGCGCAACGCCGCCCGCCTGATGGCCGCCGGGGCGCAGATGGTCAAGCTCGAAGGCGGCGAGTTCATGGCCGAGACCGTGCGCTTCCTCGTCGAGCGCGGCGTGCCGGTGTGCGCGCACATCGGCCTCACCCCGCAGGCGGTGCATCAGCTCGGCGGCTATCGCGTGCAGGGCCGCAGCGAGGAAGGCGCGGCGCGCCTCAAGGCCGACGCGCTCGTGCTCGAGCAGGCCGGCGCCGCACTGATGGTCATGGAAATGGTGCCCGCCACGCTCGCCGGCGAGATCACCGCCAGCCTCTCCAGCATGGCGACGATCGGCATCGGCGCAGGCGCCGCCTGCGACGGCCAGGTGCTGGTGCTGCACGACCTGCTCGGCGTGTTCCCCGGCAAGACGGCGCGCTTCGTGCGCAACTTCATGGAAGGCGCGGCGAGCATCGAGGAAGCGGTTGCGCGCTACGCGGCCGCGGTCAAGGACGGCAGCTTCCCCGCTCCCGAGCACTGTTACTGAGCCCGCGTCGCGCACGCGAGGAACCGCAAATGCAGATCCACGAAAACATCGACAGCCTGCGCGCCGCACGCGCGGGCGCCGGACGCGTCGCCTTCGTGCCCACCATGGGCAACCTCCACGAGGGCCATATCGCCCTGATGCGCCAGGCGCGCGAACACGCCGACTGCGTGATCGCGAGCATCTTCGTCAACCGCCTGCAGTTCGGCGCCGGCGAGGACTTCGACCGCTATCCGCGCACCTTCGCCGCCGACTGCGAGAAACTCGCCGCCGCGGGAGTCGAGCACCTGTTCGCGCCCGACGAGTCGGTCATGTACCCGCAGCCGCAGCGCTACCACGTCGATCCTCCCGCAGAGCAGGTGTCGATCCTGGAGGGCGAGTTCCGCGCCGGCCATTTCCGCGGTGTCGCCACCGTGGTCATGAAGCTCCTCAACATCGTGCGCCCCGAGGTCGCGCTGTTCGGCAAGAAGGACTACCAGCAACTCATGGTGCTGTCGAACATGGTGCGCGAACTGGCGATGCCGATCGAGGTCGTACCGGGTGAGACGGTGCGTGCCGAGGACGGCCTCGCGCTGTCCTCGCGCAACGGCTACCTGAGCGCGGACGAGCGCGCGCGCGCGCCCCTGCTGCATCACCTGCTCGCAGGCATCCGCGCCGCGGTGCGCACCGGCGAGCGCGACTTCGCGCGGCTGCAGGCAGACGCGATGGCCCGCTTGAGCGCAGCAGGATGGGCGCCCGACTACGTCGCCGTGCGCCGCCGCCTCGACCTGCAGCCGCCGGTGCAGGAAGACGACGTGCTCGTTGTGCTCGCCGCGGCGAAACTTGGCCGCACCCGGCTGATCGACAACCTGGAAATCTGAAGCGGGAGGCTGGATCCGGGTTCGCCCGCGCTTGCATCGGCGGACGGATCTGGTTAAAAACCGTAAAACCCGCAAATAAAGGCCCGGCCGCGACCTGCGGCGCGCATTTCAACGAAGAAGGGGGAGTGGAAAGATGATGACGACGGTAAAACAGATCCTCGAGGCGAAAGGCAGCACCTTCCATGCGGTGCGCCCGACCGACTCGGTCTTCGACGCGCTGTCGCTGATGGCGCAGTTCGACATCGGCTGCGTGCTGGTCACCGACAGCGACAAGCTGGTCGGGATCTTCACCGAACGGGACTATGCCCGCAAGGTCGTGCTCAAGGGGCTGGTGTCGCGCGATGTGAAGGTCGGCGACCTGATGACGCCCAACCCTTACACGGTCGGCCTGACGGGCACGGCCGACGACGTGATGGCGACGATGACCGCCAAGCGCTTCCGCCACATCCCGGTGGTCGAGGAAGGCAAGGTGCTCGGCATCGTGACGATCGGCGACATGGTGAAGTCCATCGTCACCCAGCACGAGAAGACCATCAAGCAGCTCGAGAGCTACATCGCCGGCGACCTCGCCGCGGAGTGAGCCGCGCGGCGACATCGCCGCCGAACAAGCAGACGCCGGAGCCGACGGGAGTCGGGTCCGGCGTCGTCGTCTGCGGGATGCGTCGCGGGGCGCGCGGGAAGGCTGCGCCAGCGCGGCCCGGAAGCGCGCTCATCGCGACTTGCGTCGCTCCCACAGAAACCCCTCGGCTTTCGAGCCGCGCTGTGGGAGCGACGCAAGTCGCGATTGCTGTGGTCGAGTTGCGCCGGCGCGGCCCCCCGGCGCATGGATCGCGACTGGCGTCGCGCCTACGAACCCCCTCGGGTTGTCGAGCCGAGCAGACGCCTCGCGGCTCACTCCCCCACCGCCTTGCCGACGATCTCGGCCACGTCCGCCGACAGCCCCGGCGTGGCTAGCACGCGTTCGAGCTGCGGGCGGATGCTGGCCTGCAGCGCAGGCGTGAAACGACGCCAGTTCTCCAGCGCGCGGGCCATGCGGGCGGCGACCTGCGGGTTGCGGGCGTCGAGCGCGATCACCTGCTCGGCCCAGAAGGCGTGGCCGCTGCCGTCGGCGGCGTGGAACTCGCCCGGGTTGGCGCGGAAGAAGGTGCCCAGCAGGGCGTAGACCTTGTTCGGGTTCGACAGGCTGAAGGCGGGGTCGCTGAGGAGCACGCGCACGCGCGCCAGCGCCGGCTCGGCGGCCTCGTCCCAGCGCCAGGCGCCCGCCTGCAAGGCGAACCACTTGTCGAGCACGAGGGCGTCGTCGCGATGGCGGTCGTGGAAGGCCTGCAGCGCGGCGGTGCGCGCCGGGCTCGTGCTGTGCACCAGCGCGGCGAGCGCGCCGAAGCGCTCGGTCATGTTGGTGGCGGCGGCGAAACGCGCCTCGGCCCGCGCCAGGCCCTCGGCCACGCCGGCGGCGGCGAGGTAGCGCAGGGCGAGATTCACCAGCGCGCGACGGCCGGCGTCGCCCGGGTGGTAGCGATATTCACCCGCTACCTGCAGGCGCTCGACCACCTCCAGCCAGTCGGCGGCGAGGGTGGCGCCGAGCGCGCGCATCATGCGCACCAGCGCGCCGCGCAGCGCGGCGGGATCGGCGGGCGACATGCGCTCGAGCAGATAGGCCTCGCCCGGCAGCGCGAGCGCCTGGGCGCGGAAGGCGGGGTCGAGCGCGGCGTCGTTCAACAGGGCGCGGAAGGCGCGGACGAAGGCCTCCGGCACCGTCGCCGCGGGGTCGGCCGCGAGCGCCAGTGCGACGCGCTCGGCGTAGCGCTGCGCGGCGTCCCAGCGGTTGCAGGGGTCTGCGTCGTGCGCCATGCGGAAGGCCAGGCGCGCATCATCCTCGTCGAGTTCGAGGATCACCGGCGCGGAGAAGCCGCGCAGCAGCGAGGGCACCGGCTCGGCGGCGAGGCCGACGAAGCGGAACACCTGCGCCTCCTCGGTCAGCTTCAGTACGCGCGTGGTCGCCCCGGCCTGGGCCTCGCCCTCGAGCCGCAGCGGCAGGTCGCGCCCGTCCGCACCGATGAGGCCCAGCGCGACCGGAATTACCAGCGGCAACTTGACGTGCTGGCCGGGCGTGGCCGGGGTCGATTGCGCCAGGGTCAGCGTGTAGCTGCCGTCGGCCGCGTTCCACTCCCCGCTCGCCTTCACCCGCGGCGTGCCGGCCTGCTCGTACCAGCGCATGAACTGGTCGAGGTCGAAGCCGTTGTTGGCCTCGGACATGACCTCGACGAAGTCGTCGCAGGTCACCGCCTGGCCGTCGAAGTAGCTGAAGTAGAGGTCCATGCCGTTGCGGAAGCCCTCCTGCCCGAGCAGGGTGTGCAGCATGCGGATGACCTCGGCGCCCTTCTCGTAGACCGTGGCGGTGTAGAAGTTGTTGATCTCCTGGTAGCTGTCGGGGCGGATCGGGTGCGCCATCGGCCCACCGTCCTCGGGGAACTGCGCGGCGCGCAGCACGCGCACGTCGTCGATGCGCTTGACCGCGCGCGCCGAGGCCGCCCCCTCGGGGCCGGCCGCGCGCGCCAGCATGTCGGCGGAGAACTGCTGGTCGCGGAAGACGGTGAGGCCTTCCTTCAAGGTGAGCTGAAACCAGTCGCGGCAGGTGACGCGGTTGCCCGTCCAATTGTGGAAGTACTCGTGCGCGACCACGCTCTCGACGTTCTCGTAGTCGAGGTCGGTGGCGGTGTCGGGCTTGGCGAGGATGAACTTGGTGTTGAAGATGTTCAGCCCCTTGTTCTCCATCGCGCCCATGTTGAAGTCGGCCACGGCGACGATCATGAAGCGGTCGAGGTCGAGCTCCAGGCCGAAGGTCTCCTCGTCCCAGCGCATCGAGTGCACCAGCGAATCCATCGCGTGTTCGACGCGGTCGAGGTTGCCCTCCTCCACCCACACCTGCAGCAGCACCTCGCGGCCCGACATCGTCTCGACCTTGCGTTCGAACGCGACCAGCTTCGCCGCGACCAGCGCGAACAGATACGAGGGCTTGCGGAAGGGATCCTCCCACTTGGCGTAGTGGCGCCCACCCGGCAGCAGGCCCGCGTCGACCAGGTTGCCGTTGGAGAGCAGCACCGGGCAGGCCTCGCGGTCGGCTTCGAGCGTGACGGTGTAGCGCGCCATCACGTCGGGACGGTCGGGGAAACAGGTGATGCGGCGGAAGCCCTCGGCCTCGCACTGGGTGAAGAAGCCGCCGTTCGACAGGTAGAGGCCCGAGAGCGTGGTGTTGGCGCGCGGATTCACCCGGGTGACGACCTCGACCACGACGCGATCGCCCGCAGCGTCGATCTCGATGACGCCGCCGTCCTCGCGCAGCGCTTGCGGGGCCTGGCCGTCTACGCTCAGCGACACGCGCTCGAGCGCCTCGCTCCATAGCCGGATCGGGCCGTCGGCGGCGTCGCGCTTGCGCACGCAGGACATTCGGTTGGTGACCAGGGTGGCCTCGGGGTCGAGGCGGAAGTGCAGGTCGACGGTCTCGACCGTCCACGCCAGCGGCCGGTAGTCGGCGCGCTGGATCGTCGGGGCATGTTCGGTTTTCATTATGTTCTCCATCGGCGCCTCGCGGGCGCGGCAAGGGCGCGAGTGTACGCCCTGGCGGGCGAGCCGCACAGGGCGGGCATGCCTGGCGCAAAGCTGCGGTCAGGACCGGTCAGGACCGGTCAGGACGACGGGACCACGGCGCGAGCGGCGCCAGGCTGCCCGCGGCGCGGCTCAGTCGGGCTTGCGGTCGCAGACCAGCACATCGGCCGTCGAACGCGCGAGAACGTGCTTGGTGACGCTGCCGAGCAGCATTTCGCCGAGCAGGCCGTGGCCGCGCTTGCCGATCACGATCAGGTCGCAATCCTGTTCCTGCTCCTGCTCGAGGATCTGTGTCGTGGCCTCGCCGTGGACCACGATGCGGCGCACGCGGTTCTCGTCCACCCGCGCGCGCGCGACCAGCTCGTTCATCTGCGCACCCGCCTCGCGACGCGCGTTGACGCGCAGCGAGGACAGCGCGCTCTCCTCCACGCCGGCATAGCGCAGCTTGCCCTCGAAGGGCACCTCGAAGGCGTGCAGCAACACGAACTCGGCCTGCGGGGCCACGCGCCGCGCGAACTCCAGCGCCTCGAGCGCGCGTGCCGAGAAGTCCACCGGCACGAGCACGCGGCGATAGGGCTCGTGGGCGATCTGCTTGACCACCAGCATCGGGCGCACGGACTTGCGCAGCACGCGCTCGGTGGTGGAGCCGATCAGCAGCTCGCGCATGAAGCCTGCGCCGCGCGCCCCCATCACCAGCAGGTCGGCGTCGATCGCCTCGGCGTGGGCGACGATCTCGCCGAGCACGCCACCCACCGCCAGGTGCAGCTCGGGCGTCACCCCGTGGCGCTTGTGCATCTCGGCGGCGAGCGCTTCGACCTCGCCGCGCACCTCCTCGAGCAGCTTCTCCTGCAGCCCGACGGAGTCGGTGTCGAGCAGCTGGCGCAAGGTGTCGAGCGCGCCGGAATTGACCACGTGCTGCAGCGACACCCGCGCACCGAGCTCGGCCGCGAGCAGGCAGGCACGGACCACGGCATGACGGGCGAGCGCCGAGAGGTCGGTGGGGGCGACGAGGGTGCGGATCGGGTTCATCGTTCGGTCTCCTGGGGCCGGTCGGGCGCGTGCGCCCGCGGGCTCGCCGCGGGCTGCGCGGCGGCCGGATCCTGCGCCGGCGTTGCGGACTGCGTGCCGGCAGCTGCGGGTGCGTCCGTGCGATGAGCGTCCTCGTAGGCGATCTCCGCCGCGAAAGCGCGCGCCGCGTAGTCGGCCGCATCGTTGAAGGGGTTGAGCACGCGCTCCACCCCGGCAGCGCCGAGCGCGGCGCCATGGATGTCGTCACGCACCACGCCGGCGATGCGGCCCTTGAAGCCGGCCTCGCCGAGCGCATGCAGGAAGGCGCGGTTGGAATCCCACTGCGGGAAGGTGGTCACCACCCAGCGCGCATCGGCGAGCGGCAGGGATTCGAGGAAGCCGGGGTCCTCACCGTCGCCGAAGCGCACCGGCAGGCGCTGACGGCGCAGCTGGCGGACGATCTCGGGGTCGAAATCGACGCCGATCACGGCGATGCCGGCCTGGCGGAGCTGGCGCATCAGGCGCGCGCCATAGCGGCCGAGGCCGAACACCACGATGTCGGGCTGCCCCGCCGCCCTGCCCTGGCGCTCGACCGCGAGCTCGCGGAAGGGGCGCGCGCGCTCGAACACGCCGAGCAGCGGCGCGAGGCGCTCGTAGAGCGGCTGCGAGTACAGGATCATGTAGGTGGACACCATGATCGTGACCAGCCCGACCAGGGTGGTGAGACCGAGCGCCTCTACACCGACGTGACCAAGGGTGATGCCCATCGCCACGAACACGATTGAGAACTCGCTGATCTGCGCCACGGTGAGGCCGGCAAGGAAGCCGGTGCGCTTGCGGTAGCCCATGTAGCCCATGATCGCCATGACGATCAACGGGTTTCCGATCAACACGAAGAGCGACAGGATCACCGCCGGCCAGAGCTCACCGCCGAGCGTGGAGAAATCGAGTTTGGCACCGAGGTCGACGAAGAAGAACAGCAGCATGAAGTCGCGGATGCCGGTCAGGCGCGCGTTCATCGCCTCGCGGTAGCTCGTCGAGGCGAGCGAGAAGCCGGCCAGGAAGGCGCCCGCCTCCTTGCTGAAACCGGCCAGCTCGCCGAGCGCGGCGAGCCCGGTGCCCCAGGCGATGGCGAAGATCAGCAGCAGCTCCTGCGTGCGCGCCATCGCGTGCACCAGCCAGGGCAGCACGTAGCGCATCAGCACGAACATCAGCATGCCGGCGCCCACCAGGCGCAGCGCCAGGTGCCCGGCCACGGCGAGGATGGCGTCGTCGCCGTGGCCGCGCAGCGCGCTCATGGTCATCATCGCCAGCACCACGGCGACGTCCTGCACGATGAGGAAACCCACCGCGATGCGCCCGTGCAGGGAGTCGAGCTCGCGCTTGTCCGAGAGCAGCTTGACCACGATGATCGTGCTGGAGAAGGTCAGCGCCACCGCGACGTAGAGCGCGTCCATCAGGCTTTTGCCCATCAGCACGATGATGAGGAAGCCGAACACGATGGTGAAGCCGAGCTGGCCGAGGCCGGTGGCGAGCGCGACCGGGCCGATGTGGCGGATGTGATGCAGGTCGAGCTTGAGCCCGACCACGAAAAGCAGCACGGTGACACCGATCTCGGCGAGCAGGGCGACCTCGTCGTGCGCGGTGACGATGCCGAACACCGCCGGGCCCACCAGGATGCCGACCACGATGTAGGCGATCAGCACCGGTTGGCGGAGGCGCACCGCGAACGCTCCGGCCAGGGCGGAGACGATCAGCAGCACGGCGAATTCGGCGTAGGGCCCGTGGGCCAGCATCCCGGCCATCGTTCGATCCTCGTGTCACCCGGCGAGACACCCGGATACGGGGGCGCGCGGAGCGGAACCAAAGCCTTCGCACGAATGGTACCCGATCCGCGCCGCCAGGGCCGGCGGACGAAAAGGCGCGCGCGGAAACTCGGGAAAGCGCCGGATCAGGCCTTCGCGGGTGCGGGCAGCAGCACGATGCAGGTGCCGGCCAGGCGGTCGTGGAGGAACTGGCGGTCGCGATCGACCAACGCCCACGCCAGGCCGATGCCGCCCAGCAGCACCGAGGGCCAGGCGAGCGCATAGCGCAGCCAGCAGCGCCCGAGCGAGGCAATGCGCCCGTCCGCACCGGTGACGATCTTCAATCGCCAGGTCTGCATCGCGAGGGTCTGCCCGCCGCGCCGCCAGTACCACACGAAATACCCCCCGAGCACGCCGAACACGTGCAGCCAGAGCAACCAGCCGGGCGGGGCGAACCCGGCGGCGATGCCGAGCATCAGGTAGGGAACGAGGAAGGTGAGCGCGAGCACGCCGAGCATCAGCATCGATTCGTACAGCATCGAAGCGAGGCGCCGGCGCAGTCCGGCAAGCTCGGCGGAGGGGCGGTCGGCTGGGCCTGCACCGGCCGTGTCCTTGAGGGAGGAAGCATCCCGTGCCGGGGGCTGGGCGGCGCGCGCCCCGTCGGGGACGGCCTTGCCGGCCCGGCTCTTGCTGCGCGTCATGAGTCGATCCAGGCCGCCGCATGGCGGCGGCGCAAAAAGGGAAAACGGTAGGGGAACCGGGGAGGAGCGCGTGCGCGAGGACCTGCGCTGCGGCCGCCGGCGGCGGGATCGGGATCGCGGCCCCGCAGGACAACGTCAATCGCGCGCGCGTCGCCGCATGCGCTCCCGGCCACCGCCTGCAGCCTTGACCAAACCGCAAGCGGCCGGTAACGTTCTGCGTTTATCCAAACCCCAATAGAGCGAGTTCGCGATGGTGCTGTCCGGAGCCGAAATTGTAATCAGGTGCCTGCAGGAAGAAAAGGTCGAGTACGTCTTCGGTTACCCGGGCGGCGCGGTCCTCTTCCTCTACGACGCGCTCTTCCAGCAGGAAACGGTCCGCCACGTGCTGGTACGCCACGAGCAGGCCGCCGTGCACGCCGCCGACGGTTTCGCGCGCAGCACCGAGAAGGTCGGCGTCGCGCTGGTGACCTCCGGCCCGGGTGCGACCAACGCCGTCACCGGCATCGCCACCGCCTACTGCGACTCGATCCCGATGGTGATCATCTCCGGCCAGGTGCCGGTCGCCGCGATCGGCCAGGACGCCTTCCAGGAAGTCGACACGGTCGGCATCACCCGCCCGTGCGTCAAGCACAACTTCCTCGTCAGGGACGTGCGCGACATCGCCGCGACGATGAAGAAGGCCTTCCACCTCGCCCGCACCGGCCGCCCCGGCCCGGTCCTGGTCGACATCCCGAAGGACGTGTCGATGCAGCGCTGCGAGTACGAGTACCCGAAAGAGATCTCGATGCGCTCGTACAACCCGGTGACCAAGGGCCACTCGGGCCAGATCAAGAAGGCGGTGCAGCTGCTGCTCGAAGCCAAGCGCCCGATGATCTACACCGGCGGCGGCGTGGTGCTCTCCAACGCGGCCGAGCAGCTCGTCAAGCTCACGCGGCTCCTCGGCTACCCGATCACCAACACCCTCATGGGCCTCGGCGGCTACCCCTCGAGCGACCGCCAGTTCCTCGGCATGCCGGGCATGCACGGCACCTTTGAAGCCAACATGGCGATGCACTACTCCGACGTGCTGCTCGCCGTCGGCGCCCGCTTCGACGACCGCGTGATCGGCAATCCGGCGCACTTCGCCGAAGAGCCGCGCAAGATCATCCATGTGGACATCGATCCCTCGTCGATCTCCAAGCGCGTGCGCGTCGACACTCCGATCGTCGGCGACGTCAAGGAAGTGCTCGACGAGATGATCCGCCAGATCGAATCCGGCGAGGCGCGCCCCAACCCCGAGGCGCTGGCCTCGTGGTGGAAGCAGATCGAGCAGTGGCGCGAGCGCAAGTGCATGGTCTACAAGAACTCGGACGAGATCATCAAGCCGCAGTTCGTGATCCAGAAGCTGTGGGAAGTCACCGGTGGCGACGCCATCGTCACCTCCGACGTCGGCCAGCACCAGATGTGGGCGGCGCAGTACTACGGCTTCGACAAGCCGCGGCGCTGGCTCAACTCGGGCGGCCTGGGCACGATGGGCGTGGGCATGCCCTATGCCATGGGCGCCAAGCTCGCCAACCCCGACATGCAGGTGGCCTGCGTGACCGGCGAGGCTTCGATCCAGATGAACATCCAGGAGCTCTCGACCTGCAAGCAGTTCCGCCTGCCGATCAAGATCTGCAACCTCAACAACCGCTACCTGGGCATGGTGCGCCAGTGGCAGGAGCTGTTCCACGGCGGGCGCTACTCCGAGTCCTACATGGACTCCCTGCCCGACTTCGCCAAGCTGGCCGAGTCCTACGGCCACGTCGGCATCCGTGTCGACCGGCCGGCCGACGTCGAGGGTGCGCTGCGCGAGGCCTTCACCACCCACAAGGACGAGCTCGTGTTCCTCGATTTCCAGATCGACCAGACCGAAAACGTCTATCCGATGGTGCAGGGCGGGAAGGGTCTCACCGAGATGATCCTGTCGGCCGAAGACCTTTGATCGCCTCCTACCGAATCCGGAACACATCACCATGCGTCACGTCATTTCCCTCCTGATCGAAAACGAATCCGGCGCGCTGTCGCGCGTGTCCGGCCTGTTCTCGGCGCGCGGCTACAACATCGAATCGCTGACCGTGGCTCCGACCGAGGACTTCTCGATGTCGCGGATGACCATCGTCACCACCGGTTCCGACGAGATCATCGAGCAGATCACCAAGCAGCTGAACAAACTGGTCGAGGTCGTCAAGGTCGTCGACATCTCCGAGGCCGCCCACATCGAGCGCGAACTCATGCTGGTCAAGGTGCGCGCCACCGGCAAGGACCGCGAGGAGATCAAGCGCACCGCCGACATCTTCCGCGCCCGCATCATCGACGTCACCGACGCCTCCTACGTCGTCGAACTCACCGGCAACCAGGGCAAGCTCGACGCCTTCATCGGCGCGATCGACCCGGCACTGATCCTCGAGACCGTGCGCTCGGGCGTCTGCGGCATCGGCCGCGGCGACCGCGTGCTCAAGGTCTGAGCTCCCCCCTCCCCCGCTCCACATCGAACCAAAGGAAAGACATGAAGGTTTACTACGACAAGGACGCCGACCTCTCGCTGATCAAGGGCAAGCAGGTCACCATCGTCGGCTACGGCTCGCAGGGCCACGCCCATGCCCAGAACCTGCGCGACTCCGGCGTGAATGTCACCGTCGGCCTGCGCAAGGACGGCAGCTCGTGGGCCAAGGCCGAGGCCGCCGGCCTGGCCGTCAAGGAAATCGGCGAAGCCGTCAAGGCCGCCGACCTCGTCATGATCCTGCTGCCGGACGAGACCGCGCCCCAGGTCTATCGCGACGACATCGAGCCGAACATCAAGAAGGGCGCCGTGCTCGCCTTCGCCCACGGCTTCAACGTGCACTACAACCAGATCGTGCCGCGTGCCGATCTCGACGTCATCATGGTCGCCCCCAAGGGCCCCGGCCACACCGTGCGCTCCGAGTACCTGCGCGGGGGCGGCGTGCCGACCCTGATCGCGATCTACCAGGACCGCTCGGGCAAGGCCAAGGACATCGCCCTGTCGTACTCCGCTGCCAACGGCGGCACCAAGGGCGGCGTGATCGAGACCAACTTCCGCGAAGAGACCGAGACCGACCTCTTCGGCGAGCAGGCCGTGCTGTGCGGCGGCGCCGTCGAGCTGGTCAAGATGGGCTTCGAGACCCTGGTGGAAGCCGGCTACGCCCCCGAGATGGCCTACTTCGAGTGCCTGCACGAGCTCAAGCTGATCGTCGACCTGATGTACGAGGGCGGCATCGCCAACATGAACTACTCGATCTCGAACAACGCCGAATACGGCGAGTACGTGACCGGGCCCGAGGTCATCAACGAGCAGTCGCGCGCTGCCATGCGCAACGCGCTCAAGCGCATCCAGACCGGCGAGTACGCCAAGATGTTCATCCTCGAGGGCAAGACCAACTACCCGAGCATGACCGCCTACCGCCGCCTCAACGCCGACCACCAGATCGAGAAGGTCGGTGGCCAGCTGCGCGACATGATGCCGTGGATCAAGGCCAAGGCCCTGGTCGACAAGTCGAAGAACTGATCGCCCCGGCGTTCGGTCCAAGGGCCGGTACCGCACTCGCGGTGCCGGCCTTTTTCATTGCTGCGCCCGATCGCCCGCGCAAGCGCACGCACCGCAGGATCGTCATGCGGCGGCGCGGGCGCTTTTGCAGCCGGCACGGCGCGCGCGTACGCTAAAATGACGATCCTGGAATCCACGGAGGCGACGCCCAAGGTGCCCGATAACGAACACGCCCCGCTGCCCTTGTCCGACAAGCGCCGCCGCGGCATCTACATCCTGCCGAACCTGTTCACCACCGCAGCGCTGTTCGCCGGCTTCTATGCGATCGTGCAGGCGATGAACCAGCGCTTCGAGTACGCCGCGGTGGCGATCTTCGTCGCCATGGTGCTCGACGGCCTCGACGGCCGCATTGCCCGCCTCACCAACACCCAGAGCGAGTTCGGCGCCGAGTACGACTCGCTCTCCGACATGGTCTCCTTCGGCGCCGCACCGGCGCTGGTGATGTACGAGTGGGCGCTGCAGGACCTCGGCAAGCTCGGCTGGGTCGCCGCCTTCATCTACTGCGCCGGGGCCGCGCTGCGCCTGGCACGCTTCAACACCAACATCGACGTGGTCGACAAGCGCTACTTCCAGGGCCTGCCCAGTCCCGCGGCGGCGGCCCTGGTCGCCGGCATGGTGTGGGTGGGCATCGACAACGGCTTCGCCGGCAACGAGCTGCGCTGGTACGCCGCGGTGCTGACCATCTTCGCCGGCGTCTCCATGGTCAGCAACGTGCTGTTCTGGAGCGGCAAGAGCATCAACCTGCGCAAGAGCGTGCCCTTCATCGTGCTGATCGCGCTGGTGCTCGCCTTCGCGCTCATCTCCAGCTACCCGCCCGGCATCCTCTTCGGCCTCTTCCTCGCCTACGCCGGCTCGGGCTACGTGGTCGCCGCGCTGCGCTGGCGCCGGCGCCGCACCCATCGCGCCGAACCCGCCGCACCCCAGGCGGCCGCGTACACCGCACAAGCCGGCGACGCCGCCGCCGCGCCCGTCGAGGGCGCTTCATCCGACCCCGGGAGCAAGCCATGAAAGACAAGCTGATCATCTTCGACACCACCTTGCGCGACGGCGAGCAGAGCCCCGGCGCGTCGATGACGCGCGACGAGAAGCTGCGCATCGCCCGCCAGCTCGAACGCATGCGGGTCGACGTCATCGAGGCCGGCTTCGCCGCCGCCTCCAATGGCGACTTCGAGGCGGTGCGCTCGATCGCCGAGGCGATCAAGGAATCCACCGTGTGCTCGCTGGCGCGCGCCAACGAGCACGACATCCGCCGCGCCGGCGAGGCCATCCGGCCGGCGGCGCGCGGCCGCATCCACACCTTCATCGCCACCAGCCCGATCCACATGGAGAAGAAGCTGCGCATGACGCCCGATCAGGTCGTCGAGCAGGCGGTCAAGGCGATCGGCTGGGCGCGCGAATACACCGACGACGTCGAGTTTTCCGCAGAGGATGCCGGCCGCTCCGAGATCGACTTCCTGGTGCGCATCTTCGAGGCCGTGATCGACGCCGGCGCGAAGACCATCAACGTGCCCGACACGGTCGGCTACAACGTCCCCGAGCAGTTCGCCGCCACCGTGCGCACGCTGATCGAGCGCGTGCCCAACTCGGACAAGGTGGTGTGGTCGGTGCATTGCCACAACGACCTCGGGCTGGCCGTGGCCAACTCGCTCGCCGCGGTGCGCACGGGCGCGCGCCAGGTCGAGTGCACCATCAATGGCCTGGGCGAGCGCGCGGGCAACGCATCGCTCGAAGAGATCGTCATGGCGGTGCGCACCCGCGCCGACATCTTCCCGGTCGAGACCGGCGTCGACACCACGCAGATCGTCCCGGCCTCGAAGCTGGTTTCGCAGGTCACCGGCTACCCGGTGCAACCCAACAAGGCCATCGTCGGCGCCAACGCCTTCGCGCACGAGTCCGGCATCCACCAGGACGGCGTGCTCAAGCACCGCGAGACCTACGAGATCATGCGCGCCGAGGACGTCGGCTGGGGCGCCAACAAGCTCGTGCTCGGCAAGCTCTCCGGTCGCAACGCCTTCCGCGCCCGCCTGCAGGAGCTCGGCATCGAGATCGAGAGCGAGGAGCACCTGAACCAGGCCTTCGCGCGCTTCAAGGAGCTCGCCGACCGCAAGTCGGAGATCTTCGACGAAGATCTCACCGCGCTGATGCGCGACGAGGCGGTGACCCCGGCGCCCGAGCAGTACCGCCTGGTGTCGACCCGCTTCCACTCCGAGACCGGCGAGACGCCGGTGGCCGAGATCACCCTGTCGATCGGCGGCGCCGAGAAGCACGCCCGTGCCAACGGCTCCGGCCCGGTGGACGCCGCCTTCAAGGCGATCGAGACGGTGGCGACGACGGGAAGCGAGCTGCTGCTCTACTCGGTGAACGCGATCACCAGCGGCACCGACGCCCAGGGCGAGGTCACCGTGCGCCTGTCGCGCGACGGCCGCGTGATGGACGGACAGGGCGCCGACACCGACATCATCGTCGCCTCGGCCAAGGCCTACCTGAACGCGCTCAACAAGCTGCACGTGGGAGCCGAACGGCTCAACCCGCAGGTATGAGGGCGTAAGGCGTCAGGAGCGAAGGGCGGGTGCGGAACTTGCCGACCCCGCCCCGCCCGCCTCACTGCGCGCGGGAGGGAGCCGTCGCACGGGCATGCAGCATCGTGCTGGTGAACAACACGACCGCGAGGAAGACCTCGACGAGGGCGAACACGCCGGTGAGCCCGGGGTCGGTGGCGCGCAGCACACCCTCGGTGAAATACAGCAGCGACAGCATCGACAGCCACTGCGAGGTGTAGCGGCGGCCGCGCAGCACGCCGAACACCGCCGGCAGAAGCGGCAGCGCCTTCAGCATCATCCACGAGCCGCCCGGACGCAGCGGGGCGAGCCAGCCCTCCCAGATCACGCACAGCGCGATCAGCGCCAGCAGCGCGACGCTCGACACCACGCTCAGCATGCGCGCGTTCATCGCGACCCCGCCAGGCGCATCGCCACCTCGGCAAGGCGCCGGCCCTGCGCCTGCGCGAGCGCGATCTCCTCTGCGCTCGGCGCAGAATCGCCCTCGCTCCCGGAGACATGACTCGCGCCATAGGGCGTGCCGCCGCTGCGCGTCTCGCCGAGCGCCGGCTCGGAGAACGGCAGGCCGAGCACCAGCATGCCGTGATGGAAGAGCGGCAGCATCATCGACAGCAGCGTGCTCTCCTGCCCGCCATGCAGGCTGGACGAGGACGTGAACACGCAGCCCGGCTTGCCCTCGAGGGCGCCGTTGAGCCAGGCACCGGCAAGTCCGTCGAGGAAGTACTTCATCGGCGCCGCCATGTTGCCGAAGCGCGTCGGGCTGCCGAGCGCCAGGCCGACGCACTCCTCCAGGTCGGCGACCTCGACGTAGGGCGGCCCGGACGCCGGGATGTCGTCCTCCACCGCCTCGCACACGGCGGACACCCGCGGCACCGTGCGCACCCGCGCCACCGCGCCCGGCACCTGATGGATGCCGGCGGCGATGTGCTCGGCGAGCGCGCGCACCGAACCGCGGTGGCTGTAGTAGAGGACGAGGATTTCGTGCATCGGATGCCAGTTCCGGAAGGGGAGCGGATTATATCGCGCGGCGTCGCCGGCCACCCGCAGCCCGAAGGCGCACGCGGGCAATGCGCTCAGATCGGATAGGGATCGATCTCGTACTGGAAAAGTTCGACGCTCGGCGTCTGCAGGTCGAGCCCGAGCGCGCGTGCCTGGGCGACATAGACCGTCTGCGTCCCGCGTACGAAGACGAAGCGGCGCGAGGCGTAGGTGCCGGCGACCGCGAGCATCGCCGGATGGCGGCGCAGCGGCTCCATGATCGGCAGCGCGAGCGCGGGCGAGAGCTGCTGCACCGCACGCCCGCGAAAGCCGACCATGACCGGATGGAAGGACTGCCCGATGATCTGCAACCCGACCTCCACCTGCCCCGGGCAATCGCTGCGCACCCAGCGCACGATGCACACCGACCAGGCCTGCTCGGGCTTTCGCCGCAGGGCCAGCGCGCCGCCCGCCTCGATCTCGCCGCGCACGCCGGCCACACTCATGATCGCAAGGCCGCCCGGGCTTTCGTTGAGGACCATCCACTCCTGCAGCAACGCAGGGTCATCCCTTCCCCCACTGCCCAGATCCCACACCGATTGCAGGCCGATCCCGACCTGAACCACGTATTGATGCTGGCGCCGCGGCTGCCCCCGCACCGGCGCCGCCATCCAGTGGCTGCGAAGGCGGCGCAGCAAGGCCACCGTCTCGAGGGGTGAAAGGCCAGGCGGAAACAGCGCCTCCTCGGCATCCAGCGACTCGACTTCGCCCTGCATGCCCGCGAGTTCTGCCGCGGTCATGCGCGCCGTCACCCACTCTATGCACTCGCCCAGCTTCTGCGCCATCGGGCGCGGATTGAAGCTCCACAGATCGCCGCCGAGCACCGACTCCGAGGGCGCCGGCCGCCGCGCCACGGATTGCGGCCCCAGGTCGGCGCCGAGGTCGATCCACCACGCCGATGCGCTCGTGTCGCCGGTGCCGCGCGCGAGCACCGCGGCGCCGAGAACACGCGCATCGAGAAAGTCGTACAACCAGGCGATCTCGCGGCCGGTAAGCCCCTCGGGCTGTGCGACCGCGACGGCCAGCAGACGCAGGTAGGCACAGCGCAGGGGATCGTCCGCGGCAGCCGCGGCAACCTCATGGTGCGCCGCGAAGTCGTGCGCCAACCGCCAAGTCCCCGCGGGAGGCGCAGCCGCCGCCAGCGCGCTCAGCACGAAGATCTCGGTCACCACGCCGATCGCGTATTCGCAGAGCTCCGCTCCGCCCCCCGGCCGCGCCCTTCCGGCGCGCCCGGCTGCAGCCGAGACGGCCGTGGCGACATCGAGCGCGAGCACGCACAACTGCTCGTTCGCCTCGAACAGCGGCACGTCCACCGGGAGCTGTCTCGCGAGCAGCAAGGGCCGCAGCCGGCCACCGATGTCGCCCATGCGCTCGGCCAGCGCGCACAACAACGCGTCGCTCGTCGCCGGACCGGCAGCGGTGCCGCCAAAAGCGTCGTGCATGCGCGCTCGCAGCGCGGCGAGGTCATCCTCCACGGCGTCTGCAGGCTCGCTGTCGAGCCAGCGCAGCAGCGACTGCTCGGCATCGGACGGTGTCGAAGGCGCTTCCATGGTCCCCGGAGAAACATTGCTCGGGTCACATTCTATCCCCATCCCGCGCACACACGCCGCAACACTGCGGACACCCGGCGCCGGTACGCGGAAGATGTCGAGGAATCGCTCGTCGGCCGCAATAAAACCTTGTCCGCGACGGGCGACTCCCCTATAATCCGCGGTTTTTCGCATCCACCGATCAGGAACATCCAGATGGTCGTCATTCGCCTTGCCCGTGGTGGCGCCAAAAAGCGCCCGTTCTTCAACATGGTCGTTGCCGATTCGCGCAACCGCCGCGACGGTCGCTTCATCGAGCGCGTCGGCTTCTACAACCCGATCGCCTCGGGCGCCGAGAAAGGCCTCGTGATCAACGCCGAGCGCCTCGCCTACTGGCAGCAGAACGGCGCCCAGCTCTCGCCCACCGTCGCTCGCCTGGTCAAGCAGGCCGGCACGGCCGCGGCCTGATCGACTTCGATCAGCGGCCGAGCGGCGCATGATCGTACTGGGGCGCATCGTCGCCCCTTTTGGCGTTCAGGGCTGGATCAAGATCCATCCCTTCGGTGACGACCCCGCCTCGTGGCGGAATATGTCGCACTGGTGGCTGTGCAGCGACGACGACGCGCCCGCCGAGGCGTGGAAGCAATACACGTTGAGCGCCTGCCGGCCGCACGGCAAGGGGCTGGTGGCCGCACTGGCCGAGATATCCGACCGGGGCGCCGCCGAGGCGATCGACGGCTTCTACATCGCCGCGCCGCGCGAGGCGCTGCCCAAGCCTGCCGAGGGCGAGTACTACTGGGGCGACCTCGTCGGCCTGGCGGTCGAGAACGAGGCGGGTGAAGCGATGGGCACGGTCGCAGGGTTGATCTCGACCGGCGCGCACGACGTGTTGCAGGTGCGTGAAGGCGAAGGTGAAGAGGGGGTCGAACGCCTGATCCCCTTCGTCGCCGCCTACGTGCTCGACGTCGACCTGGCCACGCGGCGCATCCGGGTCGCCTGGCAGAAAGACTGGTAACACGGGACTGTGGAAGGCCGGTGAATCCGCAGAGCCCGCAAGGCGAAACACAGCAGGCGAGCCCTTCGGGCGTTGCAGGCGGCCCGCGTCGATACGACGTGATCACCCTCTTCCCCGAGATGTTCGCCGCGCTCACCGGCAGCGGCATCACGCGGAGGGCGATCGATCGCGGGCTGTACGCGCTCGGGTTCCACAACCCGCGCGACTTCACCAGCGATCCGCATCGCACGGTGGACGACCGCCCCTACGGCGGCGGCCCCGGCATGGTGATGCTGGCCGAGCCGCTGATGCAGGCGATCCGCGCCGCACGCACGGCGCAGGAAAGGGCGCTCGGACGTAGCGGGCGGGTCATCTACCTGTCGCCGCAGGGGCGCAGGCTGGAGCAGGAGGTGGTGCTGGAACTCGCCGCCGAGCCCGCGCTGGTGTTGCTGTGCGGGCGCTACGAAGGCGTGGATCAGCGCCTGATCGACCGCGAGGTCGACGAAGAGCTTTCGCTCGGCGACTTCGTGCTGTCGGGCGGCGAGCTGCCGGCGATGGTGCTGCTCGACGCGATCGTGCGCCAGCTGCCCGGCGCACTGAACACCGCCGGCTCGGCGCAGGAGGATTCCTTCGCCGACGGCCTGCTGGACTGTCCGCACTACACGCGGCCGGAGCGGTACGAAGACGAACGCGTGCCCGAGGTGCTGTTGTCGGGCAACCATGCGGCAATCCGCCGCTGGCGCCTGAAGCAGTCGCTCGGCCGCACCTGGCTGCGCCGCCCCGACCTGCTCGCGGCGCGCCAGCTCAGCAAGACCGAATTGAAACTGCTTGAAGAGTTCAGGCAGGAGCAAGCCGGGACGCAGGACGCACTGGAACCCCAGCGCGGCTGAGCGTCCTTTCACAAACGGCGCGCATCAGGTTGCGACCTGCTCTGCGGCCAGGCCGGCGCAAGAGGCGAAGGCCGATAACATCGACGGAGTATCTGCAATGAACCTGCTTCAGCAACTCGAACAGGAAGAAATGGCCCGCGTCTCGCAGGGCAAGACCATCCCCGAGTTCGGTCCCGGCGACACCGTGATCGTCCAGGTGAAGGTCAAGGAAGGCAACCGCGAGCGTCTGCAGGCCTATGAAGGCGTGGTCATCGCCAAGCGCAACCGCGGCCTGAACTCCTCCTTCATCGTCCGCAAGATCTCCTCGGGCGAGGGCGTCGAGCGTACCTTCCAGACCTACTCGCCGCTGGTCGCCGGCGTCGAGGTCAAGCGTCGCGGTGACGTGCGTCGTGCCAAGCTGTACTACCTGCGCCAGCGCTCGGGCAAGTCGGCGCGCATCAAGGAAAAGCTGGACTACAAGGCCGCCGCCGCCAAGCGTGCCGCCCAGCAGCAACAGGAAGCCTGATCGCTCCGGCGTTCGCTTCATCGAAACGGGCCTTCGGGCCCGTTTTTTCGTTCACCGCAGCCGCGCGGCGGGGCTTGGCAGGCGCGGCCACGCCGGCCCGTCGATCGCGACTTGCGTCGCTCCTGCGGCGCGGCTGCGGCGCTGGGAGTCCGTTGCAGGAGCGACGCGAGTCGCGATTGCGACGCCTGGACACGCGCCGGGACGCCTCCTCCGTGGCCCCCTGCTCAGCGCCGTTCGACGCGATGCATGAGCCAGAACGCGGCCGCGAGGAAGATCAGGCTGGGCGTCAGCGCAGCCATGAAGGGCGGCCAGGCGTTGATCATGCCGAGGTTGGAGAACAGGCCGTTGAGGAGGTGGAAGCCCACGCCCAGCATCACCCCCATGAAGATGCGCGCGCTCGCGCCGCCCATGCGGTCGTGGATGAAACCGAAGGGCATCGCCAACGCCATCATCACCAACGCGGTGAAGGGGTAGATCAGCTTCTTCCACAGCGCGATCTCGAAGCGGTCGGCGTTCTGGTTGTTGTCGCGCAGGTGGTTGATGTAGGTCCACAGGCGACCGAAGGGCATGTGCTCGGGCGACACCATGAGCACCCCCAGCACCTCCGGCGTCAGCTCCGAACGCCAGCGGATTTCGGGCAGGCGCTCGATCTCGGTGCGATCGCCGTGGAAGCGCGTACGCTGCACGTCGAGCAGCTTCCACTCCCCGCTGCCGTCGAACACGCCGGTCGCCGCTTCGGCGATCGATTCGAGCGCGTAGTCTTCATCGAAGGCATAGATGCGCGCACCGCGCATGCTGCGGTCGGGCATCAGCGTGCGCACGTTGAGCACGAGCCGGCCGTCCTTCACCCACAGGCCCGAGCGCAGTTGCTGCGAGACGGTCGCCTGCGTGGCGGTGAGCTTCCACTCCTCCGCGGCGGCCTCCGCGGGCGGCGCCACGTATTCGCCGACCAGGAAGATCAGCACGGCGAACACTCCGCCGATCAGGCCGAGCACGCTCGTCAGCAGCGCGTTCGACATCCCCGAGGCTCGCATCACGGTGATCTCGGAGTTCTTCGCCAAGGTCGCCAGCGCATACAGGGTGCCGATCAGCACCGCGATCGGCATCAGCTCATACACCCGCGCCGGCAGGGTGAGTCCGACATACACCAGGGCCTGGTAGAGCGTGTAGCCGCCCTTGCCCACGTCCTCGAGCTCGTTGATGAAGTCGAAGAAGGCGAACAGGCCGAGAAAGGCCACCAGCACCAGCGCACTGGCGGCGAAGATCTCGCGCGCGAGATAGCGCAGCAGAACCGGACTCACCGGACTCCCCTCCTGCCGCCGGGCGACATCCTTCGGGAGGGCGCCGAGCGCCTCCCTTCGGGCGGCCGTGCGGGTGCGCTCATGCACGCCTCCGCCAGAACGGCGAGATCGCCAGGCGCTTGTGGAACATCAGCGCCAGCACCGCCAGCACCACCACGTGGGGCAGCAGCAATCCGGCCACGAAGGGCAGCTTGCCCTGCGCAACCCAGGACTGGAACACGGAAATCGCGTTGCTGTAGAGCAGGTACACGAGCAGCGCCACCAGCAGGTTGTTCGCACGCCCGGCGCGCGGATTGACGAAGGACAGCGGGATCGCCATCAAGGCCAGCAGCAACGCGACCGCCGGCACGCCGAAGCGGCCGACGAGTTCGCCGAGGCCGCGCGGCTCGGGCTGCGCGAGCAGCACCGCGGTCGGAAGCGCGCGGATGCGTGCCTGCTGGCCCGCGACCTGCTTCTGCTCGACCTGCACTTCGTAGCGATCGAACTCCATTACCCGGTACTCGGGCGTACCCGGGGTCCCGTCGTAGCGCCGCCCTTTCTCGAGCACGACAAACCGCCGGCCGTCCGCATCGCCGCGCAGGTAGCCTTCGGCCGAGGCGATCACCACCAACTGGCCGCTGCGGGTCTGCTCGCTGACGAAGACATTGCGCACCCGGCCATCCTCGCCGGCGCCGACCTCGACGAAGAACACCCGCTGCGCGCTCGCGGACTCGCGGAAGACGCCGGGCGCGACGCGATGGGTATCGTCGCGATTCTCCAGGCGCTCGCGGTATTCCGCGCTCTTCTGCTGTGACCACGGCGTCAGGTAGAGCGAGCCGCCACCGGCCACCAGCACGACGGGCAGCGCGAACATCAGGACCGGCCGGATCCAGGCGGTGAGGGGCACACCCGAGGCGAACCACACCACCATCTCGGAATCCCGGTAGCTGCGCGACAGCGACACCAGGATGGCGATGAACAAGGTGAGCGTCAGCACCGTGGGCAGCTGCGCAAGCGCGCCAAACCCGATCAGCGCCACCACGGCATCGGGCGGCACGCGCCCGCCCGCCGCCTGGCCGAGCAGGCGGATGAGCACGGTGGAGATCAGGATCGCGAACAGCGCCACGAAGACCGCGGCGGCCGTCTGCGCGAATTCCCGTTGCAGGGCGCGCCGGAAGATCATCGGGCGGGGGTCGATACCGGGATGAGGCCGGGCGGCAGGCCGCGGCGGATGTGGATGGGAAGCGTTTTTGACGCCCCGGTTGCGAACGCGCCATAATCTTCGGCAATCGAAACCAGGCATCCAAACAAGGAAAAACGCATGGAATTTACCATAAAGACCGGCAGCCCGGCCAAGCTCAAGACTGGCCTGCTGGTACTCGGCGCGTTTGCCGAAGGCCGTCTCCCCGCCCTCTCGGCCGCGGCCGACGGTGCTGCCGAAGGCCGCCTGGCCGCCCTGATCAAGCGTGGCGACCTCGAGGACAAGGCGGGCGCCACGCTGCTGGTGCATGACCTGCCCGGCGTGCACGCCGAGCGCGTGCTGCTGGTGAGCCTGGGCAAGCACGACGAGTTCGGCGACAAGGCGTACCGCGACGCGCTCGCCGCCGCGGCGAAGGCGATCTCCGCCGGGCCGGCGAAGGACGCCGTGGTCGCGCTCGCCGACGCAGAGCTCTCCGGTCGCGACATGGCGTGGCGGCTGCAGCAGGCCGCGCGCATCCTCGCCGACGGCGCCTACCGCTTCGACGCACTCAAGTCCGACAAGAAGACCCGGAAGGAGCGTGGCGCGAAGAAGCTCTGCCTGCTGGTGAGCTGCGAGCTCGGCGCCGAGCTCGACACCGCCGTCCTGCAGGGCCACGCGATCGCCAGCGGCATGGCGCTGGCGAAGGACCTCGGCAACCTGCCCGGCAACCACTGCACTCCCACCCACCTGGCGGAAACGGCCGAGTCCCTGGGCAAGCAGTACAAGTTCGACGTCGAGGTGCTCGAGCGCGACGACATGGAGAAGCTCGGCATGGGCTCCTTCCTGTCCGTGGCGCGCGGCTCGCACCAGCCGCCCAAGTTCATTGTCATGCACTACAAGGGCGGCAAGGCCAAGGCGAAGCCGGTCGTGCTCGTCGGCAAGGGCATCACCTTCGACACCGGCGGCATCTCGCTCAAACCCGCAGCCGAGATGGACGAGATGAAGTTCGACATGTGCGGCGCCGCGAGCGTGCTCGGCACCTTCAAGGCGGTCGCGCAGATGGGCCTGCCGATCAACCTGGTCGGCCTCGTCCCCACGACCGAGAACATGCCCGGCGGCGGCGCCACCAAGCCCGGCGACGTCGTCACTTCGATGTCGGGGCAGACCATCGAGGTGCTCAACACCGACGCCGAGGGCCGCCTGATCCTGTGCGACGCGCTCACCTACGCCGAGCGCTTCAAGCCCGAGTGCGTGATCGACATCGCCACGCTCACCGGCGCCTGCGTGGTCGCGCTCGGCAAGATCCCGAGCGGACTGCTCGCCAACGACGACGAGCTCGCCGCCGAGATCCTGCGCCGTGGCACCGAGTCGGGTGACCGCGCCTGGCAGCTGCCGCTGTGGGACGAATACCAGGAACTGCTCAAGAGCAACTTCGCCGACATGGGCAACATCGGCGGCCGTTACGCCGGCACGATCACCGCGGCCTGCTTCCTGTCGCGCTTCGCCAAGGCCTACAAGTGGGCCCACCTCGACATCGCCGGCACCGCCTGGGTGTCGGGCGATGCCAAGGGCGCGACCGGCCGCCCGGTGCCGCTGCTGAGCAGCTTCCTGATCGGGCGCGCCCGCGCCCATGCGGCCTGAGCGCCGGCCGGCGGCCGCCATGGCCCCGCGCGTGCAGTTCTATCACAACACCCCCGACCGCCTCGCGCTCGCGCACGAGCTGGCCGCCGGGGCGCACGCACGCGGCCGCAAGGTGGCACTGCGTTGCACCGACGCGACCCAGTTGCGCCGACTCGACCAGGCGCTATGGACCGCGGTGCCGCTCGACTTCGTGCCCCACGTCGGCGTCGGGTCGGCGCTGGCCGCGGAGACCCCGGTGGTGCTGGGCGCAGCCGGCGAGCCCTGCCCGTGGCCGCACGCCGACATGCTGTTCAACCTCGCCGACGACGTTCCCGCCGAGGCGGAAGGGTTTCGCATGGTCGTCGAGATCGTCGGCCGCGACGCCGCCGAAGTGCACGCCGCCCGCCTGCGCTGGGCCGCCTACCGGCAGCGCGGTTACGAACTGAAGGCCTTCGACGCCGAACGCAGGGTGGCGCTGTGAGAGGCTGGGAAGACGACTCCGACGACGAACTCGAGCGCGCCGACGACCTGCTCGGCCAGGCCGACGCGCTGCTGCGCCGCCATCGCGGGGACGCCACGCCAGCCTCCCCCCGCACACCATCGCCGGGCGGCGCGGGCCCCGCCGAGCCCGCCGATGCCGCGCCGGCGATCTCGCCCGCGACCATGCAGGCCTTCGACGACGACGACCTGCCGATCCTGACCGAGGTCGTCGACGACCTCGATCTGCCTGCGGAAATCTTCCAGCCGGTCGAGGCGCCGTTCGCGGCGGCCGCGGTGGCGAGCACGGCGGCCATGCCGTCCTTCGTGCGCAGCCTTGCAGCGGCGCAATTCACGCCTGCGGGGGAGCCTGCCGCGTCGACAGTGCGCGATGCAGCGCCGGAGCCCGTCACGCAGCCCGAACCGCCCGCGCCGCAGACACCCCACCCGCAGTCCGCGCCCTCCGCCGCCGAATCCGCGGCGGCATCGCCACCGGCACGGAGCGCCGCGGCGCAAGAGCAGCAGCTCGCCGAACGCCTGGTCGAGCTCGACACCGCGATCGCGCGCGAAATCGACGAATGGGCCGCGCGCGAGCTGCCGCAGATCATCGCCCGCGAACTCGAGCGCCTCGGCGAGCGCATCCAGGACGAAGCCCTCGCCCACCTGCGCGCCACGTTGCTGCCCGGGATCTCTGCACGCGTCAGCAGCCTGTTCGACGACCGTCCCCACGACGTTCCGCCTGCCCGGTAGGAGCGACGCGAGTCGCGAACGGGACCGCTGCCTTGTGCTGCGGCCGGACGGCCACCGCAATCGCGACTCGCGTCGCTCCCACGGCGGACCACCGCGGTTCGGCAGGGGAGAAGGGCGCGACACCGCCCCATGGCGCGCTCGTACCGGGGCGCCGGTGCTCCATCCGCTATAATCCGCGCTTTGCCTTCACGCGCGTAGAACACCATGGAACTGGCCAAGAGCTTCGAGCCCGCCGACATCGAACGTCGCTGGTACCCGGAATGGGAATCCCGCGGCTTTTTCGACGCCGGGCTCGACAAGTCGAACCCCGCCGCCTTCTGCATCCTGCTGCCGCCGCCCAACGTCACCGGCACGCTGCACATGGGGCACGGCTTCAACCAGACGATCATGGACGCGCTCACGCGCTACCACCGCATGCGCGGCGACAACACGCTGTGGCAGCCGGGCACCGACCACGCCGGCATCGCCACCCAGATCGTCGTCGAGCGCCAGCTCGACGCCCAGGGCGTCAGCCGCCACGACCTCGGCCGCGAGCGCTTCCTGGAGAAGGTGTGGGAGTGGAAGGAATACTCCGGCGGCACCATCACCCGCCAGATGCGCCGCCTCGGCACCAGTCCGGACTGGAAGCGCGAGCGCTTCACGATGGACGAGGGCCTGTCGCGCACCGTCACCGAGACCTTCGTGCGCCTCTACAACGAGGGCCTGATCTACCGCGGCAAGCGCCTGGTGAACTGGGACCCCAAGCTCGGCACCGCGGTGTCCGACCTCGAGGTGGTGTCGGAGGAAGAGGACGGCAAGCTCTACCACATCCTGTATCCGTTCTCCGACGGCCCCATCGGTGACCTGCAAGGACTGACGGTCGCCACCACCCGCCCCGAGACCCTGCTCGGCGACGTCGCGGTGATGGTGCATCCCGAGGACGAGCGCTACGCCCACCTCATCGGCAAGACCGTCGAGCTGCCGCTCACCGGCCGTCATATCCCGATCATCGCCGACGACTACGTCGATCGCGAGTTCGGCACCGGCTGCGTGAAGGTCACGCCGGCGCACGACTTCAACGACTACGCGGTGGGCCAGCGCCACAAGCTCGACACCATCGTCGTGCTCACCCTCGAAGGCGCCGTGCCCGCGGTGGCCGAGCGCTACACCGCCGACGGCGTCACCCTGGAGGGTGTGCCGATGCCGGCGGGCGTCGTCGGGCTCGACCGCGTACCGGCGCGCGAGAAGGTGGTCGAGGCGCTCGAGGCGCTCGGCCTGCTGCTCGAGGTCAAGGCGCACAAGATGCAGGTGCCGCGCGGCGACCGCACCGGGGTCGTCATCGAGCCGATGCTGACCGACCAGTGGTTCGTCGCCATGAGCAAGCCGGGCGCGGACGGCAGGTCGATCACCGACAAGGCGCTCGAGGTCGTGGCCTCGGGCGAGATCAAGTTCTACCCCGAGAACTGGGTCAACACCTACAACCAGTGGCTCAACAACATCCAGGACTGGTGCATCTCGCGCCAGCTGTGGTGGGGCCACCGCATCCCGGCCTGGTACGACGAGGAAGGCCGCATCTACGTCGCAACTTGCGAGGAAGAGGCGATCCGCGCCTGGAAGGCCGACCTGCAGCGCGGCATCGACGCCCTCGACGCCGAGGTGCAGACGCGCCAGCGCGAAGGCCAGACCGCCGAGCAATACCCCGAGATCGCCGAGCGCCTCGCCCTGCTCCACGCCCGCCACGACGCCGGCCGCCTGCGCCAGGAAGACGACGTGCTCGACACCTGGTACTCGTCCGCGCTGTGGCCGTTCTCCACGCTCGACTGGACCGCCGAGTGGCCGGAGAAGAGCAACGACGCGCTCGACCTCTACCTGCCCTCCACCGTGCTCGTCACCGGCTTCGACATCATCTTCTTCTGGGTCGCCCGCATGGTGATGATGACGAAGCACATCACCGGCAGGATCCCCTTCAAGCACGTGTACGTGCACGGCCTGATCCGCGATGCGGAAGGCCAGAAGATGAGCAAGTCCAAGGGCAACGTGCTCGACCCGATCGACCTCATCGACGGCATCGCACTCGACGAACTCATCAAGAAGCGCACCTTCGGCCTGATGAACCCGAAGCAGGCGCAGAGCATCGAGAAGAAGACGCGCAAGGAATTCCCCGAGGGCATCCCCGCCTTCGGCACCGACGCGCTGCGCTTCACCTTCGCCTCGCTCGCCAGCCCGGGCCGCGACATCAAGTTCGACCTCGCGCGCTGCGAGGGCTACCGCAACTTCTGCAACAAGCTGTGGAACGCCACCCGCTTCGTGCTGATGAACTGCGAGGGCCAGGACTGCGGCATCGGCGAGACCGTCGCCTGCTCCACCGAGGTGCTCGACTTCTCCTTCGCCGACCGCTGGATCGTGTCGCGCCTGCAACGCACCGAGGCCGAGGTGGCCGAGCACTTCGACGCCTACCGCTTCGACCTGGTCGCGCGCGCGGTGTATGAGTTCGTCTGGGACGAGTACTGCGACTGGTACCTGGAGCTCGCCAAGGTGCAGATCCAGTCGGGCACCCCGGCGCAGCAGCGCGCCACCCGCCGCACGCTGCTGCGCGTGCTCGAGACCGTGCTGCGCCTGGCGCACCCGCTGATCCCCTTCATCACCGAAGAACTCTGGCAGACGGTCGCCCCGCTCGCCGGGCGCAAGGAAGGCGACAGCATCATGCGCGCGCGCTACCCGCAGGCCGAGCCCAAGCGCATCGACGAGGCCTCCGAGGCCAAGGTCGCCGAGCTCAAGGCGATGATCTACGCCTGCCGCAACCTGCGCGGCGAGATGAACATCTCCCCGGCGCAGCGCCTGCCGCTGGTGGCCGCGGGCGACAAGGCGGCACTGGCGCTGTACGCGCCTTACCTCGCCGGCCTCGCCAAGCTCGCCGAGGTGCAGGTCGTGGACGAGATCGGCGCCGACGAGCTCGCCCCGGTCGCGGTCGCAGGCGAGACCCGCCTGATGCTGAAGGTGGAGATCGACGTCGCCGCCGAGCGCGAGCGTCTGGGCAAGGAGATCGCCCGCCTGGAGGGCGAGATCGCCAAGGCCGAAGGCAAGCTCGGCAACGCCAGCTTCGTAGACCGCGCGCCGGCCGCGGTGGTGCAGCAGGAACGCGACCGCCTGGCGGGCTTCAAGGCCACGGTGGGCAAGCTCAAGCCGCAGCTCGCCAAGCTGGGGGGCTGATGGCCGCACGGAGGGCGCGCGTGCATTCCGTTCAAATGCGCGTCGCGCTTCCTCCGACGCCGGAATCGCGACTTGCGTCGCTCCTACCAATGCCGTAGCGCTTCGCTTCCTCCAGCGCCGAAATCGCGACTTGCGTCGCTCCTTCCGAAAGCGCCCGTGGGAGCGACGCGAGTCGCGATGCGGCGCCCCAGCCCGCGCGGAACTCCGGCAAGCGCCGAAAACTACTTCCGCTTCAGGAAGAACTCGTAGGCCTTGTCGGACGTTTCACCCTGGCCGAGCAACTCGTTGCCGGTCTGGCGCGCAAACGCCTGGAAATCCTTGATCGACCCGGGATCGGTCGCCAGCACGCGGACGATCTGTCCGCTCTGCATCTCGGACAGCATCTTCTTGGCCCGCAGGATCGGTAGCGGGCAGTTGAGCCCGCGCGCATCCACTTCCTTGTCGTATCTCATCCCCGCTCCCTGGTTGGGTCGTGTTGAAGGCGGCCGATTCTAAAGGATGGCATTGCGCCCCGGAAGGCGCGCCCGTCACGCTGCGCGACATGCGGCGCGAGGTCGTTCAGCGCTCGCGCTTTTCCTCGAGCAGGCGCTGCTTGAGCTCGCGCAGGCGCGCATCCACCGCCGACAGGGTATAGAAGTCGCCATCGCTGGCCCTGCGCGCGATCTCAAGCTGCTCGATCGCGGCCGGCAGGCTGCCGCGCAGGTAGTACACCTCGGCCTGGGTGCGGTGCTGCTCGGTGCGCTGTCCGAGGGCCGCGTAGGCGCGCGACAGCAGCTGCCACAGGCGCGGATCACCGCTGCGGTTGTCGATGCGGCGGCGCAGTTCGGTCGCGGCGACGTCCGCCCGTCCGCCGAGGATGCGCGCATCGGCGAGCGCGTAGCTCACGCTGCGGCTGGACGGAAACTGCTTCTGCGCGGCCTCGAGGATGCGGATCGCGCCCCCGGCGTCGTTGCGCGCGAGACGGATCTCCGCCGCCAGCCCCTCGACCCAGGCCAGGCCCGCCGCCTTCGCGCGCAGCGGCTGCAGGCGGGCCTCGGCCTCGTCGAGGCGACCGGCGCGCATCAGCGCACGGGCGAGACCGTAGGCGAGCGCCTCGTCCTTGGGCTCGCGCGCGAGGCGGTCCTCCAGCTCCTGCACCGCCTCGGCGGGCTGGCCGGCGTTGGCGCGCAGCTTGGCACGCGCGAAGCGGAAATCCGCCGAGTCCGGCACCTGGCGATAGCGCATCGCCGCGACGCGGTTCTCCATGTCGGCGATGCGCTCGGTGGTCAGCGGGTGGGTGCGCAGGTAAGCCGGCGCGCTGTTCTCGTACACACGCGTGTTGCGTTGCAGGCGCTCGAAGAAGCCGGGCATGCCGCGCACGTCGAGCCCGGCCTTGTCCAGGGTCTCGAGGCCGGCGCGGTCGGCCTCGCGCTCGAAGGCGCGGGTGTAGCCGAGTTGGGACTGGATCGCCCCGGCCTGGCCGGCAGCGATCGCCGCGGTGCTCACATCCGAGTTGCTGCGCGCGGCCAGCACCGCGACCAGCATCGAGGCGATCATCAGCATCGCCGACTGGCTCTGCTTGCCGACGATCTGCGCGATGTGGCGCTGGGTGACGTGGGCGATCTCGTGGCCGAGCACCGAGGCGAACTCGGACTCGCCCTCCGCCGCCAGGATCAGCCCGGTGTGCACGCCGATGAAGCCGCCCGGCAGCGCGAAGGCGTTGAGCGTGGCGTCGCGCACGACGAAGAAGTCGAAGTCGAGTCCCGGGTTGTTACTCACCGCCGCCAGGCGCTGGCCGAGGCGGTTCACGTACTCCTCGACCTCCGCATCGTCGAGATAGGCCGCGTCACGCCAGCGGATCTCGCGGATGATCTGTTCGCCGATCTTGCGTTCGGCCGCGGGAGAGAGTTCGGACGCGGCCACGTCGCCGAGATCGGGCAGATCGGCGGCGAGCACGGGGGCCGGCGCAGGCAGGGCCAGCGCGAGGCTGAGCAGCAGGGCGAGGGGTCGGCGCATCATCGGGTGCTATGATACCCGCCGATCCGCGCCCGTTCCCCCGCCGATGTATCGACGTGTAGCGGCGCCTCCCGCCGCGTGGCGATTGCCGCCGCGGCACACCCGCATCTTCTGCCCTGCCCCACCATGAGCACTCCGGAATCCAGTCCGCTGACCCACTTCGACGCCGACGGCCAGGCCCACATGGTCGACGTCGGCGCCAAGGCCGAAACCCGCCGCGTCGCGGTCGCCACCGGCCGCATCCACATGCTGCCCGCCACCTTCGAGATGGTGGAAACGGGCAGCGCGAAGAAGGGCGACGTGCTCGGCATCGCCCGCATCGCCGCGATCCAGGCCTCCAAGCGCACCAGCGAGCTGATCCCGCTCTGCCACCCCATCCCGCTCACCCGCGTCGCGGTCGAGTTCGAGCTCGACGCGGCCGCGCACGCCATCCGCTGCACGGTCACCGCCGAGACCGTCGGCCGCACCGGCGTCGAGATGGAGGCGCTCACCGCGCTCAACGTCGGCCTGCTCACCATCTACGACATGTGCAAGGCGGTGGACCGCGGCATGCGCATGGAGGGCATCCAGCTGATGGAGAAGCTGGGCGGCAAGTCGGGGCACTGGAAGGCGTGAGGCTAAAGCACTGATTTCGCTGGGACGCTGTTGAACCCTATAGCTTGATCGGTTGCCTTCCAAACCCGACACCCGAGCGCAGCACCCCAACCAAATCGGCGTTCTGTCCATCGTTTGTCCAACTGGGGGCAACGATGGCATCAATCAGGCAACGCGGGAACAGGTGGCAATGTCGCGTCACACGGCACGGCTTCCCGCCCGAAACCAAGTCCTTCGCATCGAAGGCGGACGCGGAAACATGGGCACGGTCCATCGAAGTCGAGATGGACAAGGGCACGCACCAGAACCGCGCCTCAGTCGAGCGAACAACCCTTGCGGACGTCCTGCTGCGGTACGCGGAAGAGGTCACGCCCTGTAAGAAGGGAGCGAAGGATGAGGCCATCCGCCTGAACGCCCTGCGGGCAAACAAGCTCGCCAAGCATTCACTGGCAAACCTCAGCGCCGCAGCGGTGGCGAAGTTCCGCGACGAGCGTTTGAAGACCGTATCAGCAGGCACCGTTTTGCGGGACCTCGCACTGATTTCGTCGGTCCTGAACCATGCGCGCCGGGAATGGGGCCTCCCGGTTGAAAACGCCGTTCAGGCGATCCGTAAGCCCCGACAGCCCCAAGGGCGGGAGCGCGTGCTATCGCACGATGAAGAGGCCAGCCTGCTGACCGCATCGGCCCCTGTCGGGCGTCGTAGTCCCTGGCTCCAGCCGATCATCATCCTTGCACTGGAAACAGCCATGCGGCGCGGCGAACTGCTTGCGCTGCGGTGGGAGCATGTCAGCCTCGACAAGCGCACCGCCCTGCTTCCCGACACCAAAAACGGCACACGACGCCTTGTGCCGCTGTCACCCCGTGCGATCGACACCCTCAAGCACATGGCGCGCTCCATTGACGGGCGCGTGTTCCCAATCTCGGAACCGGCCCTGCACCTGCGGTTCAAGCTGGCGTGCGAGCGAGCGGGAATCGGCGGGCTTCACTTTCACGACCTGCGGCACACGGCCACCACCAGACTTGCCGAGAAGCTGACCAACCTTGCGGAGTTGTCCGCCGTGACCGGACACAAATCGCTCCAGATGCTGAAGCGGTATTACCACCCCAACGCCGAAGCACTCGCGGAAAAGCTGGCGCGACACGGTTAAGCACAGGGCGGGGTTCGACGTGATTTTGTAAACATCTGTTTTTTCTATGATTTCAAAACTTAACGAACCCCGTGCGCTCCAGTATGCTATGTCGCATAAGGCATCAGCACAATTCAGGACGGATCTTGATGAGCGCGCGGACTCCCCCTATTTCCATGCTTGAGCAAATCACCAGAGCCACACGAATCGTTTTGCCGGACGACGACGAAACCGCCAATTTCATTGATGCCATCGAAGCTGGATTCGCGGGGCATCAAGGTGGCATCCCTTTCGAGATCACCGTTCGCACGGGCAAGCGCGGCCGCCCCGCCACCGTCGTCAACCCGGAAATCGAACGGCTGAATACTCGGGCACTGCCCTTCGACATGGACGAATGGACCACCGGAATCAACTGGGCCAAGGTCCCCGGAGCGCTCGCCGCGCTCGACTCGACCAAGGCGCGAAACAAGACGGAACGACAGCTTGTGTTGAATGGGCTCGAACGGCTGACGACATCGACGCACAGCGGCGAATACCTGGAGATCATCCGCACACACAGTGCCCGCACTGCTGCGGAGAGGATCATCAATCACCCGTCGGGGGAGTTTTCCGGCTTCTCGTTCAAGCGCCTTCGGACTCATATCGCCAGCCTGAAGACTGGGTAATGCTGCAGGTAGAGAAAATTATTCTGTCCTAACCTCATTTTCGTCGATATGACGCTACACCTTGAGGAACTAGGACATGCAAACAGAAACGACCGGCGCGACACCGCGCCACCACCACACCCCCACCAAAAACGCCGCGCAGCAACTGCGTGAATGTCTCCCCTGAATCCGTGTTCTCTACAGCGCATACCCGCTCCGCGAGCCCCAGCGCATGATTCTTCTGCTGCCTGACTCCCAATCTCAGCTCACCGCAGCCCCGAGCGCCGTCCTTTCATGGCCCGGAGCGCCGGCGAGCCGGGCTTCCGGCGGGTGCGCTATGTCATTTCCCTTCTCCCGCGCGGCCGTCGCCCTTCCGCCGCAGCGAAATGGCCTCGATTCGGAGAATTCGGCCGCCGGATTTGCATCACGGCGAAGCCACCGCGCACAGTCGCGCCTGCACCGTGGTGAACACCTTCACATGCGCGGCCACGCCGCGCCCGAAGTCCAGCACCAGGCGCCGGGCGTGTTCGACGAACTTCGCCGCGCGGTACATCACCTCCTGCAGCACCGTCTTGATGCGCCGGCGCTTGGCCGGGTGGCGGATCGGCGAGAGCTCGCCGGCCAGCCCGAGCTGGCCGATCAGGCGCAGGCAGTTGTAGGCGAATGCGGCCAGATGCACGACCGCGTCGTTGGTGTCGAACTTACCCGAGGGCAGGCGCTCGAGGTCCAGGTCGGTCTTGATCTCGGAGTGGAACTGCTCGTGCGTGCCGTGGTGCTTGTAGAGCTCGATCACCTCGGCCATCGCCCCATCGAGGCTGGTCCACCAGCCTTCGATCTCGATCTCGGGCGCCAGCAGGTGCTGGCCCTTCTTGTCGATGGTGCGCTCGGTCACCCGCACCACCAGGCGCAGCGTGCGCTTGGCCTTCTTCCAGGCACGATCGATCTTCAGGTCCAGCAGCCCCACCCGCTTGCCCACGCGCGCTTCTTCGAACGCACCGGCGGCCTCGGCCCGATCCACCCAGGCGGTCTTGTCCTGGCGGCGCGGGTTCCACTTGGTGAGGTAATCGAACGAACGCCCGAGTTCGGCCCAGCGATCGCGCTCGTCGGCCAGCGCGAACAGCAGCCGCGCGCTATCGAAGCCGCTATCGGCGCGCCACAGCAGCTTCGCATCGGCGGCGCACACCCGGCGCAGGCGCGGGAGCGCGCGCTCGAAGAAATACTCCGTCTCCAGCGCCGAGTGGTGCGAACCCGCGCGCAGTTCCAGGCCGAGGTTCCAGCCCTCGTTGCCCAGGTACAGCGCGATCGGCGTGTAGCCGTCGACACCCTGGTAGGTGCGGCTGACCGCTTCCTTCTTGGTGTCGGAGTTGTCCATCACGAAGGTGTCCAGGTCGGCGCAGACGTAGCCCTTGTGCGCCGTGATCGGCGCCTCGGTGCGCTCGAGCAGGCGCAGGCTCAGCTCGTCGGTCAGCTCGCGCAGCTCGGCCGCGCGGGCATCGAGCCGTTGGCGCATCCACACGCTGCCGGGCACCTTGGCGAGCCCGAGCGCTTCCTTGAAGAAGCGGTCGCCGCGAAACGGCTCGATCGCCTCGAAGTCGCTCTTGCCCAGGCTCAGCAGCCCGACCACCGACTTGACCAGATCCGAGCTCAGCATGCCCTGCGACACTGGCAGCCTCGGGTCGATCACCGCCTGAACCTGTGCCGCCTGGCAGCACTGCCCGATCAGCGCCAGGCCCGAGTACGAGGTCAGGTTGAGCTTGGCGGATTGCTTGACTTCGAAGCGCGGCATGGTCGGTTGGGTGAATGAGTCGGATGCGTAATTGTACAATTACATCAATGCGTTAGGCTGGATTTCCGGCTAAACGAACACGGATTCAGGTCTCCGAGTGCCCGACGTGGCCGCGTTTTTGGGGTGCGGAGTCGCCACCGTATGGCGCCGCACGAAGGATGACCCCACGTTCCCGAAGCCCATCAAGCTGTCGCCAAGGGTGACCGTGTGGAAGCTGTCGGAAATCGAAGCATGGTTGGAATCGCGCCGTGTGCAAAGCACGGTTGCTGCTTGACGCTCCGCCAAACAAAAACGCCCGCAGGGGGATTAACCCGAGCGAGCGGAAGGACTTCACATGCCAAACATTATACCCCGCACCGCCGACGAAAAAGAGCGCCTGAATGAGGGAGAAAGCTTCCTGAGCGCCCTTGATTCCCAAGCCACCAGCTTCCACTTCCGAACCTTCGACGATGTTGAACTGGACGGTAAAAAGCGCGGCAATCAGGCACTGAGCAAAAAATTCCATGGCCCGTTATCGACCCACTTTGAAAGCCTTTGTCGACTGAATGAGCAGGGGGCCGGGGTCTTCATTGTCATCAATGCAGGCGGTCAGATCACGAGTGACATCACACGAGTGCGCGCGGTCTTTGCCGACACTGATGGCGCCCCGCTGACACCCATCGTGGAAAGCCTGCCACCGCACATCGTTGTCCAGTCTTCACCCGGCAAATGGCATGTCTATTATCGCGTCGAGTCGCATTTTCCCCTGGACAAGTTCGGCGCTGTTCAATCAGCCATCGCCGAGAAATACGGGACGGACGGCGCGGTGAAAGACCTACCTCGCGTCATGCGCTTGCCAGGGTTCATGCACAACAAGGGCAAGCCGTGCATGGTTACGACTACCCACTTGGACACTAGGAGTCCGGCATACAGCCTGGATCGAGTGGTATCGGGACTGGGGCTGCTGTTGGCAAAATGGGAGGCAAGCAGCCTCAGCGAGGTTGTGCCCGTTGCAATGCAGTCTTCCACCATCGGGGACGAGTGGAAGGCAAACGCGCACTCTGCCCGCGAGACGACCCTTGATGACGCTGAACACATGCTCCGCTTCATCGACCCGGACTGCGACCGGGGCACATGGTGGAAGGTTATGGGTGCACTCGTCCATGAGTTCGGCGAGGATGCCCGCGATCTTGCGCGCCGCTGGTCAATGGGTCAGATCAAGCGGGGTGCCGTATGACTGCCGTCGCCAAGAAGTACGACGAGGATGTTTTTCACCAGCAGTTCGACGACCTTTTGCAGCGGGAACGAAACGGACAGGTAACTCAACCCGTAACGATGAAAACGGTTCGACACCTTGCCGAGCAGGCCGGAATGCCACGTGCGGCAAGCGCAGCGAATGACAATGAGGTGCAATCAGTCGATGAAACGATGCACGGCGCTTCTGGCGACATCGCCAATGGCCGCATCTTCGCCAAACTCAATCGCGGCAAACTTCTGTTCGCCCATGAGACGAGTGAAACACTCCGCTTCGACGACTCACAAGGCTGGACTCGCGCCGCACCCGGTGAATCTGAACGAGCGGGCAAGGAAGTAATTGCAGTACTCCGCAGTGCAGCCGTCGAACGATACAAGGCCGCGCCTGACGATCCGAAGACCAAGCGCCTGATGGCCCATATCGAGAGATCAAGCACAGCGCCGAAGATCACAGCCATGATCAGCATGGCGAAGTCCGAACCGGGGATGACGATTCAGCTTCATCAACTCGACGCCGACCCCTTTATGCTCGGGGTTGAAAACGGTGTTCTTGATTTGCGTGAGGGCGTTCTTCTAGCTGCTTCGCCCGATCTGCTTGTCACGAAACGCTGCGCAGTGACCTATGACCCGACCGAAACAGCGCCTACGTGGGAGGCGTTCATCGCCCGCATTACTGGGGGTAAGACAAGCCTTGCACGATTCCTGCAGCGCCTCGCCGGCTACATCCTGACTGGCGACGTAGGGGAGCAGTGCTTCGCGTTTCTGTATGGCCTCGGACGGAACGGGAAAACGACCTATGCTGAAGCGCTGCGCTGGCTGCTCGGTGACTATGCGGTGATCCTGCCAACCTCGACGCTGATGATGGCTCGACGTGATCCAGGGGCGGCAAGTCCTGACCTGATGCTACTCAAGGGCGCGCGCCTCGCACTGGCGAACGAGACCGAGGAAAGCGCACGGCTCGCTGAGTCTGTCGTCAAAGGACTGACAGGTGGCGACTCCATTACCGCCCGCGATCCATACGGGAAATTCGCCACATGGAACCCGACCCACAAGCTGATGCTTGTGGGCAACCATCGTCCGGTTATCGCTGGGGGTGACTGGGGCATCTGGCGCCGGGTACGCCTCATTCACTTCACGGAAACCATCGCGGACCACGAATGCGACCCGCAGTTGCCCGACAAGATTAAAGCAGAAGGTTCTGGCCTGCTGAACTGGTGTCTCGACGGCTACCGAGCATGGCGACGTGAAGGACTGAATCCCCCCCTCGAAGTTAGAGGCGCGGGCGACGAGTACCGCAAGGACATGGACATCGTCGGGCAATGGCTCGACGAACACACCGAGGACTCGCCGGGCGCGCTTACTGCGACCGCAGACTTTTACCGGGCTTATGTGTCGTGGGCACGTAGCTCTGGGTGGCATCCGATGACTCGACAATCGTTTGGGCGCAGGCTCACTGAGCGCGGCATCCATATTCGAAAGGGTGGTGCGAATTCAACGAAGTGCGCTGTCGGTATCAAATTGAACAGGGAAGGAGTGCGCGCGCTGATCGAGTAGTGACCAGACCGGATGAACCGGACGATTTAGGCCTGTTTTCGGAAACTTTTCTATATCTCCTCTCATGGGGGACTTTCCGGAAAATCGATCAAATCATCCGGTTCATCCGGTCTGAACTCGAAAAGTGCCCCATCGGACCTACAAACCGTCGATCACCACATCTGGAGAACTGTAAATGAGTAAACAGCAACGCGCTTTCGTCACGGCCATGCTCGCAGACATCCCGCAACCCGAGCAGATCGCCCAACAGCACACCGCAGCACACCAACGTCAAGCAACCGAAAAGGAACGTCGATGGCGTGACCGCCTCACCCCCTTGGATGACCGCCTGCGCAAGGTCCTCGACGACATCCCGGACAGCATCAAGGCCGAAGGCATCAGACTGCCGCCGCTGGTTCATCAACTGATCGGGCGCACACGACAGCACCCTTCAGCGGGCGACGTCGGCAAGGCGCTGCGCCGACTCGGATGGCGTCGAAAACGTGACTGGTCAAACGGTGACGAAGGCTACCCCGCCGTCTGGTATCCCCCCAACAACCAAGCATGAGAACGACAACGATGAACTACCCCAACCTCGCCGCCGCAGTCGCCACCCGCTACCCCAACGCTAACGAGCAAACCCGAGACCGCCTGTGCCGCAGCGCACTGCATGAAACCGCCCATCTGTTCGTCGCGCGCCTCGTCGATGCGCACCCCTACAAACTCAGAATCCAGCGCTCCGGCGCTGGATGGATTCATGTTCATTCCCACGACGAGCGCGAAATCCTGATCAGCCTTGCCGGGGTGGCAATGGAGTATCGGATCGAGGGAGACTATTCGCGAGAACTTCCGGCAACATTTGACGACTTCAACGACGCGGAACGCTGGTGCATGGAACTGTGGGACATCGAGCGCCCCGGCATCATTGCCGGAAAAATCCTCCGCGACTTGGTCACGATGTACGGATGGCCCGACGTGTGGCGACTGATCGAAGAGACAGCAGTACGGGCGATCACCAAGGCCCGCAAGACGGACGGCATTCTGAGCGCGGATAAGACAGACGCTGTGTGCAAATGGCTCGATGGTGAGCTGAAACGCTCCGGCCTTGGTGAGGAACTCAGCCCGCTGCGCAACCGGGTAAGGCTGACCGCGACAGATACACAGAAGACTGTGTGAAACTCAAAGCAGCTTCAGCTCGCCGCAGGCGCTAATCACCAAGCCGTCTCAGCCTCAGGGGTTTTCAACCGTTAGAGCGGGGCTCTTCGAGGCAACGCAATCAACCATTCGTCATGACTTAGCATCAAATTCAGAACAGCACTCTAGAAGCGTGACAATGTCGCCACCCCCAGACGCCCTCGCTAAGTCAAGCGCCGACTTCCCGTAATCCGCAGCCTTATCCGGCATAGCACCTGCAATTAGAAGATGTTCAATTAACCAGAGATCTTTACGGCCTACCGCTTTGTGCAGTGCCGTTTCGCCATAATCGAAGGCAACTGCTGCGAGCCACGGATTTCTATCTAGTTCCCGGCTGATGAATACATGATTCCCATCTTTTACGTCACTCCAGAAATTTTTTGCCAAGCTTGAACCTTTCTCTCGGAGCGCACGGATCATATCGTCTTCAGTAAGAAGCTTTCTAGAGGCCCTGACATTCATAAGGGCTATATCAACCCCCTTTCTCACTGAACTGTTTTCCGAATTTTCTTTGTCTCTTTTTTGGCGGACTTGCGTTGATCCAAGCACTTCATTTATCCATTGAGCACCGAACCCGGCAGACAGATCTAACGGAACCTTCCCTTCCAAATTTCTAGCCGTCAGAGAAGCTCCTCTCTGGATCAGAAATTTAATCATATCCGCATAACCTTCTCGTGCGGCTATGTGAAGCGCAGTCATACCCCCGCTATCTTTAACGTCGACTAACGCTGGGTTTTCATCAAGCCAAGACCTTGCCTCGTCAATGCGACTGAACCTAACTGAATTTAGAAACAACGTTGCAGTGTGTGTTGATGAAAGACCCTCGAGGCCAGCATCTGCGCGACCGTCTGACGAAGCACGATCAATATTCTCACGAATATAATCTCGTTTCATTTTCAGTTGGCTTATAGCCCTTAGCTTCTCCTCATGACGCAAGCGGGCAATCCGAATCTCTTCGCCTTTTTCACGAAGCAGCTTTTCTGCACGGGCCTTGATGTACCCAACCTTTACTTTTCTTTCATCGCCATCAAATTCCGCGTACAGCCTAGTCCACAGCCCTTTATCGACCCTTTCCCTCTCTAGTTCCTCAGCCACTTCTTCGTAAATCCTGTCAAGACTCACCTCAGCAGGCACGAGATCAACTTCTAAAAGGGCATCAAGCACAGCCTCATCATTCTTTTGAGATGCTGCCTCGAACTGAACCCCAATCGCAGGTACGACGTACGTCACCCCATCGTGCTGTGAAGCTCCCTTGGCCATTCTTGCGGACGATTCACGTACGGATTCAGGCTGCGGTTGTCGCCTGAGCGCTGGCCATTTCAAGAACGGGAAACGCCACATCAAAACCAAGCTTATTATTGGAATGACCATTAAAATAGACCACCATCCTGAATAGCCTGCCTTTCTAGCGATCAATGCGCAGCACAACAAAGTCCAGCCGATGAAACCCAGCAGCAGAATGTCCATCTTCTTTCCTCAGTCTTCCTCTATCCGGTTTGGCCAACTTGAAAAAGCAAGAATGCCCAGAATGATCAACCAGCCGAGGAAAGGCACCAAGACCCAAAAGGCGTTATGGGGACTCAGACCCGCACGAACGCAAACCTTGCGAATCGGGTAATAGAAGAGGACAAGAGCCACAACCGGCCAAACGAATAATTGGGCGATCAACTGGCCCATCAGGTCGTTCATAAAACCTCCCTAGTCCAAGAATGACCGTAGTTTCTCCAGCGCAGCACGTCGTCTCTCGCGCTGCTCCGGCGTTTCCTTCTCTGACGCCTTGACCGTGCGGCGCACAATGTCCGGGGGCAGTACGCCCCGCTCGATCAAACGTGCCTGATCTGCTTTAAGTTGCGCCGCCATGCGCTGCGCGCGTGTAGGTTCGTTGTCCTGCATGACCTCTCCCTGTGCCATGGCGTCTATTCTCAGGCACGACATACTGCAAGGGGCTTGACGAACGAGTTATGTAAACAGGCGACGCGGGCGGGGGCACCTATCATCATCAGGCGAGACGCTTCGACTATACCGCTTGCGTATGCTGTTAAGAAGTTTACAGGGTCTTTTGGAGCCGGGGATGATGAGTGCGATAGATCGGACGTGGGCGGGGGTGGTCGGGTCGATGTCCCACCCGGCAGGGGGACCCCCCTCCCCCTTGACGCTGCGAGCGCGCGACAGACAGACCGAGCACGCGCGCCCCGACAGGACCGCAGCATACAACGCGATTACACGTAAATCGCTGATCTTTAACGATATTTCTTGACTCTCTGCGAGACATTGCCTATAGTAGAACTGTCCCGAACGGGATGAGCGGCGAATCGGGGAGCGGCAACTCCCCGACCGCCTGACCACTACCGACTGACTTGGAGTCGATCATGGCTGACCTGTATCTTACCCTCTCGAAGTTCCCCGCCGACGCCGCCGAACGTTTCGCCGCCACCCTACTGCGCGCGGATGCTACCGACCTGAACCTAGCTTTCATGGGGAAGGACATGACCGCCCTGGAGTGCGGCATGGTGCGCACGGCGCACGCGATCATGCACGGCGACACTGACGCCGCCGAAGGCTGGATGGATGAGTACCCCGCATTGCTCGAACGCGACCGCCTCACGGTGCGTGAGTCCGCCCTAGCGGACATGGTCGATGTGATCGCAGAAACCGCGTTCGCCTAACAGGCGAGAACCGACACGGGCACGGGGTGAACTCGTGCCCTTTTCGCGAGCGTTTGACGCAGCGCCACCGATGCAGCACAGGGACAGTTCAGGCTGTCCAAATTTTGTCCAACCACCGATGGACAGCGCACGACGAGGAAGGACGAAACCCGCGTATTTGCTGGGTTTCAGGGTGGGTCAACTGCATGTGCAAGGCGGTGGACCGCGGCATGCGCATGGAGGGCATCCAGCTGATGGAGAAGCTGGGCGGCAAGTCGGGGCACTGGAAGGCGTGAGGGGGGCGCGGCGTCGGGCGTGAGGAGCGAGGCCTCAGGCGCCGGGCGGCGGCTGGGGGCCTGCATCACGCCGCGCGAGACGCGCGAAGACCAAGGGGAAGGCGCCGGTGCCGGCGAGCGCGATCGCCGAGACGAGGAAGGCCAGCCCGGCCATCGGGTCGGACAAGGCGGGGTGCAGGAGCGCGCCGAGACCGGCGAAGCACAGCAGCGCGGCCCCGAGCGACACGGCTGCGAGCCCGAACAGGGCAAGCGCGACGAGCGGCAGACGGGCGGCCACCGGACTCATCGCGCCGCCTCCCGCAGCGTCGATCTCATGCTCCCTGAAAACGCATCCGCCATGGCAATTCTCCCTGGATGAAGAGGCGCGCCTCCTCCGAGCGCGGACGGGCGAAGAAGGCGCGCACCGGGGTGTGCTCGCACACCCGGCCGCCCGCCATGAAGACGATGTCGTCGCCCAGGCGAGTCGCCTGACCGAGGTTGTGAGTGACCATGAGGATGCGCGTGCCGTCGGTGCGGATCTCGCGGATGATGCGCTCGACCGCCGCGCTCGCCGAGGGGTCGAGGCTGGCGGTGGGCTCGTCGAGCAGCAGCAGGCGCGGCCTGGTCAGCCAGGCGCGCGCGAGCGCGAGACGCTGCTGCTCGCCGCCGGAGAGCTGGCGCGCACTGTCGCCGGCGCGGTCGGCGAGGCCGACCCGCTCCAGCATCTCCAGGCCGCGCCGGCGCCGCTCCGCCCCCGCCACGCCGAGCGGCTTGAGCCCGAGGACGACGTTGTCGAGCACGGCCATGCGCAGCATCATCGGGCGCTGGAAGACCATCATCACGCCCTGCTGCGGCCGCGTACCGCCGGCCCCGCCCCAGGCCATGCTGCCCGAGCTCGGCTCGATCAGCCCGCAGATCGTGCGCAGCAGCACGCTCTTGCCTGCGCCGTTGGGGCCGAGCACCAGGGTGATGCCCTCCTCGCTCAGTTCCAGATCCACGCCCGCGAGCACCTCCCGCCCGTTGGGCGCGAAGCGCAGGTCGTGGATGGAGAGGGGGAAGATGGGCATCGCGGACCTCACCCGAAGCGACGCATCGCCCACTGCCGCAGCACGTAGGCGAGCGCGTTGAGCGCGAGGATGATCATGATCAGCACCATGCCGAGCGCGATCGCCAGCGCCAGATCGCCCTTGCTGGTCTCGAGCGCGATCGCCGTGGTCATGACCCGGGTGGCGCCGTCGATGTTGCCGCCGACGATCATTACCGCGCCCACCTCGCTCATCGCCCGTCCGAGGCCCGCGAGCACCGCCACCACCAGCGAGTGGCGGCAGTCGTGCAGCAGCGTGGTGACGCTGTCCCACCACGAAAAGCGCATCACCTGCAGCTCCTCGGCGTAGCGCGCCCACACGTCCTCGACCACCTGGCGGGTGATCGCCGCCATCAACGGCACCACCAGCAGGGTCTGCGCCACCACCATCGCCGCCGGCGAATACAGCATGCCGAGCGCGCCGAAGGGCCCCGAGCGCGACAGGATCAGGTACACCACCACGCCCACCACCACCGAGGGCAGGCCCATCATGCCGTTGATCAGCACCGACAGCGTGGTCTTGCCCGGAAAGCGCCCGACCGCGATGCAGGCCCCGAGCGGCAGGCCGATCAGCGTGCCGAGCACCACCGCCGCGCCGCTGACCTGCAGCGACAGCGCGACGATCTCGAGCACCGTGTGGTCGAAATGGGCAAGCAGCGACAGCGCATCGGAGAAGGTGGCGGCGAAGGCGGACATCGGCGGGGAGGATAACCGAAAGCCGACGCCGGCCGGAACGCCGGGAGCGGCTTCAGCCGGGCGCCGCCGCGGCGCGCGCTGGTGTCGGAGGCCGGTGCGAAAGGCGCCCGCGGCTAGCTTTCGTAGGACAGCAGGAGCACGTCCGCCGCCTGCTCCCGGAGCGGGATCAGGGCCTGATAGGCTGGCGACGAGAACCAGTCGTTCACCGCCGCGACGCTGGGAAAGCGGATCACGACGATGTCCGGGTGGGGGCTTTCGCCCGCGAGCGCGGCCACCTGCCGGCCGCGAAACACCAGCTCCGCGCCCCAGGGGGCCAAGGTCTGCGGAACCTTGCTGCGGTATTCGGCCCACATCTCCGCGTTCTTCACCGTGATATGGCCGACGACGTATGCTTCACTCATGGACGGGCTTCCAGAAATCGATTGTGCTGCAGATCAACCGCCGCCCTTCTGCATCGCGCGATCGAGCCGCGCCAGCAAGGCGCGGCGCGCGGCTTCCTCGCCCGGACCGAAGCCGTAGCGCACGATCAGTTGCGGCAGCTCGAACAGACCCAGGCGGCGCACGCCGGCAGGCTCGATGTCGATGACCAGGCGCTGCGCGCCGTCCTGCAGGCGGAAGCGCAGGCTTGCCGCGCCGCCCTCCACCCCCGGCCAGGCCTGGCGCAGGTCGCGCTCGAACTCGCGCGCGGTGGCGGTGACCCGGCGCTCGAAGGACTCGGGCACCGGGCCATTGATGAACGCCACTGCTCAACCGCCCGCGATCGGCGGCCAGATGGCGAGCTCGTCGCCCTCGGCGAGGCGCTTGCGGGCGCGCTCCGAGGGCGGCACGAAGTGTCCGTTCACCAGCACCAGATGCGCGCTGCGCTCGGGCACGTTGTAGCGCCGGATCATCTCCGCCACCGTGGTGCCCTCGTCCACCTCGAGTTCGAGGCGGTTGCCACGGTGGCCGTCGGGCAGATAGTCCGACAGCGAGGCGAAGAGCTTGAAGGCGATGCGGATCGTCACGCGAGTCTCCAGGATCGTCCCCTCAGCGCGCCAGCGCCATCGGCTGCTGGCTGCGCGCGACGTAGGCATCGACGAAGGCGAGCGGGTTGGCGAGCAGGCGCTCCTTCCAGTCGCCCAGCTTCACCTGGCCGTGGATCAGCCCGCGCAGCGCGCCCACATGCTGGGTGAGCCCGATCGAGGTGGCGCCGACCAGCACGTCGTCCTTGAACTGCAGGCTCAGGTAGCGGTAGCGCGCCTCGTCCACCATCTCGACCCCGCTGCCGCCGGCCTCGGGCTTTTCGCCCCACCACTGGCCGAAGGACGAGGAGATCAAGCCGAGCGTGTCGAGCACATTGATGGCCAGCACGCCGTTGAGGCGCGACTCGTGGACGCGGTCGCGCGCCATGTTGGTGGCGGCGATGCGCGCCTGGTCGGCGGCGTTGGGCTGGATCGCCGACACCAGGTGCGCGCCGGTGAACAGGTCGGGCGCCTCGGCCACGTCGCCGGCCGCGAAGATGCCGGGCACGCTGGTCTCCATGTGGTCGTCGACCAGCACGCCCTTGGCCACATGCACCGGCGTCTCGTCGAGAAAGCCGACGTTGGGCGCCACGCCCGCGGCGACGATCACCAGGTCGCAGTCGAGGCGGTCGCCGGTGGACAGGCTCACCACCAGCGGCGCATCGGAACCGGCCTCGCTGCCGCGGTCGATGCGCTGCACGCCCGCCGAGGTGAGCACGCGGATGCCCTTCTCCTCGACCCAGCGCTTGATCATGCCGCCAGCCTTCGGCGTCATCATGCGTGGCACCATGCGGTCGCCCATCTCCACCACGGTGAGCTGCACGCCGCACTTGGCGAGCGCTTCCATGATGATGCAGCCGATGAAGCCGGCGCCCAGTTGCAGCACGCGCGCGCCGGGTCTGGCATGGGCGGCGATCGCGCGCGCGTCGGCGAGCGTCCAGCAGGTGTGCACCGAGGGCAGGTCCACGCCGGGGATGGGCGGGCGCACCGGATGCGAGCCGGTGGCGATCAGCAGGCGGTCGTAGTGCTCGAAGTGGCCGTCGTCGAACAGCACCTTGCGCTTGTCGGCGTCGAGCGCGACCGCGCGGCCGCGCAGCTGGCGGATGCGCAGGCGCTCGAAGTGGCCGGGGTCCTTGCGCAGCCAGGTGCCCGACTCGTCGATGTTGCCTTCGAGCAGGTAGGGAATCGCCATGCGCGAATACGGCGGCGCGTCCTCGTGGCCGACCATCAGGATGTCGTCGGCCGGCGCCACCTTGCGCAGGATTTCGGCAGCAACGACGCCCGCGGGGCCGTTGCCGAGAATCAGGTGTTTCATTGCAGCGTCCTCTAGCGAACCGCGGCGTGGAAGACAGGCCGCGGCAAGGCGATCGCAGGTAATCCGGGTGATCCGGGCCCCGTAGGAGCGGCGCAAGCCGCGCGCCCTTCGGATCGGGCCGAGCGTGCGCGGCGCCAACCGCGCCCGTTCAAACCTCGCGGCTGGCTCCGCTCCTGCAGGGCAATCCAGCGCCATGGGCGCCCGCGGGGGCGTCCATGGGCGTTTGCTGAATCACAGGCCCAGGCGTGCCCGTGTCTCCGCGGTCGGCTCGCCACCCGGCGTCCATCCGCGCACCTGATAGTACTCGGGCAGCATCTTCGCCAGGCCGTTGACCAGGCCCTTGGCCGGGCCGGTCTTGGCCGGTTCCTGGGTGAGGCGCGGCGGCAGGTTGTCATCCTTGGCGGTGAAGCCGGCGGCGTTGTTGAACATGCGCTCCATGTTCCAGATGCGCTCGCCCACCTCGTTGAGCTTCTCCATGCTCCAGTCGCCCTCGCACGCGGCCGCGACCTGCGGCTGCACGTCGGCCAGGGTCCACGCGAAGCTGGTGAACACGCAGATCCCGGCGGAGTCGAACACCGCGGTGGCGTCCTGGAAGGCCTTCACCAGCTCGGGCTTGCCCTCGGTGGTGAGCGGGTCGGTCTTGACCGGGATGCCGAGCACCTCCGACGCCACGGTATAGCCGCGCAGGTGGCAGGCGCCGCGGTTGGAGGTGGCGTAGGCCAGGCCCATGCCCTGGATGCCGCGCGAGTCGTAGGCGGGGAATTCCTGCCCCTTCACGCTCATCGACAGCTCGGGACGGCCGTACTTCTCGCACAGGCGCTTGCTGCCCAGGCCGAGCTCCTTGCCGAAACCCTCGCCGAGCGCGGTCATCTCGACCATCTTCGCCAGCGCCTCGGCCGAGCCGAAGGGCGCCGCCATGCCGATCTTCTCGTCGGTAAGGATCCCCAGCTCGTAGAGCTCCATCGCCGCACCGACGGTGGCGCCGAAGGAGATCGGGTCCATGCCCTGCTCGTTGCAGATCAGGTTGGCGTACTGCAGCGCCTCGAGGTCGCCCACCCCGTTGGCCGCGCCAAGCGCCCACGCCGCTTCGTACTCCAAACCGCCGGAGGCGCCCCAGTACTTCGGGCTGTTCTTGACCGTGAAGTGGGTCTTGTCGATCTCGGAGATGCGCCCGCAGGCGATCGTGCACCCGAAGCAGGCGGCGTTGGTGACGAGGTGGGTCTTGCCGTCGGACGCGCGCTTCTCGTGCATGGCCTCGGCGGAGATCTTCGAGGCGTCCTCGAACTGCACGTCGCGGTGGTTGCGCGTGGGCAGCGCGCCGATCTCGTTGATCACGTTCATCAGCACCTGGGTGCCGTACTTGGGCAGGCCCTGGCCGGTGACCGCGTTGTCGGCGAGCACTTTCTTGGCGTCGTTCGTGGCCTTCAGGAAGGCGCCGAAGTCCTTGATGCCGGAGACGCCCTTGGTGCCGCGGATCGCCACCGCCTTGAGGTTCTTCGAGCCCATCACCGCACCCACGCCGGAGCGCCCGGCGGCACGGTGCAGGTCATTGACGATGCAGGAATAGAGCACCTGGTTCTCGCCCGAGACGCCGATCGAGGAGATGCGCACCAGCGGGTCCTGGAGTTGCTCCTTGATCTTCTCCTCGGTTTCCCAGCAGCTCCTGCCCCACAGGCCGGAAGCGTCACGCAGCTCGGCCTTGTCGTTCTCGATGTAGAGCCATACCGGCTTGGCCGACTTGCCCTCGAAGATCACCATGTCCCAGCCGGCGAACTTCATCTCGGCGCCGAAGAAGCCGCCCGAGTTCGAGCACGCGATGGCGCCGGTCAGCGGCCCCTTGGTGACCACGGTGTAGCGGCCACCGGTCGAGGCCATGGTGCCGGTGAGCGGCCCGGTGGCCATGATCATCTTGTTGTCGGGCGACAGCGGGTCGACCCTGGGGTCGATCTCGGACACCAGGTACTTGGTGGCCAGCCCGCGCGAGCCGAGGTATTCGTCGGCCCACTGCATGTTCAGCGCTTCTTCGGTACAGGTCCCTGCGGTGAGGTTCACGCGCAGGACTTTGCGATTCCATCCCATGACGCATCCTCCTCAGGCAGCGGCCGAAGCCGGGGTGTTGGCCTTCGCGGCCCAGGCGCGCATCTTGTCGATGCCGGTCCAGTCGGCGTCCACATAGGTGATCGCCCCGGTCGGACAGGCGCTGGCGCAGGCGGGGTTGCCCTCGCACAGATCGCACTTCTGCACCTTGCCGCTGTCCTGGTTGTAGTTGATGGTGCCGAACGGACAGGCGATCGTGCACACCTTGCAGCCGACGCAGGTGTCCTCGAACACCATCTTGGCGCCGGTCGACAGGTCGATGCGGATCGCATCCACCGGACAGGAGTTCAGGCACCAGGCCTCGGTGCACTGCGTGCAGGTGTAGGGCACCTTGCGGCCCTCGTGCTCGAAGTTGAACACCTTGATGCGCGACTTGCTCGGATTGATGACCCCGGTGTGCTCGTAGGAACAGGCCATCTCGCATTGCAGACAGCCGGTGCACTTCGCGGGATCAATGTGCAGTGCTTTCCACATCGATCGTCTCCTTGTCGTTTATCGATTCCTGCGCTCGGTCACAGTGCTGCGGGCAGTACGCCCCACTGCTCACCTATGCAAGTACAAGCATAAGTCATACCTGCCCGCGGGCAAGGCGGGATTACCCCACTCAGGACACCCCGCCGGCGCGGCCGAGCTTGCGATAGAGGCGGTTGCGGCTGACCCC
>NZ_AMXD01000011.1 GCF_000310185.1 Thauera aminoaromatica S2 | reverse complement strand
GCCAGCGCTGCAGCCGCCCCTGCGGCCCGAGCAGCGCACTGCCCCAGCGCGCGCCGGCGAGTGCGCCGAGCAGGCCGCCGGCCGCGTTGCCGCCGAGGTCGAGATTGCTCGCCACCCGGCTGGGCAGGTAGTTCTGCAGCGCCTCCAGGCCGAAGCTGAACAGCCCGGCGAGCAGCGCGGCGACGAGCGCCTTGCGCGTGAAGCGCCACTGCGCCGGCAGCGCCGCCGCCAGCAGCAGCCCGAGCGGCAGGTAGCCGAGGATGTTGAAGAGGAGATCTTCGAGGATGAAGTACTTCGGCCATGGCGCCCACAGCCAGTCGAACGCCGGCAAGCCGCTGTCGCGCCAGCCGGTCAGCGGATGCAGGCAGGCATAAGCGACCAGCAGCGCATAGGCGAGCGCGAACGCGGGAGCGAGGGAGGAGGGCGACCGTGCGGCCATGCGCCGCATTGTGCCAGCTGGGCCGGATCGCAGCACCCCGGGACGGGGTGTCCATGCGCTCGAGCTTTGGTGCCACGCTACAGGGTCCTCCGCAGGGGCGATGCTAGTCGCGACTCCGGCGGCGGCACTGCGACTAGCGTCCTTGCCTGCTGCACGCCTGCGATCGCGGCTTGCGCCGCTCCCACGAGAATGCGCCACGCCTCCGAGGCCTCTTCGCCGTAGCGATGCAAGTCGCGATGCCGGCGCTGGCGCGCTGGTGCCGCACCGCGCTGGTGCGCTCCGGGCGCAAATGGTGCGCGACTGCGCCTGCACGGAAGGGGCAGTGCCAGCGGAAACGGCGGAAGCCAGGCGTCGCGCGGGCTTGCACGCTTCTTGCTGACACCCGGTGTCGCCCCACTACGCTCCCTGCGAGGCCGCCGTGTCCATCCACGTCAAGCTCAACCACGTCACCCGTTACCGCTACGACCGCCCGGTCGCGCTGTCGCCGCAGGTCGTGCGCCTGCGCCCGGCGCCGCACTGCCGCACGCCCATCCATGCCTACGCGCTGAAGGTCGACCCCGCCGGCCACTTCATCAACTGGCAGCAGGACCCGCAGTCGAACTATCTCGCCCGCCTCGTCTTCCCCGACAAGGCTACCGAACTGCGCATCGAGGTCGATCTGGTGGCCGAGCTGTCGGTCATCAACCCCTTCGATTTCTTCCTCGAACCCGCGGCGGAGAAGATCCCCTTCGCCTACGAGGACGCCCTGCGCGTCGAGCTCGCGCCCTACCTGGCGAAGGCGCCGGCTGCCGCGCTGGGGCCGAAGTTCATCGACTGCCTCGAATCCATCCCGCGCGCGCCGCGGGCCAGCGTGGATTTCCTGGTCGCGCTCAACCAGCGCCTGCAGCAGGACATCCGCTACCTGGTGCGCCTGGAGCCGGGCGTGCAGACGCCGGAAGAGACGCTGACGCTGGCGAGCGGCTCGTGCCGCGACTCGGCCTGGCTGCTGGTGCAGTTGCTGCGCCACCTCGGCCTGGCGGCGCGCTTCGTGTCCGGCTACCTGATCCAGCTCGTGCCCGACGTGAAGTCGCTCGACGGCCCCTCGGGCACCGCGGTGGACTTCACCGACCTGCACGCCTGGTGCGAGGTCTATCTGCCCGGTGCCGGCTGGGTGGGCCTGGATCCGACCTCCGGCTTGTTCGCCGGCGAGGGCCACATCCCGCTCGCCTGCTCGCCCGAGCCCTCGTCGGCGGCGCCGATCACCGGCTTCACCGATGAATGCGAATGCGAGTTCGAGCACCACATGAAGGTCGAGCGCGTGTGGGAGGCGCCGCGCGTCACCAAGCCCTATACCGACGAACAGTGGGCGGCGATCGAGGTGCTGGGCCAGCGCATCGACGCCGACCTGAAGGCTCACGACGTGCGCCTCACGCAAGGCGGCGAGCCCACCTTCGTGGCACTCGACGACCGCGACGGCGCGGCCTGGAACAGCGACGCGCTCGATCCGCAGAACCGTGACGCCAGCAAGCCGAGCAAGCGCACCCTGGCCGAAAACCTGATGTTCCGCCTCAAGGACCACTATGCGCCGCACGGCCTGCTGCACTTCGGCCAGGGCAAGTGGTATCCGGGCGAGCAGTTGCCGCGCTGGTCGCTCAATTGCTACTGGCGGCGCGACGGCGAGCCGATCTGGCGCAAGCCCGAGCTGTTCGCGCGCGAGCTGTCGGGCACCGCGGTGGACGAGGCCGTGGCGGCGCGCTTCCTCGCGCGCGTCGGCGAGCGCCTCGGCGTGGATACGCAGTGGATGATGGCGGCCTTCGAGGACGCCTGGTACTACCTGTGGCGCGAGCGCCGGCTGCCGGCCAACGTCGATCCGCACGATTCGCGGGTGGACGATCCGCTCGAACGCGCGCGGCTCGCCAAGGTCTTCGACCAGGGGCTGAGGCAGGTCGTCGGGCACGTGCTGCCGCTGGTGCGCGATCACGTCGGCGCCGATCGCTGGCAGAGCGGGCCGTGGTTCCTGCGTGCCGAGCGCCTGTACCTGATCCCCGGCGATTCGCCGATCGGCTACCGCCTGCCGCTCGATTCCCAGCCCTGGGCGGGCAAGGGCGACCTGCCCTCGATCCACCCCGCCGACCCCAACCAGCCCTTCCCGACGCTGCCCGCGCACGCCGAGCTGCGCCAGCAGCTGCGGCCGACGGGCACGACGCTCGGCGCCGACAGCGGCCTCGGCTTCCCCTTCGCCGCCCACGGCGGCGGGTGGACGCCGAGCCGTGTCGAACATGCCGGCTTCCATGGGGTGCAGGGCGAGGCCGCGGTGCCGCGGCCCGGTACGTCCGCGCTGGATCGCCGCGACGAGCGCACCGACCCCGCTCGCCGTCCGGCACCCTTCGAGTCCGCCGCCTGGATCACTCGCAGCGCGCTGTGCGCCGAGCCGCGCGGCGGCCTGCTCCATCTCTTCATGCCGCCGACTGCCGCGCTGGAGGACTACCTCGAGATCGTCACCGCCATCGAGGACACCGCCGCCGAATTCAAGCTGCCGGTGGTGCTCGAAGGCTACGAGCCGCCGTCCGACCCGCGCCTGGCGCACTTCCGCATCACCCCCGACCCGGGCGTCATCGAGGTCAACATCCACCCCGCGGCGAGCTGGGACGAACTCGTCGAGCGCACCGGCACCCTCTACGAGGAGGCTCGGCAGGCGCGCCTGTCGACCGAGAAGTTCATGCTCGACGGCCGTCATACCGGCACCGGCGGTGGCAACCATTTCGTGCTCGGCGGTGCCACGCCGGGCGACTCGCCCTTCCTGCGGCGGCCCGACCTGGTGCGCAGCCTGTTGAGCTACTGGCACAACCACCCCAGCCTGTCCTACCTGTTCTCGGGGCTCTTCATCGGCCCGACCTCGCAGGCGCCGCGGGTGGACGAAGCGCGCCACGACTCGGTGCACGAGCTCGAAGTCGCCTTCCAGCAGATGCCGGAGCCGGGCATCCAGGTGCCGCCGTGGCTCATCGACCGCCTGCTGCGCAACCTGCTGATCGACGCCAGCGGCAACACCCACCGCGCCGAGTTCTGCATCGACAAGCTCTACAGCCCCGACAGCGCCACCGGGCGGCTGGGCCTGCTCGAGCTGCGCGCCTTCGAGATGCCGCCGCACGCGCGCATGAGCCTGGCCCAGCAGCTGCTGCTGCGCGCGCTGATCGCGCGCTTCTGGCAGCAGCCTTATGCCCCGGGTCGGCTGCGGCGCTGGGGTACCGAGCTGCACGACCGCTTCCTGCTGCCGCACTGGGTGGCGGAGGATTTCCGCGACGTCGTCGGCGAGCTGCGCGAATTCGGCTACCCGCTCGAGTTCGACTGGTTCGCGCCGCACTTCGAGTTCCGCTTCCCCAGGTACGGCGAGTTCGCCGCGCGCGGCGTGCGGGTCGAACTGCGCATGGCGCTCGAGCCCTGGCACGTGATGGGGGAGGAGGGGGCGCCCGGTGGCACGGTGCGCTACGTCGATTCCTCGGTGGAGCGCCTGCAGGTCAAGGTGTCCGGGCTCAACGACGACCGCCACGTGCTGACCTGCAACGGCCGCGCCGTGCCGCTGCAGCCCACCGGCACGGTGGGCGAGTTCGTCGCCGGGGTGCGCTACCGTGCCTGGCAGCCGCCGTCCTGCCTGCACCCGACCATCGGCGTGCACGCGCCGCTGGTGTTCGACCTGGTCGATGGCTGGATGCAGCGCTCGATGGGCGGCTGCGTGTATCACGTGGCGCATCCGGGCGGGCGCAACCACGAGAGCTACCCGGTGAACCCCTACGAGGCCGAAGGCCGCCGCCTGGCCCGCTTCACCACCACCGGCCACACGCCGGGCCGCGTCGCACCCGCGCCCGCCACGCGCAACGCCGATTTCCCCTTCACCCTCGACCTGCGCCGCCAGGGCTGACCCGCCATGCAGGTCCAGCCGCACCGCCCGCCCGCGCTGCTCGCCCGCTACGTCGCGCGGCCCGACCGCTACGACGAGCTCTGCCAACGCATCGGCAGCGTCGTGGTGCTGCGGCCGCACTGGCGGGACTTCTTCCACGGCCTCGCCGCCATGCCCGCCGACGAGCTGTCGGCACGGCGGGCCGCGCTCGGCCGGCAGATCCACGAGAACGGCATCACCTACAACGTGTATGCCGATCCGCGCGGCTTCGCGCGCCCGTGGGAGCTCGACCTGCTGCCCTACATGCTGCCCGCGGCGGAGTGGGCGCAGATCGAGGCCGCGGTGATCCAGCGCGCCACCCTGTTCGACCGCATCCTCGCCGACCTCTACGGCGAGCAGACCCTGCTCGAGCAGGGCCTGGTGCCGCCCGCGCTCATCTATGGCCATAGCGGCTTTCTGCGCCCGCTCGTGGGCGCGCGGCCGCCGGGCGGGCGCTTCCTGCACCTGTACGCGGTGGACCTGGCGCGTTCGCCCGACGGGCGCTGGTGGGTCGTCGCCGACCGCACCCAGGCGCCCTCGGGTGCGGGCTACGCGCTGGAGAACCGCAGCGTGGTCGCGCGCGTGCTGCCCGAGCTCTACCGCGCCGCCGGCGTCGAGCCGCTGGTGCCCTTCTTCGAGGGCTTCCGCGACGGCCTCGTCGAGCTCGCGCCGGCCGACGGCGCGGCGGCCGGGGAAGATCCCCTGATCGTGGTGCTCACGCCCGGGCCCTACAACGAGACCTACTTCGAGCACGCCTTCCTCGCCCGCGAGATGGGCTTCCCGCTCGTCGAGGGCCAGGACCTCACCGTGCGCGACGACAAGGTCTGGTTGCGCACGCTCGAGGGCCTGCGCCGGGTGCATGTGATCCTGCGCCGGGTGGACGACCTGTGGTGCGATCCGCTCGAACTGCGCGAAGACTCCGCGCTCGGCGTCGCCGGCCTGGTGGCGGCGGTGCGTGCCGGCATGGTGACGGTGGCCAACGCGCTCGGCAGCGGCATCCTCGAGACCGGGGCGTTGCTCGGCTACCTGCCGCGGCTGTGCGAGCACCTGCTCGGCAGCAAGCTGCGCATGCCCTCGGTGGCGACCTGGTGGTGCGGCGAGCCGGCGGCCTGCGAATACGCGCTGAAGCACCTGCGCGAGCTGGTGATCAAGCCGGCCTACCCCACCCTGGGTGCGCGGCCGGTGTTCTGCGGCGACCTGCCGGTGGCAGAGCTCGACGCGCTGGCAGCACGGATCGCGCTGCGGCCCTTCGACTTCGTCGCGCAGGAGATGGTCAACCTCTCGCAGGCCCCGGTGCTGGCGGACGAGGCGGGCGGCGCCGGGAACAAGGCGCCCGCGCGCGACGCGCGCGCGCTGGTCGCGCGCAACATCGGGCTGCGCGTGTTCGCGGCGGCGGGGGCGGAGGGGTTTCGCGTGCTGCCGGGCGGGCTCGTCCGGGTGGCCTCGGAGGCCGACATGCGCATCGTGTCGATGCAGCACGGCGGCGGCAGCAAGGACGCCTGGGTGCTCGGCTCGCCGGCACGGCCGCGTCCGGTGCCGCGCATCGTGCCCGGCCAGCTCGCGCCCTTTGCCGGGGGCGCGCGCGTGCTCGGCCTGTCGAGCCGGGTGGCGGAGAACTTCTTCTGGCTCGGACGCTACAGCGAGCGCGCCGACGCTGCCGCCCGCCTCGGCCGCGAGACGCTGGCGCGCCTGGGCGAGGCCGGCGAGGCCTCGTGGCTGGGCGAGGATGGCAAGGTGACCGCGGCCCTGCAGGCGCTGTGCCGGCAGCGCGGCCTGCTCGCCACCGTGGCGGGGGAGGCCGACGCGGCACCCACACCCCCCGCGCCGCTCGCTCAGGCGCTCTTCGATCCCGCCCAGCCCGGCAGCGTGGTGGCCAACCTGCGCCAGGTGCTGCGCGTCGCAGCCCTGGTGCGCGACCGCCTGTCGCCGGACAGCTGGCGCATCTACAACCGCCTGTCGGAGTTTGCCGCGGCGCCGGCTCAGGCCCCGCGCCTCGGCGAGGCGCTGCAGCGCCTGGACGAGTCGTTGCTGTCGCTGGTGACGCTGTCGGGTTTCGTCATCGAGAGCATGCCGCGCGACGCCGGCTGGCGCTTCCTGTCGATCGGGCGGCGCATCGAGCGCCTGCAGTTTCTCGCCGCCGCGCTGTCGGCGCTGCTGCTCGAGCCCTCGCAAGGCGGGCTCAAGGTGCTGCTCGCGATCACCGACGCCGAGCTGCGCTACCGCAGCCGCCACGCGCGCGGCCTCGCCCCGCAGCCGGTGGCCGAGCTGGTCATGCTCGACGGCGACAACCCGCGCGCGCTGCGCTACCAGCTCGATTCGCTCGCCGAGCACGTCGCCCTGCTGCCCGACGGCGCCGCGCTCGCCGCGCCGCTGCGCGAACGCCTGGCCGCGCTCGACGCGCTCGCGCTGTGCGACTGTTTCGTGCACGAGCTGGCCGGCGCGCGTAGCCGCGCGGCCGCACAGGCGCGCCACTGCGAGCCCCTGCGGCAGGTGCTGGACGACATCTGGCGCGGCGGCAACGAGCTCGCCGATGCGCTGGCGCGGCGCTACTTCACCCACCTCGACGCCCGCAGCCGGGCGACCGTGTCGCTGTAGGGCGGCGGCGATGGCGCTCTACGAGATCCTCCACGACACCACCTACCGCTACGACAGTGCGGTGGCGCTGTCGCAGCAGGTGGCTCACCTGCGCCCGCGCGAATGCGCCGGCCAGCGCACCCTCGCGCACCACCTGGAGATCGCGCCGGCGCCGGCCCGGCGTAGCGAGCGCAGCGACTTCTTCGGCAACCCGGTGACCGCGTTCGCGCTGCACGCGCCGCACACGGAACTCGTCGTGCGCGCACGCAGCCGCATCCGCGTCGACCCGCCGGCCTGGCCCGAGCCGGCGGCGAGTCCGCCCTGGGAGACCGCGCGCGACCACCTGCGCGACGGCCTCTCCGGCCACGCGCCGCTGCGCGCCGACGCGCGCGACGCCGGGCAGTACCGCTTCGCTTCGCCCTTCGTGGCGCTGGGCGACGAGGCGGCGCAGTACGCCGACTATGCGCTGGCGAGCTTCACCCCGGGGCGGCCGGTGCTCGACGCCTTGCTCGCGCTGTCGGCGCGCATCCACGCCGATTTTCGCTTCGATCCCGCGGCGACCAGCGTCGCCACCCCGGTGGCGGAGGTCTTCGCGGCGCGCCGTGGGGTGTGCCAGGACTTCTCCCACCTGATGATCGCCTGTCTGCGCGCGCTCGGCCTGGCTGCGCGCTACGTCTCCGGCTACCTGCTCACCGAGCCGCCGCCGGGCCAGCCGCGCCTGATCGGCGCCGACGCCTCGCACGCCTGGGTGGCGCTGTGGTGCCCGGGCGCGGGCTGGATCGACATCGATCCGACCAACGACCTGCAGCCTGGCAGCGGTCACATCACGCTGGCCTGGGGGCGGGACTACGGCGACGTGTGTCCGCTGCGCGGCGTCATTCTCGGCGGGGGCGGGCACGGCGTCGAGGTCGCGGTGACGGTGATGCCGGTGGAGGAGGGCCCGCCCCCACGGCGGGGCGGGCGCCCGGCGCGTGCCGCCGACGCACCAGATTGATGCGTCGGCGGCCACCATGGTGCGCACCAGCGCGGTGCCCGCGGACGTCGACGTGCCCGACCCCGTTGTCGGCGCGGCTTTGCGCGTTTCATGGGCTTGGCACGCTTTCTGCTGTAGGCCCTGCGAGGGAGTCGATAAACCATCCGCGCAGAGCACGCCATGAACGCCGCCAAGCCTTTCGATGAGATGCACGCCGCCGACGGCACGATCCGGACGCACTACCAGCCCTACAGCGAGTGGCTCGGGCACACCCCGCGCGAGCTGATCGCGCGCAAGCGCAAGGAGGCCGACCTGGCCTTCCACCGCGTCGGCATCACCTTCAACGTCTATGGCGCCGACGGCGGCAAGGAGCGCCTGATCCCCTTCGACCTGCTGCCGCGCATCATCCCCGGCGACGAGTGGCGCACGCTGGAGGCCGGCCTGCGCCAGCGCGTGCGCGCGCTCAACGCCTTCCTCGCCGACATCTACCACGGCCAGGAGATCCTGCGCGCCGGACGCATCCCCGCCGACCAGGTGCTGGACAACGCCCAGTTCCGCCCCGAGATGAAGGGTGTGCACGTGCCCGGCGGGCTGTACGCGATGATCGCCGGCATCGACCTGGTGCGTGCCGCGGGTGCCGACGGCAAGGGCGACTACTACGTGCTGGAGGACAACCTGCGCGTGCCCTCGGGGGTGAGCTACCTGCTGGAGAACCGCAAGATGATGATGCGGCTCTTCCCCGACCTGTTCTCGCGCTACGACGTGCAGCCGGTCGAGCACTACCCCGACCTGCTGCTCGAGACCCTGCGCGCGGTGGCGCCGGCCGGCGTGCTCGACCCCACCGCGGTGCTGCTCACCCCGGGCGCCTTCAACAGCGCCTACTTCGAGCACAGCTTCCTCGCCCAGCAGATGGGCATCGAGCTCGTCGAGGGCCAGGACCTCTTCGTCGAGGACGACACCGTGTTCATGCGCACCACCCAGGGGCCGCGGCGGGTGGATGTGATCTACCGCCGCCTCGACGACGACTTCCTCGACCCCGAGGTCTTCCGCGCCGACTCGATGCTCGGTGTGCCGGGCCTGATGTCGGCCTACCGCGCCGGCCGGGTGACGCTGGCCAACGCGGTCGGCACGGGGGTGGCGGACGACAAGTCGATCTACCCCTACGTGCCCGAGATGGTGCGCTTCTACCTCGGCGAGGAGCCGATCCTCAACAACGTCCCGACCTGGATGCTGCGCGAACCCGACGACCTCGCCTACACGCTCGCCCACCTGCCCGAGCTGGTGGTCAAGGAGGTCCATGGCGCCGGCGGCTACGGCATGCTGGTGGGGCCGGCGGCCACCAAGGCCGAGATCGAGGAGTTCCGCCAGCGCATCCTCGCCGCGCCGGAGAAGTACATCGCCCAGCCGACCTTGTCCTTGTCCACCTGCCCGACCTTCGTCGACGCCGGCATCGCGCCGCGCCACATCGACCTGCGTCCCTTCGTGCTCTCGGGCGGACGCGAGATCCGCATGGTGCCGGGCGGCCTCACCCGCGTCGCGCTCAAGGCTGGCTCGCTGGTGGTCAACTCCTCGCAGGGCGGGGGCACCAAGGACACCTGGGTGGTGGGCTGAGCCGCCTGCCGCCGCGCAATTGCCAAGGAGACCCCCCATGCTGAGCCGAACCGCAGACCACCTGTACTGGATGGCGCGCTACACCGAGCGCGCCGAGAACACCGTGCGCATGCTCGACGTGTCCTACCGCATGTCGCTGCTGCCCGGGGCCAACGGCGGCGACACCGAGAGCTGGTCCGCTATCCTCGACATCAGCGAACTGTCGGAGGCCTTCGCCCGCACCGGCAGGCCGCTCTCCGCCTGCGACGTGATCGAGTTCGTCGTGCTCGACCGCGACAACCCCTCGAGCGTGTGGAACTGCCTGCGCGCCGCGCGCGAGAATGCGCACGCGGTGCGCGGCACGCTGACCGCCGAGATGTGGGAGACCACCAACGCGACCTGGCTCGAGATCCGCGAGATGACGCCGCAGAAGCTGCGCGCCACCGACCTCGGCGAGTTCTTCGAGTGGGTGAAGTTCCGCTCCCACCTGCTGCGCGGGGTGACCTTCGGCACCATGCTGCACGACGAGGCCTTCAAGTTCGTGCGCCTGGGCACCTTCCTCGAGCGCGCCGACAACACCGCGCGCCTGCTCGACGTGAAGTACCACAGCCTGCTGCCCAAGGCCGAGGGACTCACCAGCTCGACCGACTTCTACCAGTGGGGGGCGCTGCTGCGCTCGGTGTCGGCCTTCGAGACCTACCGCCACGTGTATCGCGACGTGATCACACCCTACAAGGTGGCCGAGCTGCTGATCCTCAACGCCGACATGCCGCGCTCGCTGCACGCCTGCCTGGACGAGATCAACGGCATCCTCGGCGAGATCGCCAGCATCCACTCGGCCGAGGCCGCACGCCAGGCCGGCGAGCTGCACGCGACGCTGCACTACGGGCGCATGGACGACATCTTCGATGCCGGCCTGCATCCCTGGCTGGAGCGCTTCCTGGTGCGCATCAACCGCCTCGGCGACAGCATCGGCGAGAACTTTCTGGTTCCGGTCGCGGCATGACCGGTACGCGGCGTCTTCCGGCCCGGACCCGGGGCCGGGCCAATGAACCGACGGGATCGAACCCATGACCTACTGCGTCGCCATGTGCCTCGACGAGGGGCTGGTCTGCCTGTCCGACTCGCGCACCAACGCGGGCGTGGACCACATCAACACCTTCCGCAAGATGACCGTGTTCGAGCGTGCCGGCGACCGCGTGCTGGTGCTGATGAGCGCCGGCAACCTCGCCATCACCCAGGCGGTGATCAGCCTGCTGCGCGAGCACGCCGCGGTGCAGGACCGCGACAGCCTGTGGAACGCGCCGACCCTGTTCGAGTGCGCCCGCCTGGTCGGCGAGACCATCCGCGGCGTGCATCGCCAGGACGCCGAGGCGCTCAAGCAGTTCGGCGTGGAGTTCAACGCCAGCTTCATCCTCGCCGGGCAGATCGGCGACGAGTCGCCGCGCCTGTTCAACATCTACTCGGCCGGCAACTTCATCGAGGCCTCGATCGACACGCCGTACTTCCAGATCGGCGAGTCGAAATACGGCAAGCCGATCATCGACCGCATCGTCACCAGCAAGACCTCGCTCGACGAGGCCGCCAAGTGCGCGCTGATCTCGATGGACTCGACCATCCGCTCCAACCTGTCGGTGGGCTTGCCGCTCGACCTGCTGATCTACCGCCGCGACGAACTGCGCGTCGCCCGCCACGTCAGCGTGGATTGGGACAACCCTTATTTCGACATGATCCACAAGGAGTGGGGCGCCAGCCTGCGCCAGGTCTTCAACGCGCTGCCCGACCCCGACTGGTCGCGCTGGCCGGGGGAGGATCAGCTGCCGCCGTGCATCGGGGTGGTGTCGTCCTGATCGAAGCAGGCCTGCCAACGGCGCAGCCCTTCTGCCCTGGAATCTCAAGGCGGATGCATGAGGGGCTTTCACCACGTCGAGGGTGATCGGCCCGAGGGGGCGCGCGAGGCGATCTTCAGCCTGGCTGTAAGACCAAAGCCCGATAGTCGGCGAACGGTCGGCAGCTTACGATCAAGACACCTCCCCCCTTCATGTGCCTTCAGGAGCAATGCGATGCGTTTCCCTGCCTATTTGACGGGCATGGCCCTGGCGGCCAGTGTCCTTGCCAATCAAGCGCTGGCCGACGACAAGAAAGATCTGGGCGCCCCGTCCGGTTTCCTCAAGGACACCACCTACGCCAGTATGGAGGAGGTCCGTTCGCCGTCGGGCGAACGCGCCAGGCGCTGGGTCGCCCCGGGGATCTCGTTCGCTCAGTACGACGCCGTGATGGTGGACAAGACGGTCTTCCATCCGGCGCCGCAGCCGACGGAACAGCTGGGCATGGCCACGCTGAACCAGATCGCTGCCGCCCTCGACGAGGCCTTTCGCCGCGAATTGCAGACGGTGGTGCGCGTAGTCGACAAGCCTGGGCCCAATGTCCTGCGAATGCGTCCGGCGGTCACCGCAGCAGCGGCCAAGGACGAGGGTCTGAAGCCTTACCAGCTGCTGCCCGTCGCCTTCGTGCTGACCATGGGCCAGACCACCAAACGCGCTGTTCTGGCTCTCGAATACGAGGTGACCGACACCGCGACCGGCCAGCTCGTTGCCGCTGGCATGCGTGAAGGTGAAGGCGCCAAGCTGAAGACCGTCAAGGACACGCTGACCCTCGAGCAGATGCAACCGGCCATCGACGCCTGGGCCAAGGATGCCGCCGCCTTCATGCAGGCCGCCAAGGCTGCCAACTAGAGGGGGCGACGTGGGCGACCCGGTCGCTGCCGGCATGGCATGCGACCGGGTGGTGACGACGCAGGAGCGGACTTGACATGAGGCAACTCGCCGTCTTCATTCTTGCCCTGCTGTTGGCCCCCTGGTCGGTGGCTGGCTCCGGGTATGTCGGCAGTACCCGCTGCGTCGCCTGCCATCAGGCGGAGGCCGAGGCCTGGCGCGGCTCGCATCACGAGTTGGCGATGGCCGTGGCGGCAACCGACAAGGTCCTGGGCGACTTCAACGACGCCACCTTCACCGCGCATGGCGTGACCTCGCGCTTCTATCGCAAGGACGGCAGCTATTTCGTGCGCACCGATGGCCCGGATGGCAAGTTGCAGGACTACCGGATCAAATACACCTTCGGCTGGACGCCGTTGCAGCAGTACCTGATCGAGTTGCCCAATGGCCATGTCCAGGCGCTGGGTATCGCCTGGGATAGCCGGCCGGCGGCCGTCGGCGGCCAGCGCTGGTTCCATCTTTACCCCAATGAGCCGATGGATCACCGCCATCCGCAGCACTGGACGGCGCGCAGCCAGACCTGGAACCATCAGTGTGCCGAGTGTCACTCGACCAATCTGCAGAAGAACTACGACCTGGCGGCCGATCGTTACCGGACGACCTGGAGCGAGATCAACGTCGCCTGCGAGGCCTGTCACGGTGCCGGCGGCAAGCATGCCGACTGGGCCGCACTGCCGGCGGCAAGGCGTCCGGCGGGCGACAAGGGACTGACGGTTTCGCTGGCTGCCGCGGCCACCACCACCTGGGCCTTCGATCCGGTCAGCGGCAAGCCGCGGCCAAGCACGCCGGCCAGCGCTGCAGCGCAGGTCGAGGCCTGTGCCCGCTGCCATTCGCGGCGCGGGCCGATCTGGTCCGATGACGGCGGTGGCCGCCCGCTGGGCAACAGCCATCGCCTGGCCCTGCTCGAGGAGCGGCTGTACTTTGCCGACGGCCAGATCAAGGACGAGGTCTTCGAGTACGCCTCCTACACGCAGAGCCGGATGCATGCGGCCGGCGTCGCCTGCACCAACTGCCACGAGCCGCACAGCCTGAAGCTGCGGGCCGAGGGCAATGCCCTGTGCGCCAGCTGCCATCCGGCGGCACGCTACGACACCCCGGCGCACCACCATCACCCGGCGGGCAGCCCGGGGGCCAGTTGCACCAGCTGCCATATGCCGCAGCGGGCGTACATGGTCCATGACTGGCGCGCCGACCACAGCATCCGTGTGCCGCGTCCCGATCTCTCCGTCAGGCTGGGCACGCCGAACGCCTGTGCCGGATGCCATGCGCAGCAGGGCCACGAATGGGCGGCCCGTGCCCTTTCCCGGTGGTATCCCGAGAGCCGGATGCGCGGGCCGCATTTTGCCGAAGCCTTCCATGCGGCCGCCACCGGTGCGGCCGACGGGGCTGCCCGCTTGCTGGCGGTGGCGAGCGATCCGCAGCAGCCGGCGATTGTCCGCGGCAGCGCCGCCAGCCGCCTGGCCGGCCTGGGGACGGTGCCGCCGCCGTCCAGGCTGCAGGCCTTGCTGGCGGATCGGCAGCCGCTGGTGCGCGCCGCCTCGTTGCGCTTCCTCGAGGTGGCGGATGCGCGCACCCGCTTCGAGCAGGGCTGGAGCAGCCTGCGCGACAGCGAGCGGACGGTACGCCTCGAGGCTGTCCGGGTTCTTGCCCCGCTGCTGCGCGAGCGACTGCCGGCGGCCCAGCGGGAGGAACTGCTGCGCGGCGTGGCCGAGTACGAAGCTTCGCTTCAGGTCAACGCCGATCTGCCCGAGAGTCATGTCAGCCAGGGCCTGCTCGCCCTGTCGATGGGCGACGGCGAGCAGGCGGAGCAGGCCTACCGGACGGCACTGCGGCTGGATGCTCGTTTCGTCCCGGCCTATGTCAACCTGGCCGACCTTTACCGCCTGCAGCAGCGCGAAGGCGAGGGCGAGCACCTGCTGCGCGAGGGCATCGACAGGATCACCTTCGATGCCGACCTGCGCCATACCCTCGGCCTCAATCTGATCCGCCAGCAACGCCGCGGCGAAGCCCTGCAGTGGCTGCGCCAGGCTGCCGAAGCGGAAAGCGGCAATGCCCACTACAGCTATGTCTATGCCCTGGCCCTGCAGGGCAGTGGCGACGGGGCCGGCGCCCTGCGCATCCTGCGTCAGGCGAAATCGCAGCATCCGGGCAATCGCGATGTCCTTTTCGCCCTGGCGACGATCAGTCGCGACCAGAAGGACATGGTCAGGGCGCGCGCCTATGCCGAGGAATTGCTCGAGCGCTTCCCGGGGGACCGGCAAGCCAAGGCTTTGTGCGAGACCTTGCGGGAGCGATGAGTCTCTCGCCGCGGGCAATCGCTGCCCGCATGCCGCGCGCTACGGCGTTCTGCTGCATCAGGAAGGGAAGGGGTGATACCGATCGGCGCAAGGTTCGTGCTTGGCGCGGCTCGATTCAGGTGTGGAAGCCGGGACGGCCTGAACCGTCCCGGGGGGCTGCGTCAGAAGCGGAAGCTCACGCCCAGGTACAGGCCTTCGTTCTCCATGTCGTAGAGAAAGCCGTCGTCGTCGTAGTCGACGCTGAAATAGCGGTAACCGAAGCTGGCCGAGGTGGTTTTGGACAGATCGTAGTTGGCGCCCAGCGAGGCCTGCCAGGTGAAGTCGGCGCCGACACCGAAGCCGCCGACATCTCCATAGCCGACCAGCGTCCATTTGTCGTTCAGGCTGTGCTGGGCACGTACGCCGATGTAGGGGTCGACCCAGTCCTTGGTGGCGTCGCGCTTCACCTGCACGCCGACCGCGCCGCCGAAGACGCTGGCGTCGACATCGACATCGACGTCGAGCCTGGTGTAGCGGAGCCCGCCGAACAGGTCGACCGGTGACGGGCCCTCGAGCGCCCGGTAGGTCAGCGCGGCGGCCAGCGTGCTTTGCTTGATCCTCGCCTTGGCGTGCAGGTCCGGGGAGCCGCCGAGAACCGCCGGCGAGGCTTCGGCGCTATCGGACAGCTTCATGTAGATGGCGTCGACAAAGACGCCCCAGCGGTTCTTGCGCGCCTCCAGCTGGCCCATCAGGCCGAAGTCCAGGGTGTCCATGATGTCCGAGAACTTCATGTCGACGCTCGTCTTCGGCAGCCTGCCGGCTTGCGTGTCGCCCTTCATGCCGGTGGCCCAGAGATAGGGGGTGACGGCGACGTCCCATTCATCTGCGGCCTGGGCCGCGCCCAGCGGGCCGAGGCCCGCGAGCAGACCGGCCAGGGTCAGCGGCAGTCGGTAAGCGATCTTCCTCATCGTGTTGCTCCTGGTTTCATCATCGACCGACTGATCCGGCGCTTATTTCCTGCCCTTGAACGGACCGTCACCGGTGAGAATGACGCCGTTCTGGCTGGCATAGAGGTCCCACAGCCGGGTCAGCTCCGCGAGCTTGGCCGGCTGGCTGGACGCCAGGTCGCGTGACTCCGTCGGGTCGTCCTTCAGGTTGTACAGCTGCCATTCGCCGGTGCCGCCGGCTGCCTTCAGCAGGGACAGGGCCTTCCAGTCGCCCTGGCGCAGGGCGCGGTTGCCGAACAGCTCCCAGCCGATCCATTCGTCGGCGCTGCGGATGTCCTGCGCCTTGCCGACGAGGACAGGCTGCATCGACTTGCCGGTCAGCGGTGCCTGATCGCTTCCTCCGCGCTGCGACGGGTGGCTGACGCCGGCAAGTTCGAGGAGTGTCGGTACGACATCGGTCACGTGCAGGACGGCCCGGGTGGTCTGGCCGTCGGAGACGACGCCGGGACCGGCGGCGATCAGCGGCGAGCGGATGCCGCCCTCGGCGGTGTAGTGCTTGAAGTAGTTGAAGGGGGTCGAGCCGACCTGGGCCCAGGCGGCGCCGTAGTCACAGACGGACATCTTGCGGCCGCAGTTTTCCGGCCTGGTGTCCCAGTTCTTCTCCAGCCAGACCTTCATCGCCGGATCGACCGAGGCCGCGAGCTCGAGCAGTTCGACCGGTTCGGCGCCGTTGTCGGAGAAGAACAGCACCAGCGTGTTGTCGAGCTGGCCGTTGGCCTTCAGGTGGCCGAGGACGCGGCCGATGTGGTGGTCCATGTTGGCCACCATCGCCGCATAGACTTCCATCTTGCGGGCGGAAATCTTCTTCTGCTCGGGCGTCAGGCTGTCCCACGCGGGCACGTTGGGCATGCGCGGTGCCAGGCTGACGTCGGCGCCGACCAGTCCCATCGCCTTCATCCGCGCCAGGCGCTCGGCGCGCAGTGCATCGTAGCCCTGGTCGTAGCGTCCCTTGTACTTGTCGATCCAGTCGTCCGGCAGGGCGAAGGGGCTATGCACCGCCTGGTAGGAGAGATAGGCGAAGAAGGGCTTGCCGTCGGCCTTGTTCTCGTCGATCGACTGCGTGATGAAATCGCTGAAGGCCGCCGTCGAGAAGTGGTCGTCGGGCAGCTTGTCGAGCAGCTTGCCGTTGCGCGTGAAGGTCAGGTTCGGATGCTGGGGGTTGGGATAACCCATATCCGACCAGTGGCTGCCGCCACCCTGCATCAGGGTGAAGTCGCGCTCGAAGCCCTGGTCGGCCGGCCACTGTCCCTTCTCCTCGCCGAGGTGCCATTTGCCGGCCATGTAGGTGTGGTAGCCGGAATCGCGCAACAGGGTGGCGATGCTGGTCACGCGCTGGTTCAGATGGCCTTCGTAGCCGGGCTTGCCCTTCTGCTGCGGCCCCGTGTACTCGGACATGACGCCAAAGCCGGCGACGTGGTTGTCGGTGCCGGTGAGCAGCATCGAGCGGGTCGGCGAGCAGGTCGGGGCGACGTAGAAATTGGTCGCGCTCAGGCCGCGCTGGGCCAGCGCGTCGATGTTCGGGGTCTCGATCTCGCCGCCGAAGGCGCCGACATCGGAATAGCCCATGTCGTCGGCAACGATCAGCAGGATATTGGGTTTCTTGGCCGGCTCGGCAGCACTGGCCTGGGGGGCGCCATGCAACAAGCCGAGGCCGGCTGCCATCAGCATCCCGGCGCAGGCGGCGAGTTTCCGCCAGCGACTGCCCGGGGACGGGTTGGGGGTGTTGCGGGGAATGGTCATTGTTTTCTCCTTCCGTCGAAGACGGTCCGGGGTGGACCGATGCGCCGGAGAGCGCACACGCGCTCCACCCGGCATGGAGGAGAAGGTTATGCGCCGGGGCTGGGGCGAGAAATCAGACCTTGGTCTTACCGCCGGACGAGCCGGCGATCCGTCCGCCAGCAGCCCGGGCGGCGATTGGCAGGGTTCACGCGACAGGCACCACGAAGTGGAAGACCGCGCCGCCGTCCTGCCGGTTTTCAGCCCAGAGCCGGCCGCCGTGAGCCTGGATGATGGTCCGGCAGATCGACAGGCCCAAGCCCAAGCCCTTGGCCTTGGTGGTGACGAAGGGCTCGAAGATGCGCTCCATGTCCTCGGCGCCGATGCCGCTGCCGCGGTCGGCCACGGAGACGATGACGTTGCCGGCCTCGCATACGGTGCGGACGGTCAGCGCCGGCAGCGCGTCGACGGCCTCGATGGCATCGCAGGCGTTGTTCAGCAGGTTCAGGAGGACCTGCTGCAATTGCACCTCGTCGCCATAGACAGGAGGCAGGTCCGGCGACAACTCGAGCTTGATGGTGATCCCGCGGGAAACGCGGTCGCTGTTGGTCAGCCGCAGGACCTCGCTGACCACCTCGTTGAGGTCGAGCCACTGCCGCGTCGAGTCGTCCTTCTTTAGCAACCGCCGCAGGCGCCGGATGATGTCGCCGGCACGGCGGTCGGCCTTGACGATGTCGTCGAGGATGGGGCCGATCTCGTCGGCGCTCACCACGCCGCGGGCGATGAACAGCTGGGCCGCCTGGGCATTGCTGAGGATCGAGGTCAGCGGCTGGTTCAGCTCATGGGCGAGAGCGCCGGAAAGCTCGCCCAGCATGGCGACGCGCGACAGGTGCGCGAGTTCGTCGCGCTGGCGGTTGGCCAGTCTCTCGATCTCGTCCTGGCGCTGCTCCGCCAGCTTGCGCTCGGTGGCATCGAGGACGACGCCGAGCAGCTTGGTCGGCTTGCCGCTGGCGCTGTATTCGGCCTGCCCCCAGGCGTGCATCCAGCGGGTGTCGCCGGAGGGCAGGACGATGCGGTATTCCTTCTCGTAGCGGCGATGGTTGGCGAGGGCATCGTGGACGGCGGTAACGACTGCGGCTCTCTCCTCGGGATGGATGCGCTGGCTGAACCTGTCGAAGTCCACGCGCTCGCCGGGCAGAAAGGAAAACATCGCATAGCCGGTGTCGTTGGCCCAGAAGACGTCGCGCTCGATGTCCCATTCCCAGAGCCCGAGGCGCGCGGCATGGACGGCCAGCTCCATCCGCTGTTCGCTCTCGCGCAGCTGGATGGCCAGGTGCACCGAGCGGAAGACATCGAAGCCCAGCTGATAGGACATGACCAGGACGATGCCGAGAAAGCTGATGCTGATCAGATATGGCGAGGATGCCAGTCCGGCGTGCAGCAGCGTGGCATGGCCCGCGGCGATGAGGAAGAACAGGATGGTGCCGCCACCGACCAAAAGGGCGCGCCGCCGGGTCAGAGCGTCGCCGCGGCGCCAGGCGGAATGGGTTGCGTCGGCGAGAAAGAGGACCAGCAGGATGTCGGCGAGGTTGTTGACCAGCCAGTGGAAGGGCCCCGGGACGCCGACCGGCATGGCGATGCTGTCGCCGAACATGGTCGCCTGTTGCTGGAGCTCGGTGATCTCCGAATAGACGACATTGGCCCCGAACAGGAAGTTGAGCGGGATGCCGAGCAGCCGCAGGCCGCAGACGCTCCAGAACAGCCAGTCGCGGCCTGCGCGCAGGTGCCAGCGGATGAACGCGGCCAGGAGGATGACCCCGATCGGGACCACGACCATCATCCAGCGCAGGGTGTCGCCGTAGGCCTCGGGCGTCGTCGCCCGCATCAGCGACCACTCGCCGAACGTGTAAAACCAGACGCAGACGGCGAACAGGGCGAAAGCCAGGTAATCGCGCTGGGCCCGAAGGTGAATCCAGATGAAGAAAAAGATGACCGCCAGCGTCAAGCTGGTGGCGGCCATCATCGGCCAGATTACGTCGATCAGGTTCAAGCCCGGCATGTCCCGGAATGTAACGCCAAGCGGGTGGCCTACCAAGCCTGTTCCGGACTATCGGCGGGCCGCCGGGTCTCCCGTCACCCACTTGATGGCATCGAGCAGTGCCAGGCCATCTACCGGCTTGTGAAAGAAGAAGCGGGCGCCCAGCTGGCGGGCCAGGCGAACGGTCTCCTCGTCGTCGCGGGCAGAGATGGCGATCAAGGGAATATCGGCAAGTCGCGCCCGCAGTCTTTCCTGCGGCTTGATGCCGAGTCTGCCGGTGGGCGTGATGTCGATCAGGACGCAGTCGGGAACGGCCTGATGCAGGTGGGTCAGCAGGGACTCGCCGTCGGCAAAGCTCAGCGACGAGTGGCCGGCGGAACGCATCAGCCGTGCCAGCCCGCATCTGACCATCTCGTCGTCATCGACGATGTGAATGCTCAGGGCGTTCGAACCATCGCGCATGCATGAGCTCCTGCCGGCCCGGTGATCGATCCTCCGCAGTCAACGCCACCCGATGTAGGCCACACCAATGCCGCCGATGACCTGGTTCTCGCTGCCGCGCTGGTCGACCAGGGGGCTGTCGGCGGCATCGCCGGTGATCCGACCGTAGCGCAGGCCGGCGCCGAGCACCCATTCCTTGCTCAGGTAAAGGGCTGTTCCCAGGTTTATGTAGGCCTCGTGTACGCCGCTGTCTGCCTTGTAGGCCGGGAGGGGCGCGCTGCCCACGTTGTCCGCATTGATGCCGAAGTAGTGATCGTTGTGCTTGCGGTTGCCGTACATGAAGCCGGCGCCGACATGCACGTCCACGGCGCGGTGCACCTGGCGCCAGTAGCGGGCCGAGAGCCTTGCGCGCAGGCCGTCGCTTTCGCCGCCGGCATCCTGCAGCAGCATGCCGCCGACGATCAGGCGATTGCGCGGGTTGGCGGCATCGACCCAGGCGATGTCGCCGAAGACGCCGAGTTCGACGGTGCCGTCGATGTCCCTCATCTGGCGGACCACGTCGTCCTCGACGTCGCTGTCCCGGCCGAAGTGGTAGTTGATCACCGGCCCGAAGCGATATTTCTGGCTGTCGACCAGGTTGAGGCTCAATTCGTTGGCGAACAGTTGCACGTAGCGCTGCTGGCCGGCGAAGGTGTAGCGGGCGTAGGGGGCGACGCCGCCGCTGCGATCGTCCGAGCCCTTGTAATCCGGGACGCTGCCGGCGCCCAAGCCAATGAAGGCAGGCGTTTGCTCGAGTTCGAGAAAGCCTTGCGCCCGTGCTGCGGTGATGTTGCCGGTAACCATCGTCACGAACGCGGCCAGGCCAACAAGCAGCTTGCCGGAATGTCGCATCATGTCTCTCCAGGAGGTCAGGGAGAACCGATGGTAGGCGGGCCGCCGCCCGACCGTAATCGCCTCTTGGTCTTATTGGCTTTGGCGCAGTTCGGGTAACCGGGGGGCGGTTCCCGCCTGCGCCAGGGGTGAAACAAACGGGGCTAGCGCTGGAGGGGCGGGTCGCCGCCACCGGCTGGCGCTCTGTCGTCGGCGCGGTCCAACAGGTGGACCAGTGCAGCCACGGATTGGACCTCCATTTTTTCCATGACTCGCCCGCGGTGAATCTTGACGGTCTTTTCGGCGATGCCCAGTTCCGCTGCAATCTGCTTGTTGAGGCGGCCCAGAACGACCAGTTCCATGACTTCGCGCTCGCGGGCCGAGAGGCGATCCAGGCGCATGGCGATGCCGAGTTGTTCCCGTCGGCGCGCCTGATCGCTGTCGTGACGTCGCAGGGCGATCTCGATGGCGGCAAAGAGCGTATCGTTTTCCACCGGCTTGAGCAGGAAATCGACGGCGCCGCGCTTCATTGCCTGGACGGTCGTGGGCACGTCTCCCTTTCCGGTGAGGAAGATGACCGGCATGTCGATGCCGCGTGCGAGCATCGTTTCGTGCAAGCGCGGACCTGTCATTTCCGGCATGTCGACATCGAGCAATACACAAGCTGTACCGGCGCAGGCGGGGCGCTCGAGGAAGTCGCCTGCCGAAGCGAAGGTCTCGACTTGCCAGCCGGCGGCGCGCAGCAGCCGTGACAGACTGGTACGGACGTCCTCATCGTCATCGATGACGAATATCGTGGGTGCTGCGGACATGTCCGGTTTCTCTGCTTCCATGATCATTAAACCGGCCCTCGAATATCTTTGCCGTGCAGCGTAGGCTGCGGCCGAATGTTTGGAGCAGGAGCGAGTTTCCTCTCGCAGGCCGGTGACGCGCTCCATGATGATTCCGACTTCTGCAATGGCGTGTTGTGATCGCGGATGGGCGGCTCCAAGCGTGATGTGGTCTTGAAGTCGTGGTTCAGGCACGCGGCCGGGTTGGGCGCGGGCGCGTAAGGAGGCAAAGGGAAAGGCCCGCTCCGATCTGCGCCAATCCGACTGCGTCGAGTCTGGAGGGGGGCATCCGCAGCACCCTCCTGCGTAGCGTCTACCGGTCCTCACACCCCAATTTTCGCGCATCGACATTTTCTATGCGAACAATCTATCAGATCCAGTCCAAACGGGTGTTCAACGGGGCGGCAGCGTCTGTTGCCCAGGCCTGGGGCTGGCCGTAGAGGCAAAGGACCACCTGCCGGGCCTTGTCTGCGCAGGCATCCTGGCCTGTGAGCGTGAGGCTGGTCCGACCCGCGTGCTCGGTGCGCTGGCCGGCCGAGGATATCGACGAGGGCCGGCGGGTGATGGCCTCGGGCCGCGCCTATGGGCTTGCCGGGCGAGGATCAGGCGTCGTCGTGCATCGGAGTGGCGTCCCGAGCCTGTCGTCGAGTACACAGCGCATGCGCCTCGTCCGCGCTCAGGCTGCGGCCGGGCCAGGGCACGAGCCCGGGCACGCGCTCGCGGTAGCGCGCGTAGGCTTTGCCGTGGAAGGCAAGCAGCTTGCGCTCTTCGAGCAGCGAGCCCAGCCACAGGTAGAGCGTGATGCACAGCGCGCTCGTCAGCCGCGCCTCGTCCATGTCGCGCGTCCACAGGATCAGCAGGCCGAGGCTGTACCAGGGATGACGGACGTGGCGGTGCAGCGGCGACAGCGTCAGGCCCCCGGGATCCTCGGCGGCGTGCTCGCGTGTGCGCCACTGCGTGCTGCCGTAGAACACGCCCATGTCGTAGTAGCGCGTCGACCACAGGAAGCCGGCCGCCGCCGCCACCGCCAACCCGTTCGCCAGCCAGGCCCAGCCGCCCTGCCAGGACCACAGCAGCGGCCCGCGCCAGGCGAAGGTGAGCCACAGCGGCGGCAGCAGCAGGACCACCGCGAGCAGGTTGAAGGCTAGCCGGTAGGCCGGCGCCAGCCGCGGCCAGTGCGCCGCCACCACGCGCTTGAGCCGCAGCGAGGCGAGCAGGGAGTGCAGCGCGGCGTAAGCCAGCCAGCACAGTACGAGGCTGGCGATCTGGGTGCCGGAAAGGCTCATCGACGGGGCTCCCCGAAGGAAGGCAAGTGCATGATTCTGGAACGTTTCCAAAAGGACTTGCATTGTTTTTTGTTGCAGTGCACCATAATGCCGCAAGGTCTATCACGCCGAGTCGGCACCCAGGTGTCGTCCACCGCAAGGAGTACACCATGAACGTCTCGCCCGAGAAAATGCTTTCCGCCTTCCGCAACACCGCGGAGGTCCGTATCCACGAACTCGCCACCGCGAGCGACGGCCTGCTCTCCGGGGTCGAGCACCTGACCGCGCTCAACCTCAACACCGGCCGCGCGCTGCTCGACGAAACCATCGCCTTCACCCAGGCGGCCGCCGCGGCGCGCGAGCCGCGCACCCTGGTCGAACTCCAGATCGGCTCGATCACCCCGGTGCTGCGTCACGGCCACGCCTGGTTTACCACCGCGGGCACGGTCGCCGCCCAGGCCCAGGCCGACGCGCTGCGCCTGTTCGAGGCCGGCATGTCGCAATGGCTGCAGGGTGTGATCCTCACCCTCGAACTGCTCAACCGCAGCGCCCCCGCAGGCTCCGCGCTCGCGGTGCACGCCCTGCGCTCCGTGGTCGCCAATGCCTCGACCGCCTACGACGGCGTCACCCGTGCTGCCGCCCACGCCAGCTCCACCGCGCGCACCCACGTCGACCAGGCCGCCAGCGCCGCGCTCGAAGCCCTCGACCGCGGCACCAGCGCCACGGTCTCGCTCATCCGCAGCGCGGCCTGAGCGAGGCGGACCCGCCGGAGCGGGGACCTGGCAGTGGAGGCGGGGGAATCCACCCGCCGTGGAACGCAGGAAGGCCGGCTCGGAAGAGCTGGCCTTTTTGGCGAGCAACCGCACCGCCGAAGGGTGCGCCGGCATCGGTGGCGAGTCCTTCGAGATGCGCGACATCCGCCGCACGGTGGAGACCATGCTTGCCGGCCTGGGTATCCGCAAGGACACCCGCGCGCAACCGCTATCTGGGAACGGGCGGTGTGCGCAAGCTGCGATGGCGGCGCGGAGGGCAGGGCAAGAGCGGAGGCGTGCGCGTCATCTATTGCTTCCACAACGAGGACATGCCTCCTCTGTACCTGCTGACGCTCTTCGCAAAGGGCGACCGCGCGAATCTGACCAGGGCCGAACGAAACGAACTTGCCGACCTGCTCGTCAGGGCATGGAGGAACCGAAAGACATGAGCACCGCATTCGAGAGCATCAAGCGTGGTCTGCAAGAGGCCATCGAGCACGCCGAGGGACATCCCGCTCCGGGCGCCCGCATTCACCCCCGCGCCCGGTGGATGTGAAAGCCCTGCGTGCCAGGGTGGGCATGACGCAAGAGCAGTTCGCTGCCCGCTTCGGATTCTCGACGGCAACGCTTCGCCATTGGGAGCGAGGCGACCGCACGCCGCACGGCCCCGCGCTGGTGCTGCTGAGCGTCATCGAGCGCAACCCCGCCGCCGTCATCGAGGCACTGAGCGGGACGGCCTTTTGCTTCGCAGCGACCTGATTGCTCGCCTGGTGGCCGCCGAACGGCAACCAAACGTCCGAAAAGCAAAAAGGCCAGTTCTCTCGAACTGGCCCAAGTGCTTGAATTTGTTGGTGGGGGCACTAGGACTCGAACCTAGGACCAATTGATTAAGAGTCACATTTTATGTTCATCCTAATCAACGCCAGCCCCCAGGGAATGCGCTAAAAACTGAACGCAAGCCATTGTTTTGGATGAAGATGAGAGAGTAGCGTGGTTGATTCATGTTGATGGATGTTGCTAGAATCTGGCTACACCGTGGCTACACGGACCCGCTGTGTAGCCAAACTAGCCGGAGTTGCCAGCATGCAACGCGAGCGCCTGACCCCCGAGCGAATCCGCCGCTTCACCTGCCCCGAGGGCACAAAACAGGCTTTCTTGTGGGATGAGACAGCGCCCCGCCTTGCCGTGCGTGCGACCGCTGGCGCGAAGTCGTTTGTTTTCGAGGCCAAGCTAGACCGCCGCACCATCCGCGTGACAATTGGCGACGTGCGGGCCTGGAACCTCGATGACGCCCGCACCGAAGCGCGCCGACTGCAAACCGAGATTGACCAAGGCAATGACCCGCGCGAACAGAAGCGCGAGCGCATCGCTGCCGCCGAGGCCAAGCGCGCCGCAGCAGAAGCCGCCAAAGCCGAAGCCGACCGACAGGCCCGCTACACCCTGCGCGCCCTGTGCGATGCCTACCTGAGCGCCCTAGAGCGCGCCGGTAAGGGCAAGAGCGCAGCCGGAGCCCGGAGCCTGTTCAAGTGCCATATAGACCAGGACACCGCGAACAAGCCCGCGCGAACCGTGACAGCGCACGAGGTAGCCGCGCTGGTGCGCAAGGTGAGGGAAGCCGGCAAAGAGCGCGCCGCCGGAGTCCTGCGCAGCTACCTGAGCGCCGCATTCAATGCCGCCAAGCGCGCGCCCTTCGATTCCGCCCTTCCTGCGGACCTGATTGCCTTTGGCATCGAACACAACCCCGTCGACGCCATCCCGGCAATTGCCGTGCAACGAGGCGACCGCACCCTATCCGCTGGCGAGCTGCGCGCGTACATCGGGCACCTGCTGCGCATCGGGCACGAGACCGGCCCCGAGCTTGTCGACGTGGCTTTGCTGCTGGCGCTGTATGCGGGAGGGCAACGCATGGCCCAACTGTTGCGCGCCAAGGTGGGAGACTTCGACCAGGACACCGCAACGCTTCGCCTGTGGGATGGCAAGGGCAAGCGCACGCAACCGCGCGAACACCTGTTGCCGCTGGCACCGCACGCCGCCGGGATGGTGGCCGCCCTTGTGGAGCGCGCCAAGGCCCGAGAGACCGACCGCGCCAAGCAAGAAGGCAGAGCGCCCGACATGGCCGGCCTGTGGCTTTTCTCGACGCATGGCCGCGTGGCAATGAACCCCGAGACGGTAAGCAACCGCGCCGCCGAAGTCTGCGCCGGCATCGGTGGCGAGCCCTTCAACGTGCGCGACATTCGCCGCACCGTGGAGACGATGCTAGCCGGCCTGGGCATCAGCAAGGACACCCGCGCGCAACTGCTGAGTCATGGAATCAGCGGAGTGCAGGCCGCGCACTACGACCGGCACGCATACACCGACGAGAAGCGCGCCGCGCTGGTGGCCTGGGAGGCAAGGTTAGCCGCCATCCGCCAAGCCGAGAAGCAACCCGCGAACGTGCGACACCTGCGCGCTGCGTGAGCAATCACAGACGGTAGGCTGAACCGTTCCATTGGATTACACTCCAACCATGCAAACCGTTGCCGAACTGCCGGAGTACATCCGCACCGCTGCGAAGCTGATGAGCGAGGAAGAGCGGCAGGACATCATCCGCTATCTGGCAGAACACCCGAAAGACGGCGACCTGATGGAAGGCACGGGAGGCGTGCGCAAGTTGCGATGGAGGCGCGGTGGACAAGGCAAGAGCGGAGGCGTGCGCGTCATCTACTACTTCCACAACGAGGACATGCCGCTGTACCTGCTGACGCTCTTCGCAAAGGGCGACCGCGCCAACCTGACCAAGGCCGAACGAAACGAGCTTGCCGACCTGACCGACCTACTTGTCAGGGCATGGAGGAACCGAAAGACATGAGCACCGCATTCGAGAGCATCAAGCGTGGCCTGCAAGAGGCCATCGAACACGCCGAAGGACACCCCGCGCCGGGCACCCGCATTCACCGCCCGCGCCCGGTGGACGTGAAAGCCCTGCGCGCCAAGGTGGGCATGACGCAAGAGCAGTTCGCCGCGCGCTTCGGATTCTCGACGGCGACCCTTCGCCATTGGGAGCGAGGCGACCGCACCCCGCACGGTCCCGCGCTGGTGCTGCTGAACGTCATCGAGCGCAACCCCGCCGCCGTCATCGAGGCCCTGAGAGCCTGACCGATGACTGAGCTTGCCGCCCTGAAGGCCCGCATTCTGGCGAACCCCGAGGCCCGCGCCGAGTACGACGCGCAAGCGCCGGAGTTCGAGCTTGCCCGCGAACTCATCGCTGCCCGGACCCGCGCTGGCCTGACTCAATCCGAGCTTGCCGAGCGCATGCACACGACGCAATCGACCATCGCCCGCCTGGAGAGTGGCCGCACCATGCCGAGCATGCGCACGCTGGCCCGTTATGCCGAGGCGACCGGAAGCCGCGCCGTGGTGCGCCTGGAACGCACCGCCTGACCGAGCATGCCGCCCCTACCTCGACGGAGGGAAAAGCCGGAGACCATCGCCGGCCTGGGGCGGCACCCTTTACCGATGGTGCGCACGATGGAGCGCGAAATGAACTGTGTCGTCATCATCGCTGGACGCGAGGCGCTGCCCGTCAGGGCAATTCCGTTTGTGACTGGATGGCAGTCATTTTCACCAGATGCAGTAGCAGAGGGACTGGCGCACCGACTTGAAAGCGGAAAGCTTGAAGGGGTGACGGCGTACCACATTGCCAGTGACGGGAGCATTTCCGCGATGCTGCCGAAGGAGTGGGATGGACCGGCGCGAGCGCTTGATGCGCTGTCGGCGAGGCTCGACGAAATGGAGGGCGATTCATATCCAGCATGGCGCGAGCAGTCCATTCTGGAGCTTCCGTCGCACTGCTTCGTTTGGCGCGACGAGCTTGAGAAAAGCGTTACCGGCTGGTGGCGAGTGCTTTACATCGTCGGTGAGCGCCCTGGCGACAAAGAGCTGAACTTCACTCCGAGAATCCCGCCGAATTTGGAGGATGCGGTACGAGAAGGCATGCCGAAGGGCGGCTCAGCCGCTCGACACGATACCGCGGCCGAAGCTGAGCCAAAGGTAGATGACACCATCCGAGATGATGACGCCGAGCTGGCTGCCCTGTTCGACCCTGTGCGGGTGCCAACCCTGGAGGCGCTATTTCCCGATGGCGGGAAGTGGGCGAAATATGCCGAGCGCGCTCCTCGGAATGGCCTGATTGAGGCGCGAGAAGGACGCGGCACCTTCAACCCCTACCGCGCCGCGCGCTGGTGGCTGGAACGGCAAGCGCCCGCCGGCTGGAAGTGGGAGCGGTGCGCGCGAGTCCTGGCAAACAACCTACCGCACCGCTCACGCGACTGTGGGCACCTGCTGACAGGCAATTTCGACTAGTCGCCATTTTTCCGCCCGCGATTGTGGCGACTGAGGCGCGAAACCGCCGGAAAGTCGCCACGCTTTCGCCACTATTCCGCCTGAATTTCGCCATGCAACGCCGGGAAATACCGTGGTTTCGTCACCAACGACGGAGTCCCCGCGATGCAAGCCCAAGCCATCCCGACCACCTGCCGAACCTATAGCACCGAGCAGGCCGCCGCCGCCCTTCACATCAAGCCGCAAACCCTGCGCGCTGCTGTTTGCCGCGCCGGGCACTATGCCGGCATCCGCCCGCACAAACTGCCTTCCCGCTTCCTGGCGTGGCCTGCCGAGGCTATCGAGCGCCTGCTCACCGGCGAGGTGGCGTAACATGAAAAACGCCCCCGACAGCACAGCAGCCGAGAGCGCCCTAGCACCGCCTGGCCGGCGACAATTAACCTGACCGGTCGACGACAACTATCCTGGCCGGTTGGATCTGCAGCCGGGAAGGTCCGGAAGCGAGGGATAGAGTGCTCTTCTGACGACAGGCGTTGGGAGGCGCTCGGTGCCCGGCAAGAAGATCACGGACCAACAAGTGCGCAAATACAAGGAAGCAAGAAGGCAGGCGACGCAGCAGATCGCGGCGGCCCGGATGGGCATCAGCGTGCGCTCAGCACGGCGCATCGAGCAGGCTGACGGGTTGCCGTCGCAGCGCGGACCGAGGACATGGCGGACGCGCGCCGATCCGTTGGCGGACGTCTGGGAGCAGGAGCTGGTGCCCTTGCTCGAGCGCGAACCCGGGCTGCAGGGCCGAACCCTGCTCGAGGAGTTGCAGCGCCGTCACGGTGAGGTGTTCGGCGATGGGGTGCTGCGCACCCTGCAGCGGCGGATCCGCATGTGGCGCGCCGAGCACGGACACGAGAAGGAGGTGTTCTTCTCGCAAGCCAATCCGCCGGGCCGTTTGGCGCTGTCGGACTTCACCGTGTGTGACGAACTCAGGATCACGGTGGGCGGCGAACACTTCGCGCATCGCCTATACCAGTTCGCGCTGGCGTACTCGGGCTGGCGCCATGCTGAACTCGTGTGCGGCGGCGAGAGCTTCGCCGCCCTGGCGCAGGGTCTGCAGAATGCCCTGTGGGCCCTGGGTGGGGTGCCCGAAGAACACCGTACCGACAGCCTGTCGGCCGCCTTCAACAACCTGGCCGAAGCGGAAACGCTCACGCGCCGCTACGAAGATCTGTGCCGGCACTATGGCCTGCGTCCGAGCCGGAACAATCTGGGCCAGTCGCACGAGAACGGCGCCATTGAATCGCGCCAAGGCAGCCTCAAGGGCGCGCTCGAGCAGGCGCTGCTGCTGCGTGGGCACCGCGAGTTCGCCACCACAGCCGACTATCAGCGGTTCGTCGCAGAGGTCGTCACACGCCTGAACCGGCGCATCCAGACGCGGCTGGCCGAAGAGCGCAGCCAGCTCGCTGAGCTCCCCATGCGCCGGACCAGCGAGTACGAGGAGATCGAGGCGCGCGTGACCAAGTTCAGCACCGTCAGCATCCGCCGCGTGCTCTACAGCGTGCCCTCGCGCCTGATCGGCCATCGGCTCCAGTTTCGCCTCTACCCCGAGCGCCTCGAGGGCTGGCTGGGCGGGGTGTGCGTGTTCGAGAGCGCGCGCGGAGCGGTGCCGGCAGGCAAGCGGCGCGGCAAGCAGCTCGACTACCGGCACTTGCTGCCCGCGCTCAAGCGCAAACCCGGCGCCTTTGCCCGTTGGGCGCTGCGCGACGACATGTTCCCCCGCGCCGAGTACCGGCAGACCTGGGAGCGCTTGGTCGAGACCTTGCCCGAGCGCCAGGCCTGCAAGCTCATGGTGGGGCTGCTTGATCTGGCCGCACGCGGCGCGTGCGAGGTCCAACTCGCGCAGATCCTCGGGGGTTTGCTGCAGGCGGGCACCTTGCCCGATCTCGAAGGACTCGAGGCGCGCTTTGCGCCGCGCCAGACGCCCATGCCGGCGGTCACTGTGTCGTTGCCCGCGCTGTCGGTCTACGACACGCTGTACGAGGTGGCGGCATGAGCGTCATCGAGACGGCGACGCTGCCCATGATGCTCACCGAGCTGCGGCTGCCCACCATCAAGCGGCTGTGGTCGGCGCTGGCCGAGCAGTCGAACCGCGAAGGCTGGCCGGCCGAGCGGTTTCTGGCCGCCCTGTGCGAGCACGAGATGCACGAGCGCGAGACGCGCCGCATCGACCGCCATCGAGCCGAGTCCGCCTTGCCGCCGGACAAGCGCCTGTCGGCCTTCGACTTCACGGCCGTGCCGACGGTCTCCAAGGCGCACGTCACCGCGCTGGCCGAGGGCGACAGCTGGCTCGAACAAGGCGCGAACATCCTGCTCTTCGGACCACCGGGTGTTGGCAAGACGCACCTGATCGCCAGTATCGGCCACGCCCTCATCGAACGTGGCTACCGCGTGCTCTTCACCCGCACGAGCGATCTGGTGCAGCGCCTGCAGGCCGCCCGGCGCGATCTGCGCTTGCCGGCCGAGCTGGCCAAACTCGACCGCTTCGACCTGCTGATCTGCGACGACTTCAGCTACGTCCGCCGCGACCAGGGCGAGACCTCGGTGCTCTTCGAGCTCATCGCCGAGCGCTACGAGCGCAGAAGCCTGGCCATCACTGCGAATCAGCCGTTCTCGGAGTGGGGCCACGTCTTTGCCGAACCGGCCATGACGCTGGCCACCGTCGACCGGCTCGTGCATCACGCCACGCTCTTCGAGATGAACGTGGAAAGCTTCCGCCGCCGCGTTGCTCAGAAGGGGCTCGCCCCTTCTGAGCAACGCACCCTCAACACCTCAAAGCCGAAAGGCTGAACCCCTCATGCCTCGCTTCCACCGGCCAGGATAATTGACGTCGACCGGCCAAGGTAATTGACGCTGGGCACACCGCCCCGATTCGACACCGACAATCCGCGCCATCAGCGCGTCTTGGCTTTGCTGCTGCAACGCCCCGCGAAGCGCGAAGAGGTCGACCGCGCAGCCGGTGCATCGAACGGCCCCGAGCTGGTGGCAGAACTGCGCCGCCGTGGTCTTGAATTGCCGTGCGAGCGCGTGGAAGCCATCGACCGCGACGGCCGCCCCTGCCGTCCCGGTGTGTATCACGCGACCCCCGCTGACCGCCGGAAAATTGCCGCGTGGCTGCGCAGCCGCAGTTCCGGACGCATCGCGCCCGAGCTTGCCGGCTGGCTTGCGCTTGGTGCAGTTTCGGTGCTGTTGCTGATGGGCGCATGACTCATGGGCCGCGAACGCACCAAGAGCGGCATCAAGGGTCGATTCCTAGCCCTGCCGCATACCGTCATGGACGCCGCGGCCTTCATCAACTTGAGCGCCCCGGCAACCCGTCTGCTGCTGGACATCGCGCGCCAGTACGTCGGCACCAACAACGGACAACTGCTCTGCACCTTGTCCGTGCTGAAGAGGCGTGGATGGAGCAGCAACGACACACTGATACGCGCGCGCAGGGACCTGGAGTCTGCAGGATTCATCCAGCAAACCCGACTGCCGATGATGCCCCGCAGAGCAGCTTGGTATGGCATCACCTGGAGACCGCTGGACTACGTACCCGAGATGGACATCAAGCCGTTCGAGTTCGTGGTCAATGCCTACCTGCTGACGCCCGAGGAAATCAAAACGCGGCACCGTCTCCCGGTGGCATCAAGCGCCTGATAGCACCGTCTGCCGGTGGCATGGATGAGCTGATGCCACCGTCTGCCGGTGCAGTAGGGCACGAAAAGTCCATTTTGATGCCACCGTCTCCCGGTAGCTATTTAGATGTAGCCATATCCAGCGGAAAAAGAGCAGCGCATCAGGGCGAGTCAAACGACCCGCTCGACACCCATCGCCGGCATCAAGGCCGCCGCGCAGGTCATTGTCGCCTCGCTAGACAATCATCGCCGTCCGCTGCCGGTGCTGCTGCACTACGCCAGCAAGACATCAACCGGTTCTGGCCACAAAGTGGGCCCGCGCACCGCGAACAGTGCCGGCCTGCTACTAGCATGCTGCGAGCAGAGTGTTTGCACGGTGGCGGCGTGTCTCTCGGATGATTGGGGAACTGATGGCCGGCAGCAGCCAGCAGTTTGCCGCGGTCGAGATAGGGCATGAAGCCGCGCGCCTAAATGTTGCACTGGCTGCACAGGTGAGCGAGGTATGCCGCGAACTTCGCCCGTACCAAGATGCTGAATATGCCACTTCAGAAAACCTTAGTTCTGATGGCAGGGGGATGAGTTTCCCGAGTCCCTAAAAGGCCGCTTTGCGACCAGTACGCACGCGCGTGAAGTGGTTTTGAGGCACCAACCCGGAGCATTCCGCGCGCGCGAGGACCAGAGTTTTCCGAGTCCCTAAAAGACGCCCGAATTCCGCGCCGGCTTTCGTTGTCTGCGCGGGCGAGCATCGGCGGTTACCGGCTCGGTTACCGGAAAAACGGACGGTATCCAGCGAGGTATCCATAGGGTGCCCAAGGGAAAGCCGGCGTGCCGTGAGACGGGCAAGGGAGGCGGCGAGGCTACCCGGCAGGTACGAAACGGTGCGCTCCAATTGCCCAGCGCTGATTCACCTGCAAGAGGTGCGCCCCGCGTCACCTAAAACGCAAGCAGCGCGCCTACCCACGTGGCGATATGTATCTTGCAGCCTTGCACGAGTCAAAATGCGTATGATGAAACCGAGTTGTGGGATGAGGCCGGGCTGCCAACCATACTGTGCTATGCCGGTGTCGCGGTGCGGCATGAGGAGGTCGTGCGCAGCAACCAGCATCCTGAGATGCGGACTCATAGGGGCACTACACAAGTGAACGATGACCGTTTTTTTGAGCAGGCTCTGCAGGAGGTGCGCAGCCAGAAGGTTGTTCTCGCACTTTGGGCCAGAGCGCTTTCCGATGTTGATGGTGACAAGGCTAAGACCGTCGCAGGGTATATCAAGCTGCGCGTTCAGCAACTCAAACTGGAGACTCCGTCCGACCTAGCCCCCACGTCTGCACCAAAAATCGCCCCACCGAGCGCGGATGCTATCGGTGATGCGTTGGAGGAGCCGGTACAGGCCAAGCCTTGGAAGCGGTTCGTAGCGAGACTCGTCGACTTCATGTGGGAGGCGCCTTTAGTTGGTGCAACGGTCGGTTACCTCGGCTCAAACGATGCGAGTGTCAATAACTGGCTGCAGGAATCAGACGCCATGGTGCTTGGCGTTTTGCTCACCCCGCTAGTTCTCGCTTTTGATGCTTTCGTCGTCGCGATGTTCTCCAACTCGCCCGGAAAGGCGCTTCTGGGGTTGCGTGTCGTCGACAAGTCCATGAGGGCCTTGCCGGCCATAGACCATCTCGCAAGGAATATGCGTCTATGGGTGAGCGGCCTCGCTCTTGGGCTTCCGGCTCTCAACCTCTTTGCCATGGCCTATCAGGGCGACAAGGTGAGGAAAGAGGGCTGTGCGACCTACGACCGTGCGTCGGAAACTCAGGTTGTCGAAAAGCGGGTTGGGCTTCTTCGGGGGCTCGCCGCTGCCCTGTTTCTTGTTCTTCTTGTTTCTATCAACGCTGTTCTTTTTCAAGTAAATACAGGCCAATCGAGCGCCTTAATGGCGAGAAATGACGATTGGCAGCTATTGGTGCGTGCTCTGCAAGGCATGGTCCGTAACGGGACGATTGATACGGTTGTTGGGCAGCACCTCGAACGTGACCAAGTATCGGGTGGCATGTGGCCCAGCGACGACGTTTTGTCCATTGAGAACGGTTCAACTTGGTGGATTGAGGATGGCTCATTCTTCATTCACATCCCGAACCCCTCTGTTTATAACATTCGAACAGTCAGATTTCACTTTGAGCCGCGGGTCTGCGCCAGCTCCTCAAACCATGAGACATTCCATGTTCAACTTGGACGCTCCGTGGCTCCTGGAGAGAGCGTTGTTGCGACTTTCAGCATACTGCCGTGGCAAATTTTCGCTGAGGGAAATCAGAATTGTCTCGTAATTGCCGGAATTTGGGATTAACCGAAGTTCTCACACCTGCTGTCTCAAAACGCGCGAAGAGCGGGCTTTCTTGAGTCCCTAAAGTCTGATTGGTGAATCGTACGCGCGCGTGTGAAGTGGTTTTGAGGCTCCAGCCCGGAGTATTCCGCCCGCCGGGGTGCAAACGCCAGGGAGCAGAATTCTCGCCTGTCCGACCAGTAGAAACTTGACGCTGCGCTATCTCTGCGGTGCAGATTGCCGAGAAGTTGCTGAGAAAAGCTGAGATTCGTGACGCCGTTGCCGGGTGTTCCGCGCGCGCGCAGGAGTCGGTATCCAGCCGGCTGGTATCCACGGGTATCCAACGAATACCCGGCACCAGGGGGGTGCGCACGAAGCACCAACGCTGGCAGCTTCGAGCCTTCAGTCCTTCGGACGACGAGGAAGTCTGTGAACTTCTGTCCAATCACCCTTGAAGCCGCCGCTGACATCGTTGCCGGTGCTCGGTCGACCGCTGAGAAACTCTGGAATGTCGAACTCCGGTTCGCTGCGGCGCATTTTTGCGCTTCCGCAGGATGTGCAGGACGAGATAGCCAAGGACTGCGGTCCCAACGAGCGCCCAAAGTGGGTGTATCACAAGGGCGTTGCATATCTGGTGGCTGATGCTCATGGCTCGACTGTTGAAATGGAGGCAGACGATTCTGAACGAGGCAGCCCGAATGTCGGGTGTGGGGGTCAATCACACTCGTAGCCACGCTCCAAATATTTGGAGATGCGGGCGTTGCTCCAGTTGTTGGCCGCCGTCAGCATTTCAGCCGCTAGGTAATCCTCCACGTCTTGCTGAACTACCGGGTAGCTCTCGCGCGTATCGTCTGGCTCGCAATCCCAATCGTCGCCTTGCGGAGTGAGCAGCCAGAGCGCGTCCAGTTCGTAGGGCTGCAACTCGCTAACACGGCACTCGATGAAGGTGCTCATCGTTTCCTCGTACGCTTCCCAATCGAAGGAGCGTTCTTTCTGCTCTTGGACGCAAATCTCGTCCCAAACATTCGCCAGACCGGAGTCCTCCCCTGACAACAGGTGCTCGCGCATTCCCTGAAGGTCGCGGATGCACGCGCCGACGATGCGTTTTTTTAAGGCTTCCGCAAGGTCACTTGCGATGCGGTATTCGGAGAGCTTCCTTGCCATATCAGGTCCCAACCCTAAGCGATGTAGCATCTTCAACCAATGCCGTTTCAAGCATGGGTGCATGTGCTTGACGACCCGGCTCCGATGGCCCGGAGCACCCGCCCGCCGGCTACGCTGTAACCACGATGGCGACCTCTGCCGCCACCAGGGTTGCGCGCGCCTGTCGAACTGCCAGGGGAGACCAGTGTCGCCCATGGCCCTTTATGGTGCGCCTGGAGAGCATCGCCGCCGACCTTCTGTCGCGTGACGACCCGGACCCGAGCAAGCGCCGGGTAGGAAACCCGCCGCCCTCTGGTGCGAGAGGCCCGCGCGCATCCTGCGCCAGCGAGGCCGGCCGGGTGGCTACACCGCCCGGATTTGGCTACACCGCGGCTACACAGGGCCCAAAAGCAAAAAGGCCAGTTCGCGAGAACTGGCCTAAGTGCTTGAATTTCTTGGTGGGGGCACTAGGACTCGAACCTAGGACCAATTGATTAAGAGTCAACTGCTCTACCAACTGAGCTATACCCCCGTGCCTTGCGGCGGATCGGATTGGCGCCCGATCGAAGAGCGCGCATCATACGCGCAGGTGTGGCGCAGTGCAACAGATTTTTCGTCCGGCGCAGGCGCGGAACCCGGCCACCGCGCTTGCGCCTTCTGGCACTCCCCTGGAAAGGCCATGCTTCGGAAGGCCCGGCAGCGCTCAGCCCAGGATGCGCCCTGCGCGGCGACGCGTGCCGACGCCGGGGAGGGCGCCGAGGCCGCGCGAGCCGTGGGCGTGGCAGATCGCGCAGGCGAGCGCGTCGGCGGCGTCGGGGCCGGGGCTGGCGTCGAGCGCGAGCAGGCGCTGCACCATGTGCTGCACCTGTTCCTTGTGCGCCTTGCCGTAGCCGACCACCGACTGCTTGACCTGCAGTGCGGTGTATTCGGCCACCGGCAGGTCGCAGGCCACCGCGCCGCAGATCACCGCGCCGCGGGCCTGGCCGAGCAGCAGGGTGGATTGCGGATTCACGTTGACGAAGACCTTCTCGACCGCGACCACATCCGGCCGGTAGGTGTCGACGATCTCGCGCACGCCGTCGAGCAGGGTCTTGAGGCGGGCGGGGAGTTCTCCGTCCCGGGTCCTGATGCAGCCGCTGGCGACGTAGCGCAGCTGGGTGCCGAGCTGGTCCACCAGGCCGAAGCCGGTGATGCGCAGCCCGGGGTCGAGGCCGAGGATGCGGGTGGCGACGTGCGTGCTTGCGGCAGCGCTCAAATCTTCACCGCGGTCCCGCTCACGCACACCATCAGCATGCCGTTGTCCTGGCCGAGGACCTCGTAGTCGACGTCGATGCCGATCACCGCGTTGGCGCCGAGCTTCTGCGCGGCTTCCTCCATCTCTTCCATGGCGATGCGGCGGGCGTCGGCCAGCGTGCGCTCGTAGCTGCCCGCGCGGCCGCCGACCACGTTGCGGATCGAGGCGAACATGTCCTTGAACAGGTTGGCACCGATGATGGCCTCGCCATTGACCACGCCGAGGTACTGGCGGATCGGCTGGCCGTCGAGGCTCGAGGTGGTGGTCATCAGCATGGCATGCTCCTGCGGAGTGGGAGGAGCCCCGATTCTAGCCCTTGCGCGCCAGCCATACACCCGAGACGGCGATGGCCATGCCGGCGATGGCGAGTGCGGATAGCTTCTCGTCGAACATCGCCCAGGCGATCAGCGCCGTGGTCGGCGGCGTCAGGTAGAACAGGCTCGCCACGTTCACCGCGCTGCCGCTGCGGATCAGCAGGTTGAGCAGGCTGATCGCGCCGATCGACAGCACCAGCACCAGCCAGCCGAGCGCGAAGACGAAGTCGCCGGTCCACTCGATCCGCATCGTCTCGGTCTGGCTGGCGATCAGTGCGGTGATCGCCAGACTGGGCAGGAACTGCATCACCGAACCGGTGCGCAGGTCGAAGCGCGGGCAGAAGCGCTTCTGGTACAGGGTGCCGGCGGTGATGCCGAGCAGCGCGGCCAGCGCGGGGACGAGCATGTGGATCAGCGCGCCGCCATCGACGCCATCCACGTTCGCCTTGCTGCCCACCACCAGCGCGACGCCGCCGAAGCCGAGCGCGAGCCCGGCCCACTGCCGCGCCGATACCCGCTCGCCGAGCAGCGCGCCGGCCAGTGCGGCGGTGAGCAGCGGCTGCATGCCCACCACCAGCGCCGATATGCCCGCCGGCAGCCCGCGGTGGATCGACATGAACACGCCACCCAGGTACAGCGCCTGCACCAGCACGCCGGTGACGCCGATATGCAGCGCCTCGCGCGGGCTGGCCGGCCAGGGCGCGCGCATCGCCAGCGCGAGCAGGCTCATCAGAGCGATCACCAGCACGTAGCGGCTGCTCAGGAAGGTGAGTGGCTCGGCGTAGGGCAGGCCGAACTTGGCGCCGATGAAGCCGGTGCTCCACAGCAGCACGAACAGCAGCGGCGTCAGGCGGGTGAGCAGGGGCGGAGTCGGCATCGCGGTGGGTCCGTGAAAAACAAAAAGCGGCGCCGGGCGCCGCTTTCCTGGGGGCAGTCGGGAGAGCTTACTCGTCGAATTCGGCGGAGGTGTACACCTCCTGCACGTCGTCCAGGCCTTCGAGCGCGTCGAGCAGCTTCTGCATGCGCGCGGCCTCGTCGCCGGCGAGCTCGATGACGTTCTCGGGCTTCATCGTGACCTCGCCGAACTCGGCGGTGAAGCCGGCCTTCTCGAGCGCTTCCTTGATGGTGGTGAACTCCCACGGGCCCGTGATGACCTCGATCGAGCCGTCGTCGTTGGTGACGACGTCTTCGGCGCCGGCTTCGAGCGCGGCTTCCATCAGCGCGTCCTCGCTGGTGCCGGGGGCGAACAGGAGCTGGCCGCAGTGCTTGAACTGGAAGGACACGCAGCCGTCCGTGCCCATGTTGCCGCCGTACTTGGAGAAGGCGTGGCGCACGTCGGCCACGGTGCGGGTCTTGTTGTCGGTGAGGCAGTCGACCATCACCGCCGAGCCGCCGATGCCGTAGCCCTCGTAGCGGATCTCCTCGTAGCTCACGCCCTCGAGCTCGCCGGTGCCCTTCTTGATCGCGTTGTCGATCTTGTCCTTGGGCATGTTGACGCCCTTGGCCTTGTCGACCGCCAGGCGCAGGCGCGGGTTGAAGCCGGGATCACCTCCGCCCATCTTGGCGGCGACGGTGATCTCCTTCGCCAGCTTGGAGAACGCCGCACCGCGCTTTTCGTCCTGACGACCCTTGCGGTGCTGGATGTTGGCCCATTTCGAGTGACCCGCCATATTGGAACCTCTGTGCTGCCCGAGCGATTGAAGAGGCGCGCATTATAGCGCCCGCTCCGTGTGCGCGCCTCGGGTGCAGCGGGCGCCACCGCGACGTAGGAGCGACGCAAGTCGCGATCGGAGGTTTCTGCGGCGCTGGCGCGGATTTCATGCGCTGCAATCGCGACTTGCGTCGCTCCCACGAAGAACCACCGCGCCTGCGGGGGCCATGGGAGGCCGCGGGCGGGGCTGCTAAACTCGGTGCATTCCGAACCGAATCCCGAGGAGCATGAAATGGCCGACCCGATGCTGATCGCGCGAGCGCACGACAAGGACCAGTTCAAGGACATCTGCCTGCTGCCGCGCCTGTCCAACCGCCACGGCCTCATCACCGGTGCCACCGGCACCGGCAAGACGGTGACCCTGCAGAAGCTCGCCGAATCCTTCGCCCATATCGGCGTGCCGGTGTTCGTCGCCGACATCAAGGGTGACCTCTCCGGCATCGGCGCCGCGGGCGTCAGGTCCGACAAGCTGATGCAGCGCCTGGCCGCAATCGGCATCGACGACTACACCCCGCGTGCCAACACGGTGGTGTTCTGGGACGTGTTCGGCGAGCAGGGCCATCCGGTGCGCGCCACCATCTCCGACATGGGCCCGCTCTTGATCGCGCGCCTGCTCAACCTCAACGACACCCAGACCGGCGTGCTCACGCTGGTGTTCAAGATCGCCGACGACAACGGCATGCTGCTGCTCGACCTCAAGGACCTGCGCGCGATGGTCCAGTACGTGGGCGAGAACGCGAAGAGCTTCACCACCGAGTACGGCAACATCTCCAGCGCCTCGATCGGTGCCATCCAGCGCAACCTGCTGGCGCTGGAAGAGCAGGGCGGCGACGTGTTCTTCGGCGAGCCGATGCTCGACATCGCCGACCTGATGCAGACCGACGCCGATGGCCGCGGCGTGATCAACGTGCTCGCCGCGGACAAGCTCTACCACTCGCCCAAGCTCTACTCCACCTTCCTGCTGTGGATGCTGTCCGAGCTCTTCGAGCAGCTGCCCGAGGTCGGCGACCCCGACAAGCCGAAGATGGTGTTCTTCTTCGACGAGGCCCACCTGCTGTTCAACGACGCGCCCAAGGCGCTGATCGAGAAGATCGAGCAGGTGGTGCGCCTGATCCGCTCCAAGGGCGTGGGCGTGTATTTCGTCACCCAGAACCCGCTCGACGTGCCCGACACCGTGCTCGGCCAGCTCGGCAACCGCGTCCAGCACGCGCTGCGCGCCTTCACCCCGCGCGACCAGAAGGCGGTGAAGACCGCCGCCGACACCATGCGCCCCAACCCGGCCTTCGACGCCGTGGCGGCGATCACCGAGCTCGGCGTGGGCGAGGCGCTGATCTCCTTCCTCGACGAAAAAGGCCGGCCGCAGATCACCGAGCGCTGCAACGTCATCGCGCCCGATTCGCGCCTCGGTCCGCTCGAGCCCGGCGAGCGCCGGGCGGCGATCGCCGGCTCGGTGATCTACGGCCACTACGAGAAGGCGGTCGACCGCGAATCCGCCTACGAGCTGCTCAAGGCCAGCGCCGCGACCAAGGCCGCGGTCGAGGCAGGCCGCGCGGCGGCGAAGGAGGTCGGCGGCGAGGATACCGGCAGTGTGGTCAGCGACATCCTCTTCGGCGCCACCGGCCCGCGTGGCGGCAAGCGCGACGGACTGGTGCAGATCGCCGCCAAGACGGTCACGCGCACCATCGGCAGCAGCCTGGGGCGGCAGATCGTGCGCGGGATATTGGGCTCGCTGCTGGGCGGCAAGCGCTGAAGGGGATAGGAGGGAGACTGCATCCCTTCCGGCGGCCGCGCGGGCAAGCGCCGCGCGCCGCGGTGTCCATTACCGGATCGCGACTTGCGTCGCTCCTACAGGCGCCTTCGGGAGCGCGGCGGTCTCGTAGGAGCGACGCAAGTCGCGATCCCGCGCTTCAGCGCTGCCGCGGCCGATTCGCGCCGCGCGCAGGCCGGTTCCCGACGCCTCACGGAAAGCACCGCATCTGCCCCTGCACCACCACGCAGCTGCGGTTGCGGCCGGCTTGCTTGGCGCGGTAGAGGGCGCGATCGGCGGCATTGACGAGCGCGTCGGTCTCGGTCATGCCGACCTCGCGGGTGGCCACGCCGATGCTCACCGAGGTCTGTATTTCCGTTTCGCCGGCCTGGATGCGCAGGCGCTCGACCATGCGGCGCAGGCGCTCGGCGGCCTGGACCGCCGCCTTGAGGTCGGTGTTCGGGCAGATCACGAGGAATTCCTCGCCACCCATGCGGCACATGCTGTCGTCCTTGCGCGCCGAGTGCTGGATGGCCTGGGCGACGTCGCGCAGCACGGTGTCGCCCACCGCGTGGCCGTGGCTGTCGTTGATGCGCTTGAAGTGGTCGATGTCGAGCATCATCACCGACAGCGGCTGTTCGAAGCGGCTGGAGGCGGCCCAGGCCTTGGCGAGCGCGTTCATGCCCGAGCGGCGGTTGGGCAGGTTGGTGAGCAGGTCGGTCATCGCCGCGTGGGCGAGGCGGCGGTTGCTGATCGCCAGCTCGGCCGCGAACTGCTTGAGCTGGGCACGGTCGCGCTCCCACGCCTCGAGCAGCTGCACGTAGTGCCGGGCGGCGCGCAGACGCGCGCGCAGGGTGCGCACGTTGACCGGCTTCACCAGGAAATCGTCCACCCCGGCCTCGAAGGCCTCGCTCACCTCGTCCTCGTTTTCATGCCCGGTGAGCATGATCAGGTACATGGTCTGCCCCCACTCGGTCGCGCGCAGCGCACGCGCGAGGTCCAGCCCGTCCATGCCCGGCATCATCCAGTCGGTGACGACGATCTGCGGCTGGGTCTCGACCGCCAGCGCAAGCGCCTCGCGACCGTTGTTGGCGCACACCACCGCGTGGCCGAGCGCCCCGGACAGCACGCCCTCCATCATGCAGCGCGTGGTGGGGTCGTCGTCGACCAGCAGCACGCGCAGCGCCGCCGCGCCATCGCTCTTCTCGTCGCGCATCGCGTGCGCCGCCGACATGTGCGCGAACGAGGGCAGCGCCGAGGCCGGCACGCGCAGCAGCTCGCCCCAAGTGCGCCACTGCTGCACCAGGTCGTCCACCGTGGCGCCGAGCTGTTCGGCGTCGAGGCCGATCCTGCCCCCGAGCAGCAGCAACTCGGCCGTGCAGGCGTTGCGTTCGCTCTCGCCGGCGAGACCGAGGTCGGCGATGCGGCGCGCAAGGTAGAAGAGATGTACCAGCTGGTAGGGCCGTGAGCCGCGCGAGAAGCCGGAGCTTTCCGGGTCCTCGTGGTGGTAGATCGGCTCGATCAGCGCGCCGGGGATGCCCCACTCGCCGAGCAGCGCGGCGGTGAGCTCGTTGTGATCGGTCTGCAGGTGCTCCTGCTCGAGCGCCACCAGGCTGCGCGCGGCGCCGTCCTGGCCGTCGAGCAGGCGGCCGTACTCGACCGGATAGACGGTGGCGAGCGAGAGCCGGCCCACCTGGGCGAGCAGGCCGCAGGCGAAGAGCTCCTCGCTCGAGCCGACCCCCGTCATGTTGCTGAACCTCTGCATCGCCAGCCCCATCAGCAGCGAATGCGACCAGAAGCTTTGGTAGTCGAACTGTCCGCAGGGCCCGTTCTGGTACTGGTCCACCAGCGAGAAGCCGAGCGCGAGGTTGCGCACCGTGCCCATGCCCAGGCGCATGATCGCCTCGGTGACCGAGGCCACCGGCCGTCCGCCACCGTGCGCCGCCGAGTTGGCCTGGCGGATCAGGCGGCTCGCCAGCGCCGGGTCGGTCTGCGCGATGCGCGCCACTTCGGCGATCGTGGCGTCGTCCTTGCGGCACAGTTCGAGGATCGCCAGCGCGACGCCTTTCGGACTGGGGAGTTCGCCGTTCAGGGGAATGTGTTCGAGGGTTTTCATCGGGGGTACGGCCGGGCGCGGGACCAGCCTGATAAGATACCCGATTCGGGCGTCAGCCAATATGCAGGAATGGAGTGGGGAGCTGAAAAGGTCGTGGATCCTCGTCGGTTGAAGCTGGCCGTGCTGGGCCTCGGCGTGCTGCTCGCGTTCCCGTCCGAGGCTGGCGCCGCGCAGGACGACCTGACCGCGCTGCCCTTCGAGGAGTTGCTGCTGCGCGATTTCGTGTCCGCGTCGCGGCTCGCACGCCAGGTGAGCGACTCGCCCGCGGCGGTGGCGATCGTCACCGCCGACGACATCCGCGCCTACGGCTACCGTACGCTGGCCGACGTCATCAACGGCATGCGCGGCCTGTACACCACCGACGAGCGCACCTACCACTACATGGGCGGGCGCAGCTTCGGCGACGTCGAGGACTACGCCGGCCGCGTGATGCTGCTGATCGACGGCTACGCGGTGCAGGACAACCTCTTCGACCAGGCCTACATCGACGAATCCGGCCTGATCGACCTGGAACTGGTCGATCGCGTCGAGTACGTGCCGGGAACCGGCTCGGTGACCTACGGCAACAATGCGCTGCTCGGCATCCTCAACGTCGTCACCCGGCGCGGGCGAGACTTCGACGGCGCACGCGTGTCCGCCGAGATCTCCAGCCGCGGCGCCAGCCGCCAGCGCGCCGCCTGGGGCAAGCGCCTCGAGAGCGGCGCCGAGGTCCTGCTCTCGGCCTCCACGCTCGACGTCGACGGGCGCAACCTGTACTTCCCCGCCTACGACACGCCCGCGACCAACTTCGGCGTGGCCGAGGGGCTCGACGGCGAGCGTAACCAGCGCGTGTTCGGAAAGCTGTCGTGGTCGGGCTGGACCGTTCAGGCGGCGTGGGTGGAGCGCGAGAAGAGCGTACCCACGAACCCCTCCGCATACACCGCCTTCAACACGCCGTTCCCGACGCGCGACGAGAGCGCCTTCCTCGGGGTGCGCCACGAGACCGACCTCGGTCTGCAGCTGTATTCCTCGTCCAGTCTGATGTTAGGACGCTACGCCTACTGGAACCAGCGCGAATACGCCCTCGACGAGGACGGCGAGTACGACGACGGCGAGAAGTACGGCGTGCGCGACTACCACGGCGCGTGGTGGCGCTTCGACCAGAAGTTCGTCGGGCGCTGGTTCGTCGACCACACGCTGGTGTTCGGCGCGGAGCTGCGCGACGACCACCGCCAGTCCTTCCACCGCCGCTTCCTCTCGCCCGCTGGCGAAGTCACGGATCGTGACGACGGCGAGCTTTCGCGCCGCACCTTCAGTCTCTACGTCGCCGACGACTACCGGCTGAACCAGCAGTGGACGCTCAACCTGGGCGTGCGTCACGACGACGCCGACGATCTCGACGGCAACCTCAGCCCGCGTGCCGCGTTGATCTGGCAGCAGGATCCGGCGACGACCTGGAAGGCTTCGTACAGCGAGGCCTTCAAGATGCCCAACGCCAACGACCGCTGGACGTCCGACGACACGGCCGTCCCCGAGTACGTCGCCGCCACCGAGCTCGTGCTGCAGCGTCAGCTCGCGCCGCACACGCGCTTCACCGGCTCCCTGTACCGCTACCGGCGCAGCGACCTGCCGATCGAGAACGCGGACGGGGACGAGGTTCCCGAGGGAAGCAGCCGCGCGCGCGGCGTCGAGACCGAGATCGAGCATGTCTGGGAGCGCGGGGCGCGTGCGCGCGCCAGCGTGGCCTGGCAGCGCTCGCGCGATGTGTACGGGCGCGACGCGGTCAACTCGCCCGACCTGCTCGGCAAGCTCGCCTTCACCTTCCTGCTGCCGGGCGAGGCGCTGCGTGCCGGCCTCGAGACGCAATATCTCGGCCCGCGCCTGACCCGCGAGCGGCGCATGCTGGGCGGGGTGACGCTTTCCAATCTGACCCTGTCCACCGAGCGCGACTGGCATGGCCTGTCGGCCTCGCTGAGCGTGCGCAACCTGTTCGATCGTGACTACGAGACCGTGTCGGGCTTCGACTGGCGGCCCGGTGACGTGGCACAGGACGGCCTGCGCATGGACGGGCGCAGCGTCTGGCTGCAGGTCGGGTACGCGCTATGAGCGCACGCAACCTGTTTTTCGGGCTCGCGCTGGCGACTTCGCAGGGCGTGCTCGCACAGGCGTTGCCCGAGTTCGACCTCAAGGCCACCTACGCCTACAACTTCGCCGTGCTCACGCAGTGGCCGCCGGCGACGCGCGCGAGCTTCAACTTCTGCGTCTATGGGGACGACGGCGTGGCCGAGGCGATGCGCCGGCTGCAGGGCAAGTCCGTGCATGGGCGCAGCGTGGCGGTGGCGCGGCTTGGTGCGCTGACCGCGATCCGTGACTGCGACCTGCTTTACGTCGGCAGGGACGAGGCGCCCAGCCTGCCACACATCGCAGCCTTGCTCGGCGATGCGCCGGTGCTGACCGTGACCGACGCAACGCAGCCGCAACCGGTCGCGGTGGTGATCGTGCCCGAGGGCCGGCGCCTCGCCTTCGAGATCGATGTCGAGCGCAGCCGCCGTGCCGGGCTCAAGCCCAGCGCGGCGCTGCTCGGGCTCGCGCGCAACCTGCGCCAGCCGCTCAACTGAAGTCGATGCGGAACTGGGTGCCGCGCGCCGGCGGCCACCTGCGCGAGGCCAGCGCTTCGAGCTCCGCGGCCGGCACCGCGCGGCTGAACAGGTAGCCCTGCAGGCTGTCGGCCTCGAGCTCGCCGAGCAGCTCGGCCTGCGCCGCGGTCTCGACGCCCTCGGCCGTGATGCGGAAGCCCAGGTGACGTGCGAGCGCGACGATCGCGCGCACGATCGCGTGGTTGTCGACGTCGTCGGGCAGGCCGCTGACGAAGCTGCGGTCGATCTTCAGCTTGTCCAGCGGCAGGCGCTTGAGGCAGCTCAGTGACGAGTACCCGGTGCCGAAGTCGTCGAGTGCGATGCCGATCCCAAGCGTGCGCAGTGCGGCCAGCGTGGCATGGGTGTCGGCATCGTCGGCCATCAGCGCACTCTCGGTGATCTCGAGCTCCAGCCGTTCGGCGGGCAGGTCACTGTCGGCGAGGGCCTCGCGGATCCTGTCGAGCAGCCCGCTGGCGCGGAACTGCACCGGCGACAGATTGACCGCGACGCGCAGGTCGAGCCCGCGGCGCTGCCATTGTGCTGCGTCATGGCAGGCGCGACGCAGCACCCAGGAGCCGATGGCGTCGATCAGGCCGCATTCCTCGGCGAAGGGGATGAACTCGAGCGGTGGCACCAGCCTGCCGTCGGGCGTCTGCCAGCGCACCAGGGCCTCGACGGTGGCGATACTGCCGTCGCGCACCTCCACCTGCGGCTGGTACATCAGCACGAGCTCGTCGTGGGCGAGCGCGCGGCGAAGCCCGGCCTCGAGTTCCACGCGATGCACCGCCTCCGCGGTCAGCGCAGGGTTGTAGTAGCGGCAGCCGTTGCGTCCGTTGGCCTTGGCGTCGTACATCGCGATGTCGGCGTGCTTGATCAGCGTGGCGGCGTCCTCGCCGTCGTCCGGGAAGACGGCGATGCCGACGCTGGTGGTGACGCAGAGCTCCTGGCCCTCGATCGCGAATGGAGCGCATATGCTGGCGCGGATGCGCTCGGCGATCGCCAGCGCGTCGTCCGGTCGGGAGATCGTCGGCAGCAGCACGGTGAATTCGTCGCCGCCGAGGCGAGCGAATTCGGCCGTGCCCATGCGATCAGTGTCGTGCGCCACGATGTCGCCCGGGCGGGTGATCGCACGCAGGCGCTCGGCGGCCTGCTGCAGCAGGGCGTCCCCTGCAGCGTGGCCGAGGGTGTCGTTGATGCTCTTGAAACGGTCCAGATCAAGGAAGAGCACGGCCAGGCGCCACTTGTTCTGAAGGGCGCGGCGGATCTCGCGCTCGAGCCGCTCCAGGAAGCTGCGCCGGTTCGCCAGCCCGGTCAGGCTGTCGAAATAGGCGAGGTGGTGGATGCGGGTCTCATACTCCTTGCGCTCGGTGATGTCGCGCAGCAGGCAGAGGGCCTCGCCGTCGTCGATTACGCTCACCCGTGCTTCCTGGTGGCAGGGGCGTCCGGTCCGACACGCGAGAGGAAAATCCACCGTGCTCGGCTGCTGGCTGCGGCGGGCCTCGTCGAGCGCTTGCGCGAGCAGCGTCGCCACCTCGTGCGGATAGGCTTCGGCCAGGGTCTGGCCGACCGCCGGCATGCAGCAGCTGGGCACGCCGGTCGGGGCTGCGCGCAGCTCGACGATGCGGTCGGCCGCGTCGAGGCGCAGCAGGGTGTCGGGGAAGGCGTCGAGCATGGCCGCGTTGCGCGCGTTGGCCATGCGCAGCGCGGTGGCGGCGCGGGTGGCGCGCAACACGTAGCGGACGCGGTGGCCAAGAAGCGGCCAGCTGATCGGCTTGGCGACGAAGTCGGTCGCGCCGGCCTCGAAGGCGGCCTCGATCGATGCGGTGTCGTCCATGCCGGTGACCATCACGATCGGCAGCGCGTCGCCACAGCGGCGGCGCAGCTCGCGGCAGACCGCGTAGCCGTCCAGGCGCGGCATTTCCACGTCGAGCAGCACCATGTCGAAGGTGGCGCGCGCGAAGGCCTGCAAGGCCTCCTCGCCATCCTCGGCAACGGCGACCTCGAAGCCGCTCTTGCCGAGCGCGGCTTGCATCAGCAGGCGTGCGGTCGGATCGTCGTCGGCGACCAGGATGCGAGTCGAGCTCATCGACCGAACTCCTCGATCAGGGCATGGATGGCGTCGAGCGTGCGCGCATGCTCGGTGCGCAGCGCGGCGAGGCCGGCGCGCGCGTCGTCGATCCGGCCGTCCTTGCCGAGGCTCTCGAAGTCCTTGAGGAGGGCCGCGAGGCGTCTGGCGCCGACGTTCCCCGCGCTCGACTTGAGGCTGTGCGCGGCGCGACGCAGTCCCGCGGCGTCGCCGGCGGCGGTGGCGCGCTCGATCTCGGCGAAGGGGGGGGCGCTGCTCTCGGCATAGACGCGGAGGATGCGCGCGGCGAGTGCCATGCCGCCGTCGGAGTCGAGCTCGCGGAACTGCTCGATGAAGGTCCGATCGATCGCCGCCTCTGTCACCTCGGTCGCCTCGGCTTCGGTCGCGGCGTCGCAAGGCGTCGCCGGCGCGCTCGCGGGCGTTGCCGCCATCCAGCGCTGCAGGGTGGATTGGAGCTGCTCGAGCGCGTAGGGCTTGGCGAGAAAATCGTCCATGCCCGCCGCCAGGCAGCGTTCGCGGTTGCCTTCCATGACGTTGGCGGTGAGCGCGACGATCGGTACGCGCGGTGCGTGCTCCGATGCGCGGATTGCCGCGCTCGCCTCGTAGCCGTCCAGCACCGGCATGTGGCAGTCCATCAGGATCAGGTCGAAGGCTTCGGTCGCAGCCAGCTTCACTGCCTCTTCGCCGTCGTTGGCGACACGAACCGCGATGCCGAGCTTGGCGAGCATTGCGAGGCCGACCTGCTGGTTCACCGGGTTGTCCTCGGCCAGCAGCACGCGCCCGCCGCGCGTCGGTCGCCACTCGTCCGCAACTGCGGTGGCCGCTGGCACTGCGTCCACAGCGCGCAATGCGCTGCATAGAACCTCGAACAGCTCGGCCTGGCGGATCGGCTTGTGCACGCAGCGCAGGATGCCGGCGCGTTCGCGCTCGCGCACGCTGGCGCTGGAGTAGCTCGATGTCAGCACCACCAGGCGCACGCCGGCGAGCGCCGGGTTGGCGCGGATCGCGGTGGCCAGCTGCAAGCCGTCCATGTGCGGCATGTGCATGTCGAGTACGGCGAGCTCGAAACCCTCGCCGGCCGTGGCGGCGCGTGCGAGTCGATCCAGTGCGCCCGCGCCGTCGGCAGAGCATTCCACCTGCATGCCCCAGCCGTGGAGCTGGCGCAGCAGGATCTCGCGGTTGGTGGCATTGTCATCCACGACGAGGGCGTGCACACGCTCGAGCGCGACGTCGCAGCGCAGGGCTTCGGCGGTGCTTTGCCCCGCCGGCAGGCACAGGTCGATATGGAAGCAGGCGCCCGCTCCGGGCCGGCTGTCGACACCGATCTCGCCGCCCATCAGGCCCACCAGGCGGCGGCAGATCGCCAGGCCGAGGCCGGTGCCGCCAAACTGGCGGGTGGTGGAGCCGTCGAGCTGGGAGAACTGCTCGAAGATCTTCTGCTGCGCATGGGGCGGGATGCCGATCCCGGTGTCCTCGACGCTGATGCGCAGGCGATAGCCGTCAGTGCCCTCGCCGAGCAGACGGGCACGCACCACGACCTCGCCACGCTCGGTGAACTTGATCGCATTGTTGGCCAGGTTGCCGACGATCTGGCGCAGGCGGAAGGGGTCGCCGCGCACGCAGCGCCGCACCTCGGGGGGCAGGTCGGCGATCAGCTCCAGGCGCTTCTTCTCGGCTGGCTGGGCGAACATCGCCAGCGTGTCCTCGAGCAGGTCGCCGAGCTCGAACTCCACCGCTTCGAGCTCGAGGTGGCCGGATTCGATCTTCGAGAAGTCGAGGATGTCGTTGATGATGCCCAGCAGGTGGCGACCGGAGTTCTCGACCGCCTCGGCGAAGTGGCGTTGCTCGTGGTTGAGGCCGCTGTCGAGGAGCAGCTCGGTCATGCCGAGCACCCCGTTCATCGGCGTGCGGATCTCGTGGCTCATGGTCGCGAGGAAGTCGCTCTTGGCCTGGCTGGCAGCCTCTGCGGCCTCCTTGGCGCGCAGGAGCTCCTCGGTGCGTGTGGCGACCTCGTCCTCGAGGTGGTCGCGATGGCTTGCCAGGCGTGCATCGCGCTCGGCGATCTGGCCGAGCATGCGGTTGAAGCCACTGGCGAGGGAATCGAGCTCGATGATACGGCTGGGTTCGGCGCGCGCGCTGTAGTCCTCGGTGTGGGCGACGCGCTCCATCAGCGCAGACAGGGTCGACAGTGGCTGCAACACCGCGCGGTTGAGCCGGCGCAGCGTGTGGGTGGCGAGCAGCAGCGCGATCGCCGCGGCGAGCACCGTAATCGAGCCGTGGGCGAGCACCTGGAGGTAGAGCGGACGCAGATCGAGGTCGAGGTCGAGCACCCCGACCACGTTCCCGCCCTCGACGATCGGCTGGGTCAGGTGCAGTGTCTCGAAGCTGAAGTGCGCGTGCTCGGCCGAAAAGTCCACCGTCTCCCGGCCTTGTTCGATGAACTTGCCGTAACGCGCAAAAGGGGCTCCGGATACATCGAAGATCGCTGCGCCGCGTACGTCCGGCAGGCGCTCCAGGGTCGCGAGCACGCGCGTGGCGGCGTCGTGGTCGAGGAACATCAGGCCGGCGGCGGCATTGTCGGCAAGCACCCGCGCCATCACCCGAGTATTGCTCTCGAGCGCGAGCGTGCTGATCAAGAAGCTACCGAGGGTGATCGCCACCGCGAGCATCGCCACCGCGGCGCCGAGCGCGCGCTGGCTTACGCGGCGCAGCTTTTCGCCGAGGGTGATGCGGTTGTCGTCTTCGTCGTGGGACATCTTCATCGCTTGATTTCGGTGGCCAGATTGAGGAGCTTCGAGCTGAGCCCGAGCCCCTGGCGGCGGGCCGCCGCGAGGTTGACAGAAAAGCGGATCTGACCTGCGCTGCTGTCCATGTTCAACACCACGCCGCTCGCCAGGGCGCCCGGGCTGTCGGCCACGGTGAGGACGGGCTGGCCGTCCACGCCGTCGAGCACCCGGCCCAGGTTGCCGATCATCTGTCGGGGGACGAACACGAGCTGGCAGTCCACGAGGGCGTCGACGCTGCCCACACGCCGTACGCGCACGCTGCGTTCGCCCACCTTGCGGTCCATGAGCGCGTCGAGATGCGAGCCGAACGGGTCGCCACCATAGACGCAGATCGACAGGGTTTCACCTCCGCCCTCCGGCCAGAAGGTGAAGGCGGCGAAGTTGAACAGGAAGGATGCCTTGACCCTGTACTCTTCGGCGGTGATGTCGCCCGCATGTGCGAGGTTCGCCACGCCAGCCAGCAGCGCCCCGAGGATGAACGCTCGCAGCCGGCGTCGTGGCGGGCGGATGGAAAGTGAGAGCATGCTGGGTCAGAAGCGGTAGTCGAACTTGACCCGCAGGCTGCGGCCGTCCTGGGCGATGCGGTCCATGGTGTGGATGGGCGCGCCGCCACTCGGATGGGCGTAGTCTTCGTCGAACAGGTTCATCACACTCAGTGACACCTCGGCGCCCTGGATCCAGCGCTCGGCCACCAGGTGCAGGTTCGAACGCCAGTACGCGTCGACCGTGTTGCCCGCCGGGCTGCGGCGCTTGCTGTCGTAGGCGAACTCCACGCCCATGCGCAGTGGCAGATTTGCCAGCGGAGTGGAGAAGTTCATCCGGCCGAGCATGCGCGGCGAGTTCTCCACGCGCTCGCCCGCCGCGCCGGTGGCGTGCTGGAAGGACAGGTTGCCGCGCAGGCGGGCGCCGTTGCGCCAGGTGTGGTCGGCGGAGAGCTCCAGGCCACGGCTCTCGACGCTGCCGACGGCCTGATATTGGCCGACGCTATCGGCGTCGGCGACAAAATTGATCAGGTCGTCGATCTTCCAGCGGTAGAGGGAGGCGCGCAGGTGCAGGTTGGCCGAGGCGATATGGTCGAGCACCAGCTCGGTGGTTTCGACCACTTCGCCACCCAGGCTCGGGTTGGCGCGTTGGCAGGCCCCGATCGTGCCATCCTCGATGAGGTAGGCATCGTCGTAGTACATCTGGTAGGCGTTGGGCGCGCGGTGGGCACGACCGTACAGCAGCTTGAGCGTGTTGTGCTTGCCGGCATTCCAGATCAGGCCAGCGCGCGGGCTGAACTCGGTGCCGGTGAGGTCATTGTGGTCGGCGCGCAGGCCGAGCGTGCTGGCGAAAGCGTCGGTGATCTGCCATTCGTCCTGCACGAAGAGTCCCGCGCGGTAACCGTCACGGCGGTCGCGCAGGAGGTAGCCGATGTCCGGATGGACGATGTTCTGGTCGATGCGCTGGTTGCGCTGGTATTCCGTACCCAACAGGAGCGTATGGCCGGCCACGGCGGTCGACACGAGCTGCAGCTCGGCGCCGTGCCAGGCGGCGGAGGCGGGGTACTCGTAGCCCTCGCCGTCATACATCAGGGTGCTCTCGTAGCGGTAGTCGCCGGCGAAGGCGCGCGCCGACAGCGACAAGGTGTCGGTGAGCGTGGCACCGTAGCCGAGGTGGGCGACGGTGTAGCGGTCGCCCTGGAAGGTGCCCGAGGTGAAGGCGTCGGTGCCGAACACGCCGGTGGGGTCGTCCTTGCGGCGGTCGCCGTGCGCGAGCCCGAAGGACCACGGGCCGCGGCTCGCGCTGAGGTTGAACTCCTGGTCGCGCTCGCCGTCCTGGCCGCGCACCGTAGCGCTGTCGCCATTGCCGAAGTCCATCCACAGGTCGTCGCCGTCGCTGCGCAGGACGGTGGCCGAGACCATCAGCTCGAGCTCGTTGTCGAGGCGCTTGCCCCAGCTCGCCCGCGCCTTGCGCGTCGCCTGCGGCCACTGCCACGAAGCCGAGAACTCTCCTCCGTCGAGTGCCGCACCCTTGCGGGTGATCACATTGACGACGCCGAACATGGCGTTCTGGCCATAGATCGCGCCGCCCGGGCCGGGGATGAATTCGATGCGCTCGACCAGGTCCATGTCGAGCGGCAGCATGCGACCGAAAGGGGCGCCGTCGTACATCGGCTCGTTGACGCGCACGCCGTCGATGGTGACCAGCACGCGCGTCATGTAGTCGCCGGCGAGACCGAAGCCGCGCACGCCGACGTAGGAATACTGGCGGTCGTAGGTGGTATGCACGCCGGGGAGGGTGGCGAGCGCCTCGTCGAGCGTGCGCCAGCCGAAGCTGCGGATCTCGTCGCGGGTGATCGCGGTGACGGCGGCGGCAACGCGGTCCTTCGTCTGCTCGTATTTTGAGGCGCCGACCACCGCGACCCGCTCGTACTCTGCCGCGCTCTCCACCGGAAGCGCAATCAACTGCTCCAGGCTCAGATCAGGGGGCGCCTCGGCTGCCGCGGCGAAGGGCAGCGCGAGGGCGCCGGTCAACAGCAGCCGGGCCAGTTGGCGCCGGGCAGATATGCAGAGGTCCGCGCCAGCCACGCACCGATCAATGCCTTGGGCAGGACCGGAGGAGAAAGGCGCGAAATACATGGTGGCGGATCCTGGCCGCCAGCACGAGGCGTGGGGCGGAAGAAGATGTGCTGATCGAAGGACTATACGGCATACGCCACAGGGGCTTGAGCCGCATACGTCACACCCACCTTACGATCCCGTCCAGGATTGCCGGGAGATCAGGCAGTCAGCCCCAGCCGCCGGCAGATCTCGGTGGTCGGGCCGGCCATGTTCATGCTGTAGAAATGCAGGCCGGGCGCGCCCGCGGCGAGCAGCTTCTCGCACAGCCGGGTGACCACGTCGAGGCCGAAGGCGCGGATCGCGTCGCTGTCGTCGCCGTAGCTCTCGAAGGTCTTGCGCATCCAGCGCGGGATCTCGGCGCCGCAGGCATCCGAGAAGCGCGCCAGCTTGCTGAAGCTGCCGATCGGCATGATGCCGGGCACGATCGGCACGTCGACGCCCATCCTGCGCACCGCGTCGACGAAGTTCAGGTAGGCGTCGAGGTTGTAGAAATACTGCGTGATCGCCGAGTCGGCGCCGGCCTCGACCTTGCGCTTGAAGGCGGCGAGGTCGTCCTTCGGGCTCTTCGCCTGCGGGTGCCACTCGGGGTAGGCTGCGACCTCGATGCGGAAGCGGTCGCCCGTCTCGCTGCGGATGAACTCGACGAGCTCGCTGGCGTAGCGGAACTCGCCCGCCGCGCCGGCGCCCGAGGGCAGATCGCCGCGCAGCGCGACGATGCGGCGGATGCCGGCGGCGGCGTATTCCTGCAGGATCTCGCGGATGCTGTCGCGCGACGAGCCCACGCAGGACAGGTGTGGCGCGGCCTCGTGGCCGGCAGCGGCGATCTCCTTCACGGTCGCGAAGGTGCGCTCGCGGGTGGAGCCGCCGGCGCCGTAGGTCACCGAGAAGAAGGCCGGCTCGAGCGCGGCGAGCTTCTCCCGGGTGGCATGCAGCTTCTCGGCGCCCTCGGCCGTGGTGGGCGGGAAGAACTCGATGGAGATTTCGGGTTTCATGGTTCGCTTCGGTGGGTGTCGCCGCCCGACCTGCGGATGGCGTGGAAGAAGAATTCGCGGTTGCCGTCGCCGCCGGTGATCGGCGAGTCGAACCAGTCGAGGATGACGAGGCCGGCGGCGTCCGCTGCGGCGCGCAGGCGGGCCTCGACCTCGGTGTAGCGCGCGGGGTCGCGCACGATGCCGCCCTTGCCCAGGCCTTGCGGGCCGACCTCGAACTGCGGCTTGACCAGCGCCAGCACGTGGCCGGCGGGTGCGAGCAGCGCGGCCCACTGCGGCAGCAGCAGGGCGAGCGAGATGAAGCTGGCGTCGCACACCAGCAGGTCGAAGCCGTGCGGCGGGTAGTGTCCGCCGAGCGCGGCGGCGTCGAGCTGGCGGGCGTTGACGCCCTCCAGGGTGACGCAGCGCCCATCGGCGCGCAGGCGCGGATGGAGCTGGTCGTGGCCGACCTCCACCCCGACCACCCTCGCTGCGCCGGCCTGCAACAGGCAGTCGGTGAAGCCGCCGGTGGATTGGCCGATGTCGAGGCAGGTGGCGCCGCGTACGTCCAGCCCGCTGCGCGCGAGCGCGCCTTCGAGCTTGAGCGCGCCGCGCGAGACGAAGCGGTCGCTGTCGGCGGGGGTGACGGCGAGCCGTGCGTCGGGCGGCAATTCCAGCGCCGGCTTGGCGACCGGCTGGCCCTCGTGGCTCACCCGCCCGGCCTCGATCAGCGCGCGCGCCGCGGTGCGCGAGGCCGCCA
>NZ_AMXD01000010.1 GCF_000310185.1 Thauera aminoaromatica S2 | reverse complement strand
GCGCGCACCGCCGGGGTGGCGCGGATCCCCGCTCCGCCGTGGGCTGCCGGTGCGAGCGCGGCCGGCGCCTCGGCGCGCACCTCCTGGCCGACCTGCATCTCGCCGACCACGGTGCCGGTGTCGGCGGTCTCGGCGCCGCCCTCGAAGCCGGCGAGCGGTGCGCCCACATGCACGAGCTGGCCGACCTCGCCGTACAGCTTCGCGACCCGCCCATCGTAAGGGGAGGGGATGTCCACGATCGCCTTGGCGGTCTCGACCGATACCAGCGGCTGGTCGGCGGCGATCTCGTCGCCCGCCTTGACATGCCATTCGACGATCTCGGCTTCCTGCAGTCCTTCGCCCAGGTCGGGCAGCTTGAAGATCTTCATGATGCCTCCAGGGTCTTGCGCGCCGCCGCGACGATGCGTTCGACGCTCGGCAGGTACTGGGTTTCGAGCCGCGACAGCGGCATCACCGTGTCGTAGCCGGTGACGCGCTGCACCGGCGCGAGCAGGGAATACAGGCCCTCCTCGGCGAGGCCGGCCGCGATCTCGGCGCCCAGGCCGGCGGTGCGCGCGGCCTCGTGCACGATCACGCAACGCCCGGTGCGGGCGACCGACTCCAGGATGGTCGGCAGGTCGAGCGGCTTGAGCGTGGCGACGTCGATGACCTCGGCCGAGATGCCCTCGGTGGCGAGCGCGTCGGCCGCGGCCTGGGTCTCGTGCAGCATCGCGCCCCAGCTCACCAGGGTGAGGTCGGTGCCGCCGCGCAGCGTGAAGCACACGTCCAGCGGCAGCGCCTCGCCGTCGTCGGCGACCTCCTGGCGGAACAGGCGGTACATCCGCGTCGGCTCGAGGAACATCACCGGGTCGGGGTCGCGGATCGCCGCCAGCAGCAGGCCGTAGGCGCGTGCGGGCGAGGACGGCATGACCACGCGCAGGCCGGGGGTGTGGGCGAGCATCGCCTCCGGGCTCTCCGAGTGGTGCTCGGGCGCATGGATGCCGCCGCCGCAGGGGGTGCGCACGACCAGCGGGCAGGTGAGCCGGCCGCGGGTGCGGTTGCGCAGGCGCGCGGCATGGTTGATCAGGTGGTCGATCGCCGGATACAGGAAGCCGGAGAACTGGATCTCCGCCACCGGCCTGAGGCCCATCGCCGCCATGCCGATCGCGGTGCCGACGATCGCGGTCTCGGCGAGCGGGGTGTCGACCACGCGCCCGGCGCCGAAGCGCTGCTGCAGCCCGACCGTGGCGCGGAACACGCCGCCGTTGGCGCCGATGTCCTCGCCGAGCAGCACGACCGCCTCGTCGCGCGCGAGCTCGTGGGCGAGGGCCAGGTTAACCGCCTCGACGAGATTGATCTCAGCCATGATCGCCTCCCGGTTGTCCGCCCGCCTTGCGCGGCGTGAAGCGCAGGGCCTCGTCGCGCTGGGCCACGAGCGCGGCGGGCAGGGTCGCGAAGAGGTGCTCGAACATCGCCGCGGTGGTGGGCGGCGGGGTGTTCAGATAGGCCTCGACCGCGGCATTCACGGTCTCGGTGCATTCGCGCGCGAGCGCCTCCTCCTTGTCCGGCCCCCAGGCGCCGAGCCCGACCAGGTGGTTGCGCAGCCGGGTCAGCGGCTCGAAGGACCACTGCTCCTGCACCACCGCAGGGTCGCGGTAGCGCGAGGCGTCGTCGGCGGTGGTGTGGTCGCCGAGGCGATAGGTGACCGCCTCGATCAGGGTCGGTCGACCGCCGGCGCGGGCCTTCGCCAGCGCTTCACGGGCAACGTGGTGCACTGCAACGAGGTCGTTGCCGTCGACCTGCACGCCCTCGACGCCGGCGGCGATGGCCTTCTGCGCCAGCGTGGCGGTGGCGCTCTGCGCGCTGCGCGGCACCGAGATCGCCCACTGGTTGTTGCTCACCACGATCAGCAGGGGCGCCTTCCACACCGCGGCGAAGTTGAGCCCCTCGTAGAAGTCGCCCTTCGAGCTGCCGCCGTCGCCGAGGAAGCACACCGCCGCGCGCGCCTCGCCGCGCAGCTTGAAGGCATAGGCCGCGCCCGCGGCGTGGCAGACCTGGGTGCCGATCGGCACGCAGTTGGGAAAGTCGTGGCGGGCCTGGGCGAAGTCGCTGCCGCGCTCGTCGCCGCCCCAGTAGCGCAGGCTCTCCTCGATGCGCACGCCGCGCACGAGCTGGGCGGCGTGCTCGCGATAGGAGGGAAACAGCGCGTCCTCGGCACGCATCGCGCTCGCCACCCCGACCCCGATCGCCTCCTGGCCGAGCGCCGACGCGAAGGTCCCGAGCTTGCCGGTGCGCTGCAGCGCGATCGCCTTGGCGTCGAAGGTGCGCGTGAGGTACATCGCGCGGTACATCGGGACCAGCTGTGCGGGATCGCGCGCGAAGTCGGGCAGCGGCCCGAGCGCCTCGCCCTGCGGGTCGAGGAAACGGACGTGATCGATGTGGAACCGGGCGACAGTGCTCATGGCGCGCTCCCTTCAGGCTCGGTCGGCCCCGCATGCCTGCGCGCCCCGGTCGGGGTTCGTCTCCTTTGGGCGCCGGTGGCATCCGGGCGTGGATGTCGTCGGCGACCGGGTGGCGGCGCCGCGACGTTTTCCGTTTGCGGGATTGGAGCGCGCCCGTGCGCGGATGTTCCCGACGCGGTTGCCGCTTCGTCAGCGCGCGCCGGTGAGGCCGCCGCGGTGGCGGTCGCGATAGCCGGCGTGGAGGCCGTCGTCGTCCTGCCAGAAGAAGGCGGCCTCGAGGTAGCCCGGCCAGCGCTCCGGGCCGGCCGGCGGCGGGCCGAGGAAGCGCGCCGCCGCGATCGCGAGCAGGATGTCGTGGGTGACGAAGACGTGCAGACCGGGCGAGCCCGCGGCGATCGCGAGCATGTGCATGGCGAGGTTCTGCGCGCCCACGCGCGCCGGACGCGTGCCGGGCAGGTCCTCGTCGGTCGTCGCCAACTGCTCCATGATCCCCTCGCTGCCGAGGCGCTTCCAGTTCTCGCCCGCCAGCGCGCGGTCGAGCACCCAGGCGCCGGGGTCGCCGAGCATGCGGTCGGTGACGATCGGTGGCGTGTCGCCGGCCACGCGCGCGAAGACCTCGGCGGTGTGCACACAGCGCTGCAGCGGGCTGGTGTGCAGGCTGCGCAGGCGTCCGTGCAGGCGCTCGCCAAGGCTGCGCGCGAGCTCGACGCCTTCGGCGTTGAGCGCGTTGGCGTAGCCGAGGTCGCCGGGCGGCAAGGGGTCGCGCACCGAATGGCGGACCAGCATGGCCACGCCGCGCTCGGCCGGCACCGCGTCCAGCCAGCGCAGGGTGGCGGCGGGGACCCGCCAGTCCGAGGCGTCCGTACTCATCGCGGCAGGCCCGGCTCAGAGCTTGTGATCTTTTCGATCACGCCCGCAGAAGGGGGCGTGAGCGGGTTTGTGACCGCTGTAACGCTGGGATGATCTGTTCAGCATGAATGTGCTCGCGCCTTCCGGCTTCTTGGGTCGTCCTTCGCCGTTTCGTACTCTAAAACCCCGATTTCGGAGGCTGCAGGCGCACCTTTCCCCAGGGCGAGCATCTCCGGCGCCAGGCTGGCCATACGCATCAGCTTGCGGGCCAAGGCAAGGAACAGGACAAAGGCGTTGACGGGGAATTCTCACAAACCCTCGCTGGACGCCCTGGCTTTTCTTCATCCTACAAGGCCTTTGTCCACATCATCGACTCGATGTTCAATCAGCATGCCAAGCGGCTCAAGGCCACCAGCATGGAGATCCCGTGGCGACGGCCGATCGCCTCGCTCGACGAGCTGCTCACCTTGCATGTCTGGCGTCAGGACCACAAGGGCTTCTCACACCAGGACCCGGGCTTCATCGATCATTTGGTCGACGAGAAGGCGGACATCATCCATGTCCATCTGCCGCCCGGCGCCAACATGCTGCTGGCGGTCGCCGACCAACGAGCATGTGCGCGCCTGCGCATGGCGAGCGGCGCGCGTTATGTGCGCCAGCCGACAGACGGGATCGGCGCGAGGGCTCAGTTTGATCAAATCCGAGCCGAACGGTGCAGGGGGTTTTCCACCGATGCGACGCATCCTCGCCGGTCCTCTCCGCTCCTTGGCAAGGTGGGGTGCATGACCCGGCGCGATCCGCCAAGGCATCACTTCCCGCTTCATCAGATCAAGGAGTAATGCCATGAGAACAATGCACGGATTGGCCGTTGGTACGGTCGCAGCCGCGATGCTGCTCGGCCTCGCGGGCTGTGCCGGCATGTCGAATCAGGACAAGAACACGGCTGTCGGCGCCGGTGTCGGCGCGGTCGGTGGTGCAGTGCTCACCGGTGGCAGCGCCATCGGCACCGTCGGGGGGGCCGCGGTCGGCGGCATCATCGGTCACGAGGTCGGCAAGTAAGGTCTCGCGATGCGCGCGCACGGCGCGGGGCTTCAAGCCCGAGCCGTTCTGGAACGACGGAGAGCCGCTCCCGAGCGGCTCTCCGTCGTTCACCTTCTCCCCGTGCTCGTGGCGCTTGCTAGATCCGCCACATCAGGAAAAGGATCAGCACGACCAGCAGCACCACACCGAGCAGTCCGCTGGGCGCGTAACCCCAGCTCCGGCTATGCGGCCAGCTTGGAAGAGCGCCGATCAGGAACAGGATCGGCACGATCGGCAGGATGGTTCCGAGTGACATTTTAGTTTTCCTTGCAGTCATTGAGTGCCTTCGGCACGGCGCCCACAAACCGCGATCGCAGCAATGTTGCGTCGTGCGTTCGGGCTGAGGACCGGTCGGGATGCGCGGCGCCAAACGAGTGGCTGCGCGTCACCCTTGCCTTGGCCGAGTCTTGGCGAGACGTGATCTGCGGTCTGTTGGCTGGCGCACAGACGGGTTTGGCCGCAAGGACGAGTATCCGAATCCAGCGTATCCCCGACCTTATTCACAGGGAATACCCGCCCGGATTCGAACCGTCGGGCCAACGACGCTCAACAGGAGCAATTATGAATACCCAACTCAATGCAGCCGAGCACAGTGCGGTCGCGGACATGCGCGGGCAGGTGGTGCAGGATCTGAAGGGGCTTGTCGCCGATACGGAGAGCCTGCTCAAGGAAGTGCTCGCCGCCAGCAGCGACGAGTTCGCCGCGGTGCGAACGCGCATCGATGACCGCCTGGGCGAGGTCAGTGTGCGTCTGGACAAGGCGCGCGTTGCGGCCGGCCGACGCATGGGTGAGGCCGCCGACATCACCCACGAGTATGTGGTCCACAACCCCTGGAAGGTCCTCGGCGCTGCCGCCGTGGCCGGGTTGGTCATCGCCACGATGTGGCGAAGCCGGTGATGCATGAATCCGGCGCGGCATGTCCGCAACCGGACTGAAGCAGCAGTCAGAAGTCCCGCGTCACCAAACTTTGGAGATTCCGATCATGAAACAGCTTGGCAAGTATCTATCCGCGCTTTTCCTCTCACTCACCCTGATCACCGCCGTGGGTTGCGCCTCGACCTCGAAGCAAGAGGGCATGGGCGAGTATGTCGATGACAGCGTCCTCACGGCCAAGGTCAAGGCGGCCATCTTCGAACATCCCAGCCTCAAGTCCGCTGAAATCAACGTCGAGACCTTCAAGGGCGTGGTCCAGCTCAGTGGCTTCGTCAATTCGCAAGCCGACATCAACACCGCGGTCGGACTGGCACGCGGCATCACGGGCGTGCAGTCGGTCAAAAACGACATGCGCCTGAAGTAAGCGATGCCTTTCCCGTGGCCACTGCTGAAGCGCATCATCGACGGTGGCCGCGGGGCTTCCCTTGCGGTCTTTCCAGCGTTGCGCTCCCGAATGGGGAACGCTGCCGACGCCGAGTCGCCATTGCGCGCAGAGCTGTTCAGCAGCGAGCAGATGGCGCAGCACGGCAAGGCCCTTGCCGCCGCCCATGAACTCGCGTCGGGCCCGCGTCCGGACCAACTGCTGACCCGGCTGGCGGCCAACGAGCACGCACTTGTCGAAGCCTCGCGGCGTCTTACCACCGCCGTCACCGAGGGCCGCCGCATTACGCCGGCGGGCGAATGGCTGCTCGACAACTTCTATCTCATCGAGGAACAGATCCGCACCGCACGGCGACACCTGCCGCGCGGCTACAGTGTCGGCCTGCCGCGCCTGGCCAATGGGCCATCGGCCGGGCAGCCGCGCGTGTACGACCTGATGCTCGAGATCGTGTCGCATGGCGATGGTCGCGTGGATGCCGAAGAGCTGCGCCGCTTCATCGCCGCGTACCAGACCGTCAGTGCATTGAAGCTGGGCGAGCTCTGGGCGATCCCGATCATGCTGCGGCTCGCGCTGGTCGAGGGCCTGCGCCGAACCAGCGTGCGGGTGGCCGATGCCTGCGCCGAGCGTGATCTGGCCGACTCCTGGGCCGACCGCGTGACCGAGGCTGCCGACACCGACCCCAAGAGCCTGATCCTGGTGCTAGCCGACATGGCGCGCTCGAACCCGCCCATGAGCTGCACCTTCGTTGCCGGACTCGTGCGTCGGTTCCAGCATCGCGGCCCCGCGCTGGCCTTGCCGCTGTCGTGGATCGAGCAGCAGCTTACCGAACACGGCATGACGGTCGAGCAGTCGATCCAGGCCGAGAACCAGCAGCAGGCCGCCGATCAGGTGTCGATCAGCAACAGCATCGGGAGCCTGCGGTTGTTGAGCGCGCTGGACTGGCGCGCCTTCGTCGAGACCATGAGCGTGGTCGAGCATGCGCTGCGTGAGGACCCCAGCAGGATGTACGCGGGGATGGATTTTGCAACCCGTGACCGTTACCGGCACGTGGTCGAGGCGATCGCGAAGAAGAGCGCCTGCAGCGAAGGCGGGGTGGCGCACCAGGCGGTAGTGCTGGCGGGTGGCGCTATCCCGGCGGGTGAGCAAGCAGGGGATCGCGCGGAGGATGCGGAGGAGAAAGGCGACGCGTCAGCCCGCGCCGGGCACGTCGGCTTCTATCTCATCGACAAGGGCCGGCCGGCGCTCGAGCGCGCGGTCGCCTTTCGTCCATCCCGGCGCGCGGCGTTGAGGGCTCGGGCGCGGCGTTGCCCGCTGGCTCTCTATCTCGGCGCCATCGCGCTGTTGAGTATCGCCATCGCCGTCGGCTTGCTCTGGCCCTTGCACGCCCGCGTCGCGGAGGATGCTGCGGTGGGCGGAGGAGGGGCTTGGCTGCTGGCCGCGGCAGCTGCCCCCCTTGCGCTGCTCGCCGCGAGCCGGCTGGGCGCAGCCCTGGTGAATTGGCTGGCTACGCTGCTGGCGACGCCGCACCCGCTGCCACGCATGGACTTCTCGGCCGGCATCCCGCCGCAGTGGCGCACGCTGGTGGTGGTGCCGACCATGCTTACCAGTGCGGACAACGTCGACGAGCTGGTCGAGGCGCTGGAAGTACGCTTCCTGGCCAATCGCGACGACAGCCTGCATTTTGGCCTGCTCACCGACCTGCTCGACGCCCGCCAGCAGTCGCTGCCTGAAGATGCCGCGCTGGTCGAGCGCGCGCGCCTCAGCATCGATGCGCTCAACCGCAAATATGGCGATGGCCGGCCCAATGCCGCTGGCGACATCTTCTTCCTCTTCCATCGCCCGCGGCGCTGGAACCCGAAGGAAGGCGTGTGGATGGGGCATGAGCGCAAGCGCGGCAAGCTCGCCGAGCTCAACGCGCTGCTGCGCGGCATTCCCGCTGCCCGGGGCGCGGGCTTCGCGTGCGTGGTGGGCGATACCGCTGCGCTGTCCGGGGTGAAGTTCGTCATCACCCTCGACACCGATACCCAGTTGCCGCGCGATGTGGGTCGGGTGCTGGTGGCGGCCATGGCGCACCCGCTCAACCGCCCGCAGCACGATCGGCTCACGCGCCGTGTCGTTGCCGGCTACGGCATCCTGCAGCCCGCGGTGGCGATCAGCCTGCCGGGCGCCAGCCGCTCCCGCTATGCGCGCTTGAATGGTGGTGAATCGGGAGTCGATCCGTACACGCGGGCGGTGTCGGACGTGTACCAGGACCTCTTCGGCGAAGGCTCCTTCGTCGGCAAGGGCATCTACGATGTCGAAGCGTTCGAACACTGCCTCGGCGGCCGTCTGCCGCCAGATCGCATCCTCAGTCACGACCTGCTCGAGGGCTGCCATGCGCGATCCGGGCTGCTCAGCGACGTGTCGCTCTACGAGGACTATCCGGCGCGCTACGGCACGGACGTGAGCCGCCGTCAGCGCTGGATTCGTGGCGACTGGCAGCTCATCGCGTGGCTGCGGTCGCCCGTGCCGGTGCAGTGCGCCGAGCCCACGGCCGGCGAGGGTGGCGAAACCCGGGCCCCCTGTCGCGAGCCCAATCCGCTGTCGGCCCTGTCGCGCTGGAAGCTGTTCGACAACCTGCGCCGCAGCCTCGTCCCCGCGGCGCTGGTGCTGCTGCTGGTGCTGGGCTGGATCGTACCCGGCGTGGCATGGACGTGGACGCTGTCGGTGATCGCCATCGTACTGCTGCCGTCGGTGCTCGCGACGCTGCACGGGTTCGTGCACAAGCCGCAGGAGGTGAGCTGGCTGCAGCACGTGACCGCGGCAAGAATCGCGGCGGCGCGCCGCGGCGGACAGGTGGCGTTCGAACTGGCCTGCCTGCCGCACGAGGCCTGGTTCAGTCTGGATGCGATCCTGCGCAGCGTGTGGCGCATGGCGGTGTCGCACCGACGGCTGCTGGAGTGGAACCCCTCCAGCGAGGCCGAGCGGGCCTCGGCCCAGCGTGGCGCCCATGGCTTCGCCAGCGTGCTGCGCGCGATGTGGATGGGGCCGACGCTCTCTGGCGCCGTGGTTTCCCTGCTTGCGCTGACGAATCCCGCCGCCCTCGGTGCGGCGCTTCCCGTACTGCTGCTGTGGTTCGCATCGCCCGCCATCGCGTGGTGGATCAGTCGGCCGCTCGCCCGCCCGGTGGTGGAGCTCTCGCTCGAACAGCTTCGATTCCTGCGCGTGTTGTCGCGCCGGACCTGGGCCTTCTTCGACACCTTCGTCGGTCCCCTCGACCACTGGCTGCCGCCGGACAACTTCCAGGAATATCGCGTGGGCCTGGTCGCCCACCGCACCTCGCCCACCAACATCGGCATGGCCCTGCTGGCGAACCTGTCCGCCTACGATTTCGGCTATCTCACCGCCGGCGGCGTCGTGCAGCGCACGGCCGATACCCTGCACACCCTGGCCGGGTTGGAGCGCCACCGCGGGCACTTCTACAACTGGTACGACACGCGCACGCTGCAGCCGATGCCGCCGCTCTATGTGTCCACGGTGGACAGCGGCAACCTTGCCGGCCACCTCATCACGCTGCAGGCAGGCCTGCGCGCGCTCGGCACCGACCCGATCGTGCCGGCGCGGCTGCTCGAGGGCGTGCGTGACACCTTCGCCATCGTCGAGGCGGACTCCGATATCGCGCCGGATCGCCTGGCGGCATTTGGCCAGGCGCTGGCGGGCGCGGCCGGTACGCCGACCATGGCCCTCGCGGCGCTGCGGGCCAGTCTGGCGGCACTGGCCGGTCTCGCGGAGGTGCTGGTCCCCGCAGCGGGCGAGCGCCCAGGGGGCGAGAACATGCAGGGCGACAGCGCACAGGGTGACAACGTGCTGCAGCGGGAGACGCGCGCGCCCGAGGGCGCCGGGGGCGAATGGCCCCGGGCGCTCGCGGGCCAGTGCCGTGCGGTGCTGGATGAAGTCGATTTCCTTGCCCCCTGGCTGAGCCTTGCGCCGCTTCCGCCGGGGCTGGAGGCAGAGCTTGCTGGCGAGCTTGGCGCCGAGCTCGCCGGCGCGCTCGCCCCGATCGGTCCGGACGCGCCGATTCCGACCCTGCTGGAGCTCGCGAGCGTGGACGTGCGCTGCGCACCGCTCATCGCCGATCGCCTGGCGCTGGCGGCGTCCGCGGCCGCGACTGCGCCCCGCCATGCCTGGCTGAGCGCGTTGCAGCGCCAGCTCGTCATCGCCGGTGCGCGTGCCCGCGAGCGTCTCGCGACCATCGACACACTGGCCATGCAGGCCGGCGAGCTGGGGCATATGGAGTTCGGCTTCCTGTACGACCACGCCCGCCATTTGTTCACCATCGGCTACAACGTGGCGGAACAGCGTGTCGATGCGAGCTATTACGACCTGCTGGCGTCCGAAGCACGCCTGAGCACCTTCGTCGCCATTGCCCAGGGGCAGATCCCGCAAGAGAGCTGGTTCGCCCTTGGCCGCCTGCTGACCCGCACCGCGGGCGAGCCGGCGCTGCTGTCGTGGAGCGGGTCGATGTTCGAGTACCTGATGCCGCTGCTGGTGATGCCGACCTACGACGACACCTTGCTGGACCAGACCTGCCGGGCGGCAGTGGCGCGCCAGATCGAGTATGGCCGCCAGCGCGGCGTGCCTTGGGGCATCTCGGAGTCCGGCTACAACACGGTGGATGTGCACCTCAACTACCAGTACCGTGCCTTCGGCGTCCCCGGTCTGGGACTCAAGCGCGGCCTGGCCGACGACCTGGTGGTCGCACCCTACGCCTCGGCGCTGGCGCTGATGGTGGCGCCCGAGGAGGCGTGCGCCAATCTGCAGCGCCTGGCCGCGGCAGACTTCATGGGCCGCTTCGGCCTGTTCGAAGCCATCGACTACACGCCGGCGCGCCAGCGGCGCGGGCAGGAATGCGTCGTGGTGCGCTCGTTCATGGCGCACCATCAGGGCATGACGCTGCTCGCGCTCGCCTCCCTCGTGCTGGCGCGCCCCATGCAGCGCCGCTTCGAGGCCGATCGGGAGTTCCAGTCGGCGCTGCTGCTGCTGCAGGAACGCATCCCGCGCGCGACCGAACTGTTTCCGCACACTGCCCAGCTCGCCGAGATGCACTCGGCGGCGCCCGCTGAGGAACCACCGATCCGCTTCTTCGACACGCCGCACACGCCGATGCCCGAGGTTCAGTTGCTGTCCAACGGGCGCTACCACGTCATGCTCAGCAACGCCGGTGGCGGCTACAGCCGGTGGAAGGAGCTCGCGCTCACGCGCTGGCGCGAAGACGGCACCTGTGACAACCGTGGCGCGTTCTGCTACCTGCGCGAACTGGGCACCGGGCAGGTGTGGTCGACCACCTGCCAGCCCACGCTGAAGCCATCGGCCGTCTACGAGGCGATCTTTTCCGAAGGCCGCGCCGAGTTCCGCCGCCACGACGTGCTCGGTGACGGGAGCTCGAGCGAGGGCAGCGCAGGGGAGGGCGGCGACAGGGTGGACGTAGGCAGGGTGGACCAGATCGAGACCTACACCGAGATCGTCGTCTCGCCAGAGGACGACATCGAGCTGCGCCGGGTGCGCCTCACCAATCGCTCGGGCCAGCGCCGACAGCTCGAGCTCACCAGCTACGCCGAGGTGGTGATCGCACCACCGGCCACCGACGCCTTGCATCCGGCGTTCAGCAGCCTGTTCGTGCAGACCGAGATCGTGCGCGCCCGCCAGGCCATCCTGTGCACCCGCCGGCCGCGTTCGCGCGACGAGCAGGCGCCGTGGATGTTCCATCTGATGGTGGTGCGCCCGCAGGCGTCCGGAGTGGCGTCCGGGGTTGGGGCTGAGCCTGGTTCCAAGGCCGGGCCGGGCACGGTGTCTTACGAGACCGATCGCGCACGCTTCATCGGCCGCAATGCCAGCACCGCGGAGCCACTGGCGATGCGCGCCGCGGGGCCGCTGTCCGACAGCGAGGGCTCGGTGCTCGACCCGATCGTGGCCATCCGCTGCACGGTCACCCTCGAGCCTGACCAGACCGCCATGATCGACATCGTCACCGGCATCGCCGAGCGCCGCGAGGTGGCCGAGTGCCTGATCGACAAGTACCAGGACCGCCACCTCGCCGACCGCGTCTTCGAGCTGTCGTGGACGCACAGCCAGGTCGTGCTGCGCCAGCTCGACCTGAGCGACGCCGACGCCCAGTTGCACGCTCGCCTGGCGAGCGCGGTGCTCTACGCCAACGCCGCGCGCCGCGCCGATGCCAGCGTGCTGGTGCGCAACCATCGCGGCCAGTCCGGGCTGTGGGGGTATGCGATCTCGGGCGACCTGCCGATCGTGCTGCTGCAGATCGCCGACACGGCCAACCTCGATCTCGTCCGCCAACTGGTGCAGGCCCACGCCTACTGGCGGCTGAAGGGGCTGGCGGTGGATCTGGTGATCTGGAACGAGGAGCACGTCGGCTACCGTCAGCGCCTGCAGGACGAGATCATGGGTTTGATCGCGTCTGGCGTGGGCGCGAGCGTGATCGACCGGCCGGGCGGCATCTTCGTGCGCATGGCCGAGCAGATCGCCAGCGAAGACCGCATCCTGCTGCAGTCGGTGGCGCGGGCGGTGCTCTCCGATGCGCGCGGCACCCTCGCCGAGCAGCTCGACCAGCCAGCTCCGGCCAGGGTGCGCGAGCCGGCCTTCCGGCCCCGGCGCAGCGATGCGCTGGCGCTTGCGTCCGACAGTCCCGGGACGACGACTTCAGGGGCTGCGGGCGTGTCGGGGCCGGCGCCGCGCACCGATCTGATCCTGGGCAACGGCTTGGGCGGCTTCACCGCCGACGGGCGCGAGTACGTGATCACGCTCGCGCCCGGGCAGGTCACGCCCGCGCCGTGGGTGAACGTGCTCGCCAATACGTCCTTCGGCACCGTGGTGTCGGAGCGCGGGGCGGCGTACACGTGGGGCGAGAACGCGCACGAGTTCCGCCTGACGCCGTGGGACAACGACCCGGTCAGCGATGCGGGCGGCGAAGCGCTCTACCTGCGCGATGAGGACAGCGGCGAGTCGTGGTCGCCGACGCCGCAGCCGATGCGGGCCGAGGCCACGTGCGTGATCCGCCACGGCTTTGGCTACAGCGTCTTCGAGACGCGGGTGCATGGCATCGTCTCCGAGCTGTGGGTGTATGTCGCCACCGATGCCGCGATCAAGTTCTCGGTGTTAAAGCTGCGCAACGAGTCCGGACGGCCGCGTCGGCTGTCGGCGACTGCGTACGTCGAATGGGTGCTGGGCGACCTGCGGGCGAAGTCGGCCATGCACGTCAGCACGGAAATCGACTCCGCCAGCGGCGCATTGCTGGCGCGCAATCCCTTCAATGCCGAGTTCGCCGAGCGTGTGGCCTTCTTCGATGTCGATGATCCGACCCGCAGGGTGAGCGGCGACCGTGCCGAATTCGTCGGTCGCAACGGCAGCCTGCGCCATCCTGCGGCCCTGGGGCGATCGCGCCTGTCGGGCACGGTGGGGGCGGGGCTGGACCCGTGCGGGGCGATCCAGGTCACGGTCGATCTGCCAGCCGGGCAGGCAGGCGAGATCGTGTTCCGCCTCGGCGTCGGCCGCAACGCCGACGAGGCCAGTGTGCTCGTGCGCCGGTTCCGCGGTGCGGAAGCCGCGCGCACGGCGCTCGAGGCGGTGTGGCAGCGCTGGAATCACACCCTCGGTGCGGTGCAGGTCGAGACTCCCGAGCCTGCGCTCGATGTACTCGCCAATGGCTGGCTGATGTACCAGACCCTGGCGTGCCGGATGTGGGCGCGCAGCGGCTACTACCAATCGGGCGGCGCCTTCGGTTTTCGCGATCAGTTGCAGGACGCGATGGCGCTGGTCCATGCGGAACCCGGGCTGGTGCGCGCGCATCTGCTGCTGTGCGCGAGTCGCCAGTTCATCGAGGGCGACGTGCAGCACTGGTGGCACCCGCCCGCGGGGCGCGGCGTGCGCACCCAGTGTTCGGACGACTACCTGTGGCTGCCGCTGGCGGTGTGTCGCTACGTCAGCACCACCGGCGACACCGGCGTGCTCGACGAGCGCCAGCCCTTCCTCGAGGGGCGGCCGGTCCTGCCCGAGGAGGACTCCTACTACGACCTGCCCATGCGCTCGAGCGACGAGGCCAGCCTCTACGAGCACTGCGTGCGCGCCATCCGCCACGGCCTGCGCTTCGGCGAGCGCGGCCTGCCCCTGATGGGCTCGGGCGACTGGAACGACGGCATGAACCGCGTCGGCATCCAGGGCCGGGGCGAGAGCGTGTGGCTGGGCTTCTTCCTGTGCGAGGTGCTGGGGCGATTCGCCGACCTGGCAGACAACCGCGGCGATCATGATTTCGCCGGCTTCTGCCGCGGCGAGGGCGCAGCACTGCGCCAGCGCATCGAGCAGCACGCCTGGGACGGCGACTGGTACCGCCGCGCGTGGTTCGACGACGGCACGGTGCTCGGTTCGGCGCAGGGCGCGGAATGCCGCATCGATTCGATCTCGCAGAGCTGGTCGGTGTTGGCGGGCGTTGCCGACGAGGCGCGCTCGCGGCGGGCGATGCAGGCGGTCGACGAACACCTCGTACGGCGCGCCGACGGCCTCGTCCAGTTGCTCGACCCGCCCTTCGACAGCGCCCGGCTCGATGGCGCCGGCGCCAGTGGCGCCAGTCTCGACCCCGGCTACATCCGCGGCTACGTGCCGGGCGTGCGCGAGAACGGCGGCCAATACACCCACGGTGCGATCTGGGCGGCGATGGCCTTTGCCGCTCTCGGCGACGGCGAGCGGGCGTGGGAACTGCTGCGCATCATCAATCCGGTGAACCACGCGCGCTCGCCCCAGGCGATCGACGTCTACAAGGCGGAGCCCTACGTCGTTGCTGCAGATGTCTATGCGCGCGCGCCGCACACCGGGCGCGGGGGCTGGAGCTGGTACACCGGCTCGGCAGGCTGGATGTACCGGCTGATGATGGAGTCGCTGCTTGGGCTACGCGTGGAAGGCGATCGGCTATGCTTCATGCCGAACCTGCCGGCCGAGTGGCCGCAGCTCAGGCTTCACTACCGTTATCGGGAAACCGTCTACCACATCCTCATCGTGCAACTGCCCGCCCGCGGCGATGCGGCGGGCGGTCTTCAGCGCGTGAGGCTCGATGGGGTGGAACTGGCTGACCGCAGCATTACGCTGGTGGAAGATCAGCGCGAGCATCGGGTCGAGGTGGAGGTGTGGCGCAAGGCCGAGGCCGCAGGCCTGGGCGGCGGGGCCTGAGCGCAGCGCGCCCGGCGCGGGCGCGCAGGAGATACACAGGGTTGGGCACGCAGGTGGCGTGCGCCCGGTTCAACGCGGGGTGATCAGCGGAGCGGCGTCGTTGGCGTGCTTCTTGGCCTGCTTGGCGGCTTTCTTTTCCTTCGGGTCGAGGGCCGGCTGTTTCTTGGTTTCCTTGTTGCTCTTTCGGATCTTGTTCATGGTCGTGCTCCTGACGCGGACCGGCGAATGTCGGCCCCTCCCCACTATAGGCCTATGGAGCGCGGAAAACCGGCGTCGGCAAAAGATAGCTTCACGGGCGCGGCGCACCGCTGCGTGCCGCGCCCCAACGCGCCCGACGTCCCCTTCGAGCGCGCTCAGGCGTGGAGCTGGTTCAGTTGCCGGGCAACGATGTCGTGGTTGAGCCACAGCACCGGGCCCGAGGGCGCCGACGATTCGCGGAAGATCAGGGCGCCGCTAGCCTCGAGGACGAGACCGCTGAGGAGATCGGTGATCAGGGCCTTGCGGTCCTTGTGCATCTGCACGATTTCGTCCGAGGTACGTATCTGCAGCTCGGCCTGGGCGGGGCTGTTGGGCATCGGCCAAGCCGCAAAGTCGCGGAACGCCCGCATGACCTCGCTGCCCTGGAAGGCGTCGATCTTGTGCAGCACGTCCTCCAGGCTGAAGCCCTCTGCCAGGCGCTCGCGGCAGGCCTGCCACTGCGACTCGGCCCATGCGCCGCCGCCTTCCTTCTTCAACGTGTACAGGAGCGAGATCAGCGGCAGCTCCACGCCGGCAAAGACGTCGGTCGAGTTGGTGCGGATCTCGGGGCAGTTATAGACCGTGGCCTTGATGCCTTGCGCCCACGCTGCCTCGGCAATGCGCTCGAGGCGCATCTTGGCGTAACCCTGGGTGTAGTTGGTGTAGGTCTGCCACTGGTAGCGGTCGTCGATGAGGATTCCGGTGCCGTGATAGCCGTAGGCGGTGAAGCGGACCTGGCCGCCGGAGGTTTCGACGCGAGCACGGATCGCCGCGCTGCCTTCGATCAGATGCTGGAAGGTGTTGGCCGAGACTTCATCGAAGTTCTGCAGGATCAGCTTGCCCAAGTCGCTGTCGAGCAGGGTCCGGGACGACATGAAGCGGTCGCCCGACCCCTTGTAGATGCGATTGGCGATCACCATGAAGACCTTGGCCTTGGGGATGCCGCCGGCCATGGTGTGGGCGAAGAGCACGTTGCGGTCCTCACCGATCATGCCGTCGAGCACGGCCATGGCTTCCGCCACCGCAGCGCGGAAACGCCGGGTGCCGAGCGCGCGGCACTTGTCGATATGGGCCCAGTCGAGCGTGTCCTGCTCCCAGGTCTTCAGCGTTATCTTGTTGAGCAGATCGGTCGGCGTGGGTTCGCCCGCCGGCGCATCGAGGTCGAAACCGGCCATCAGGGGGACGTTGATGATTCTGCCGCCCAGCCCGGCCTCGGCCGTGGCCAGCTCTTCGTCGTTGAGCGGGCGCAGCGCGTTGTTCTCGTCGCGCCGCCCGACGGTGATGCCGACGATCTCCAAGCCCGCCTGGCGTGCTTCATTGACAAGGCCGCTGGCGTAACCGCGGCCGAACAGTTCGCCGAAGAGCACGAACACGTCGCCTTTGCGGAAGAGGGTGGTTTGTGGGAGCTGGCTGAGGGCAATCCGATTGTTCATGTCGAATTGGGGGCACGGGAAGGTTGGAAAATATTCCCGCGATCCTACCCAGTTCGGCACGCCCGCCCCACGCTTCTCGTGCACATGCGCACCCGCCGCACGCCTGCGACGGAAGGGTGGGCGCATGGTTCCCGGCGGCCCGGGGCGTCCGTCGGCGTTGCGATCGACCCGCGCCGCGGCAGCGGAGCTCAGATCGTCGCCGACACCTGCTCCAGCCTCGCGACATCGGCGGCGAGGGGGATCGCGTGACGGGCGCGTGCCACGGCAAGCGCCGACTGATGGCGTGCTGCGTTGCGAAACTCGGGGTGATCGAGCGCGGCCAGGGCGTGCAGGGTCTTCTGCAGCCGGATGCCGACCGCGAGCGTGCCGGCGCCGGATTCGGAAACCGGCGAGAAGGCGTCGTTGAACAGATCGTCGACCGCCAGCACCGGAATGAATACGTGGGGGTAGAAGATCTCGCAGTCCTCGTGACGGGGCTCGACCAGGATCGCGAGCACGCGCACCAGTGCGGCCATCGTTGCGATCGCGGTGCCGGGGTCGTTGATGGCGGGGGAGAGCGCCTTCGCCGCAATCTCCGACAGCACGATGAGACCGAAGCGCGGGTCCTGGTCGAACGAGCGCCGGGCGCCGACATTGAAGGCGGTGCGCACCGCCTGCACGGCATCGTCATCCGGGGCGAAGTCGAGCCATGCGATCGGTCTTGCCGTATCGACGAAGGCGCCCGGCAGGGCCTCGACGTGGATCTCGCCGCCGCCCAAAGCCGCCACCCGCTCCAGCGCTTCGACGTCGATGTGCTGAACGTAGCCGATCTTCGCGCTGCTGACCGCAGCGACCGTCGGCGCCGGCCCGGCCCGCATGCGCGCGCCGATGCAGGGGTGCTTCCAGCGTGCGCGCATGGCATGGATGGCCGCGGCTTCGACGCGGTCGATGGCGTCGCCCACCCGGCCGAAGCGCGCGAGCAGGTCGATCCAGCGCAGCAAGGTGATGACGATGACGGCGATGACGCCGATCGTGCCGACGAAAAGCACCACGCGCCCGCTGTCGCCATACACGCCGGCATTGAGCGCGATGATACCCACCAGGCTGAACAGAAAGCTGCCGACGAAGGTCGCGAGGGCATTCTGCGCGCTGCTGTCCTGGATCAGCAACTCGGCCACTCGCGGGGTGGTCGCACTCGACGCGCTGGCATAGGCCGACACCATGGTCGCCAGCGAGAACGTCGTTACCGCCAGCATGCTCGAGGCCAGGATGTCGAGTACGTTGCCGACCGAGTCGGCGCCGATCCTGCCCGACCAGTCGGCGGGAATCAGGGGTGCGAGGGCAATGCCGATGATGGCGGTAAAGATGCCGGCCACGGCAAAGATACTCGCCCGCACCCACAGGCGGCGGGCGAGTTCGGTGATCAACCAGCGCAGATTGGGCATGCTCGACGCCTCCGGTGCAGTTCAGGGGTCACCTGAAAGACCGGAATTATGGCGCCTGGCGCGTATCTTTCGCGGCTTTGGCCTGAGCCTTGCGGGTCAGAGGCGGCGTCCGTTGATGACCTGAAGCAGGACGACGACGATCGCGATCACCAGCAGGACGTGGATGAAGCCGCCGATGGTGGTCGAGGTGACCAATCCGAGCAGCCACAGGATGAGCAATATGACGGCGATGGTGTAGAGCATGGAATCCTCCGTTCTCATGTGTGCAGGACTCACTATCGACGCTTGGGTGGCGGGCGTCGGTCTCCTGGCGCACATAAGGCGCGGAGGGCGTCAGGCGCTCCGTTGCACGTCGAACAAGCAATAGCGATTGCGGCCGGCCTGCTTGGCCCGGTACATCGCCTGGTCGGCATGACGCAGCAGATGGTCGGCATCCGTGGCGTCCTCCGGGTAGAGCGTCACGCCGATGCTGGCGGACACCTGGAGCGTGGTGCCGGCCAGCGAAACCGGTGCCGAAGCGGATGCCAGCAGGCGGACGAGCATCGGCGTGGAGTCCCGCAGGTGTTCGAGGTCGACCAGCACGGCGACGAACTCGTCGCCGCCGATGCGGGCCAGGTGTCGCCCCCGCGTAGGGCCGCCTTCATGCGTTGCGCGAGGATCACCAGCAGGTCGTCGCCGACCTTGTGCCCATGGCGGTCATTGACCTCCTTGAAGCCATCGAGGTCGAGATAGGCCACTGCGAGCGAGCGCCCGCGGCGCTGACATTGCAGCATGGCGTGCTGCAGTCGGTCGGCCAGCAGCACGCGGTTGGGCAGGTTGGTGAGCAGGTCGTAATGCGCGATGCGCTCGAGCTGCTGCTGTTGCGCCTTGAGCGTGGTGATGTCGGTGACGACCGCGTTGCAGCCGAGCCCGTCGTGGGCCAGGGTGGCCTCGATGCTCACGATGCGTGGAGGTTCATGGTTGCCGGCCAGGCGTAACTCACGGGCGGGCGCCGGCCGAGCGTCCAACACCTGGCCCAGAAAAGCATTCAGGCCGGGCAGGTCGTGGGGGGCGATGAAGGCCCCCAATTGCCCCCGGGTGAGGCGCGCACGCTCGACACCCAGCAGCCTGGCGCCGGCCAGATTGGTCTGGAGGATCGTCCCCTTGCGATCGAGGCTGAAGTAGGCCAGCGGGGAGAAGTCATAGAGTTCGGTGTAGCGCGCGAGCGCGGCCTCGACCAGCGCGCGTGACTTGCGCAGCTCCTCGTTCTGCATTTCGAGTTCGATCTGATGAACCTCGAGTTCGTGCAGCAGGCGTCGCGTGCGCTCGGTGTCCGGGGGGGACGGGCCCGGCGTGATCATGTGCTCAGGTCTCCGAGACGCTTTTCCAGGATGCGCTGGGCCTTCGTCAGCACCTCTTCCAGCGCCTTCGCGCGGTCCAGCGCCTCGGTCTGCTCCGCGAAGCGGCCCTGCAGCGCTGCCAGCGCCTCGCGCAAGGTCTCTTCCTGGGCGTGGGCCGCGCTTACGTCGACGAAGGTGATCACCACGCCGTCGATGCGGTTGTCCTGGGTGCGGTAGGGCATGATGCGCACGGTGAACCAGCGCCCGTCGCGTGCCGGTACGTGGCATTCGCGAAAGATCAGCGAGCGCAGCACCTCACGCACATCATCGGCCAGTTGCGGGTATTCCAGCTCGGTGACGAGGTCGGTGACGGGGCGGCCGGCGTCGCTCGGGATCAGCTTGATGATGCTCGTGGTCTGGTCCGTGAAGCGGCGCACCCTGAGGTCCTCGTCGAGGAACAGGGTGGCGATGTCGGTGCTGTTGAGCAGGTTCTTCATGTCGTCGCTGGCCTGCGACAGCTCGTCCACCTTGGCCTGGAGCTCGTGGTTGACCGTCTGCAGCTCCTCGTTCATCGACTGCATCTCTTCCTTGGAGGTGGTCAGCTCTTCGTTCGTGCTCTGCAGTTCCTCGTTGGTGGACTGCAACTCCTCGTTCGCCGCCCTGAGCTCCTCCTGCGAGCTTTGCATCTCCTCGCGGGTGATGTGCAGCTCGTCGCGGCACTGCGCCAGCTCCTTTTCGGCCGCGCTCAGGCGGGCGCGATGGACGCCGATGGGGTCGGGCGCGACCTCCTGGAGCGTCGTGACGGGCGGGGCGACGTCGCGGAACACGACCAGCACCATGGCGCGTGTGGCATCCGCAGTGGTGAGCGCCTGCACGCTGACGTCGACGTACTGTGTTCCGCCGTTGGTCCCGACCCGCAGGGCGTTCAGGGTCACCTGCGTTTGCTGGCGCAGGGCCTTGGCAAAGGCCGAATGCACGGCGCTGCCCAGACCATCGCGTGCCATGGCGAAGATGTTCAGGTTGGCCTTGCCGGCGGCCGGCTCGAGGTACTTTCCGGTCCTGCCGCTGATGTAGACGATGTCGCCCTTGGCGCTGGTGAGGACCGCAGCCGGGCAGTGGTGCAACAGGAGCTCGGCCTCGGTGAGGGCCTGCAGGTTTGGGGCAGACAGCGACGCGGGCTCGGTGGCCGTGGTCGACGTCGGCAACACTGCGGCGGCTGCGCGCTGGCGCGCGAAGGCCGTCGAAAAACCCATCAGCTCGCTGCGCGCGTCGTGGTCCCGGCGCAGGTAGAGCCGGGTGCGCCCGGGCAGGGGTGCGAACAGGTCGGTCGCGTCGCCGATGGTCTCGGCGCTCCCCAGGATCAGGACGCCGCCGGGGTTGAGGCTGTAGTGGAACAGCGGCAGCAGCTTCTTCTGCAGTTCGGCCTCGAGGTAGATCAGCAGATTGCGGCAGCTCAGCAGGTCGAGGCGGGTGAAGGGTGGGTCCATCACCAGGTTCTGCGGCGCGAAGATGACCATCTCGCGGATCTCGTTGCTCACCCGATAGCCGTGATCGTCCTGCACGAAATACCGCTTCAGGCGTTCCTCGCCGACATCGGCGGCGATGTTGGCGGGATAGATGCCGGTGCGCGCCCTGTCGATGGCGTCATGGTCGAGGTCGGTGGCGAAGATCTGCAGGCTGAAGCGCGCCGCGGGCGCGAGCGCCTGCAGCAGCTCGCGGAAGACGATGGCGAGCGAGTAGGCCTCCTCGCCGGTGGAGCAGCCGGCCGTCCATGCCCGCAGGACGGCGCCCTCGGGGTGGGCGGCCAGCAGCGCGGGCAGGATCTCGGTGCGCAACTGCTTCCAGACCTCGGGGTCGCGGAAGAAGCGGGTGACGCCGATCAGCAGCTCCTTGAACAGGAGGTCGGCCTCCTGCGGGTTGTCGCGCAGGTAGCGCACGTAGTCGCCGATGTGGGCGAGCTGGTGCAGCCCCATGCGGCGCTCGATGCGGCGATACAGCGTGCTCTTTTTGTAGAGCGAGAAATCATGCCCGGTGCGCGCGCGCAGGAGCACCAGCACCTTCTCCAGTCCGCTCTGGTTGGTGTCCGTCGTCTGGGGGGTGGGCGGCGCGTCAAGTGTCGGCAGGTGTTGTAGGTAGCTGAGGATGCGGCCCGGCAGCTCCGCGGCGCTGGCCACCACGTCGGCCTGGCCGTCATCGACCGCGCTGCGTGGCATGCCGTCGAACTTGGCCGAGGCGGGGGCCTGGACGAACACCGCGCCCGCCTTCTCCTTGATGGCGCGCAGGCCCAGCATGCCGTCCGAGCCCATGCCCGAAAGGATCACGCCGATGCCCAGCGCCTGCTGATCGTCGGCGAGCGAGCGGAAGAAGAAGTCGATCGGCAGGCGCAGGCCACGCGGAGCGGCCGGCTCGAGCAGGTAGAGCGCGCCGTGCAGGATCGACAGGTCGCGGTTGGGCGGGATCACATAGACATGGTCGGGCGCGACCTTGACGCCGTCCTCGACCTGGGTGACCGGGATGGCGGTGGCGCGCTGGAGCAGCTCCACGATCATGCCCTTGTGGGTCGGATCGAGATGCTGGACGACCACATAGGCGAGGCCCGAGGAGGGCGGCACCTTGCCCAGGAACTGCTCCAGCGCCTCGAGCCCGCCTGCCGATGCGCCGATGCCGACGATCGGGAAGGGCGTTGCGGGCGCGTCGTCGCGTGGCTCGGCACCCGTCGTGGCGGCGGGGGCGGGCGGTGACTTGGTGCGCGGACTACTGCGCGGACGCTTGGGCTGTGTGGTCATTGACTACCTGGTGTTCGGGATCCGTGTGGCGGCGGTCATGCTCCGCCGTTGGCCCGCTCGGGATGATGTCGAGCACCGCCATCTGGATCTCGTGACCGCTCTCATCGGCAACGGCCTGGATGCGGACCGGACGCTCCGCGTGGTGGGCGGTGACGAGCAGCACGAGCTCGCAGCTTCGCCTGCACCTGCCGCGCAGCTTCTCGTCGAGAAAGTCATTGAACACGGGCAGGAACTCGGGCTTGACGAACGCGGCGAAGCGGTGAGGCCGCGTTTGCGAGCGCTGGATGTCGAGCAGGATTGCCCCGGCCAGGTTGAACTGGACGATCACGCCCTGGGCATCGAGCGTGAAATAGGAGATGGGTGCGAAGTCGTAGATATCCGCGTACTTGCGGTGCAGCGCATCGGCCTCGTCATAGGCCTGGCGCAGGGCCTCGTTGCTCATCTCGAGCTCGATCTGGTGAACTTCGAGTTCGTGCACCATCCGTGCTTGCTGCCATGCGGCGTCCGCGTTCGATTCTGCCTTCGATGCTGCGGCCCGCTCGGCTCTCTCCTTCTCCAGCCGCGCTTCGGCCCGCTTGCGCAGGCTGGCCGGATTGGGGCGCGCGCGGTCGCTGGGCAGGATCATCTGCGGGAGGAGGAACAGGCGCTCGTACTCTGCGCGAACGACGCTGTAGCACTCGCACACGCGGGCTTCGAGGCCGGGGCGGTCGGTGACCGTGATCTGCCCGCGGCGGTAACGGATGAGCCGGGCGGCCTGCAGCTTGCCTGCCGCATCGGTGACCGCCTCGCGGCGCACACCGAGCATGTTGGCGATCAGCTCCTGGGTCATGTTCAACTGATTGTCGGGCAACTGGTCCAGGCTCAGCAGCAGCCAGCGGCACAACTGCTGATCCACCGCGTGATGGCGGTTGCACACCACGCTCTGCGCCATCTGCGTCATCAGCGCCTGCGTGTAGCACAGCGCCAGGCGCAGCAGGTGGCCGTGCTGCTCGAGTTCCCAGGTCATCACCTCGGCGCGCAGCCGCCACGCCGTGCCTGCGCACTGGACTACCGCCTTGTGCGTAGAGGTCCGGCCGCCGAGAACGAGCGGAATGCCGACCAGGCCATCCTTGCCGGTCATGGCCAGCTCGGCGGTGGCGCCGTTCTCGGTGGTGAACACCAGCGACACGATGCAGGAGGTGGGGAAGTAAACGAAGCCGAGCACGTCGCCCGGCTCGTAGAGCACATGGCCGAGCGGCAGGGTGACCTGTTCGAGGTCGTCCATCAGTCGCGCGCGCTCGTTGACCGGAAGGGCGGCGAGGATGCGGTTCTCGCCAGCGGCGGGCACCGGGGGCTCGGTCATCGGGGTCTCCTTTCAGTTGCCGTGTGCTGGCTTGCGCGGGGCGGTGGCCGGGGTGCACTGCCGAACAGATGCATGCAGCCTGAGTGGAATAATAGTTCACGAAAAAGGAAGGATGCTTCGGCAAGCCGCTCGTGGGGCAGGCCGGCGCAAAGGGTGTCGAAGGTAGCACGCGAATCTCGACCAACACGGAAACGCGGGTCGCCGCGCGTCCGGTTCGAGCTGGCGATACGGCTGGTCAACACCTCCGCGCTGAATGAACTGGCAGGGAAGTCGGCAGGCCTCGGGAAGCGCGCTCCTCATGACCTGTTGGCGGGTGCCGCTGCCGTCGTTCAACCCGGCAGTGTGCGCAGCCAGTCGCGCAGGATCTCGGTGACCTGCCCGGGCTGCTCGAGTGGCGAAAGGTGGCCGCAGTTCTCGATGACCTCCAGTTTCGCCCCGGGTATTGCCGCGACCAGTTCTTCGTGCACAGCGGGTGGCGTGATCACATCCTCGCGGCCGCAGATCACCAGGGTCGGGCACTTGATGCGGGCGAGGCCGGGGCGGCTGTCGCTGCGGCCGATGATGGCGCGTTCCTGGCGCACGAAAACCTCTTTTCCCAGTCCGTTTGCGGATGACTGGAACATGCCGCCGACCTCGGGCGTGCGTGGTCGGGGTGCGCCATGCGCGTCAGCAGGGTTTCGATGACGGTCTGGAACTTCGTTTCGGCGAGATCGACGAGCTTCTTGCGCGCGGCGGTGGCTTCGCGCGTCTCGGGGTGCGCGCTCGTGCTCACGAGGACCAGCGCGCGGACGCGTTCGGGTGCCTGACGCATGATCTCCAGCGCGACGTAGCCGCCCATCGACAGGCCGACGAGCACGAACTGTCCATCGGGTGCAGAGGCGAGGGTGTCGGCGGCAAGCTGGCCGATCGTGTCAGCGCCGGTGAGGTCTGCGATGGTGATGCCGGCAACGTCTGCAAGCGCGTCGGCCTGTTGCTCGAACAGGCTCGCGTCGTTGAGTAGTCCGGGCAAAAGGACCGGTTGGGATTCTTGATGGTGGTTCTCCTCCGACGGTGAGTGCGAAAGGCGAAATGCGGAACGCGAGACGCGGAATGCACGCGCTGCCGCGCCGGCTAAACCCCCCAGACGACGGGCGCGCCTTCTGCCAGCGCGCGCTCCATGAGCTCGAGCATCGGCACCGCACGCTGACCGAATTCGACGCGCTCGTCGAGCTCGTCGTCCCCGCTGGCCACCTCCTTGCCGGCGTTGTCGGCCGCTGCGAGCGGCTGGGTCTTGTCGGCAGCAATGGCCGCCCGAACGCTGTCGATGGCGGCTGGAAGCTGGTCCACCGTGATGATCCCGGTGGCCTCGTCCGGGGCCTTGCCGATGCAGCGCAGGAAATCCTTCGCGGCCGTCTCGAACATCAGCACATCATTGCTTGCTGCGGACTTGAACTTGATCAACATGACCGTTTGCCTCATGACAGGGCACCCTCCGCCGCTGGGTGCAGACGGGGGGCGCGTGGTTCTCGATGGGCACTCAGTGGGTCAGCTCATCCCTGTGCTGCTGGGTGCCGTAGTACGAATGGATGGTGCTTGACCACGCGGGGTCGGCCATGTTCGGCCACTTGCCCTTGTCGAAGCCGGGCGCCTCGCTGAGGCGATCCTTGGCGACGTTGAGCACGAAACGCTTGTTCTCGGTGTCGAGCTTCAAGGCGCTCCATGGTACGGCGAAGAGCTTCTCGCCCATTCCCAGGAAACCGCCGAAGGACAGCACGGCGTAAGCGATGCGGCCGTTGTGCACTTCCAGCATGATCTCCTTGATTTCGCCGACGTTTTCGTCGTCGTGGTTCACCACCTCATTGCCGATCAAGGTATCTGCGCCCATCAGGTGCGGACCCGGTCCGGTTTCCATGTCGGGCCCCAGTGTGGTCGGGGCGATGGCTTTGTACATCCCGTAATTGTCGCGTTCTTCGTCATTCATCTCAGCCCCTGGCAGTGCATGGGGTCAAACAGCGTGGCGTCAGGCGGGCTTCTTGACGGCGTCCTTGATGTCTTCCTTCAGGTCACCATAGTCGGCCTGGACCTCGCCGACCACCTGGTCGACCTTGCCTTCCGCTTCCAGGCTTTCGTTGCCGACCACCTTGCCGGTGACTTCCTTCACCTTGCTGGTCGCTTCCTTGATCCGGCCCTTGACTTGATCCTTGTTCATGCGCGTCTCCTTGCTGCTGGGTTGGCCTTTCGGCGCCGCTGCGGGGACGGTGCCGGGCAGCGGGTTCATGCAGGATGTGCGTATCCATGAGCGCGGTCTGTACGTCAGGGCACATAAGCCGCGGTCGAAATTTCCGGGCTCGCCCTCGTCCCGTGCGTGCGCCGTCGAACAGATGCATGCCGACATGAGGAATACAAGTTCAACTGGACACGCGTCGCGCTGCGGGTCTTTTTCCACAGCGCACACCGATCGGCGGTATCAGCAGCAGAGGAGTGACATGGTGCGGCTACTGGCACACGATCCACGCCAGAACCAGATTCTGGCGGCGCTTCCAGCGCGCGACTACGCGCGGCTGGTGGGGGAGCTCGAGCGTGTCACCCTGGTGCCGGGCGTGCTTCTCCACGCGCCCGGTGCGCCCTTCGAGTTCGCGTACTTTCCCACCACCGCCATCGTGGCGCTGATCCTCGCCAACGACAGCGGCGCGTCGGCCGAGTTGGCGATGACCGGCAAGGACGGCCTGGTCGGCATCCCGCTGGTGCTCGGGGGCGTGAGCACGCGCTTTGCGATGACGGTGCAGAGCGGGGGCGAGGCCTGGCGCCTGCCCGCCGAGGTGATTGCCCGCGAACGCGACCGGGGCGGCACGCTGCAGCGTCTGTCGCTGTGCTATGCCCAGGCGCTGATGACGCAGATGGCGCACAGCATCGTCTGCAATCGCCACCACCTGGTTGACCGCCAATTGTGTCGCTGGCTGTTGTCCAGCCTGGATCTGCTGCCGGGCAATCAGCTCGATGTCACCCAGGAGGTGATCGCGCACATGCTCGGCGTGCGCCGCGAGGCGGTCACCGAGGCGGCGGGCAAGCTGCAGGCCGAAGGCCTGATCCGCTATCGACGCGGCCACATCACGGTGAATGATCGCGCCGGCCTCGAGGCGCGCACCTGCGAGTGTTACCGCGCGGTGCGAACGGAGTGCGATCGCCTGTTCGAGGCTCAGGCCGCCTCGAAGTGCTCCAGCATCAACTGCACGCTCGACACACCGCGGAACTCGTTGATCCCCAGGCGGTAGGCCGCGTGGATCTGCTCCGGGGCGCCACCGGCGTGGTTGAACTGGATCGCCTCGTAGCGCGCGGTGTTGCGGCACAGATCGAGCTTGAGGTGCTTGTCCTTCAACAGGCGCTGGCGCTCGACGCGGAAGACGTCGTCGAACAGCGGCGCCGGAAAGCCCTGGCCCCAGATCTCGTTGTCGAGCATGCGCGCGGCGTCGAGCGCGAAGTAGCCGGATTCGAGGCTGCCGTCGGTATCGATGCGGCGCTCGAGCTGGGCGGGCTCGAGCAGTTCGCCGACGACCTCCTCGAAGGCCGCGTCGAAGCGTGCGAGTTCCGATTCGCGGATGGTCAGGCCGGCCGCCATGGCGTGGCCGCCGAAGCGCACGATGAGGTCGGGCTGGCGCTTGGTGACGAGGTCGAGCGCGTCGCGCAGGTGCAGGCCGGGGATCGAGCGCCCGGAGCCCTTGAGTTCGCCGTCGCTCGCGCGCGCGAAGGCGATGGTGGGGCGGTGCAGCCGCTCCTTGATGCGGCCGGCGACGATGCCGATCACACCTTGGTGCCAGTCGGGTTCGAAGAGCGCCACGGTGGCGCGGTTGCCGGCGTCGAAACCCGCCAGGCGGGCGAGCGCTTCTTCCTGCATGCCGGCCTCGATGCTGCGGCGTTCGCGGTTGAGCTTGTCGAGCTCTTGGGCGATGTTCATCGCCCGGCCGGGGTCGTCGGTGATCAGGCACTCGATGCCCAGGCTCATGTCGGAGAGTCGCCCGGCCGCGTTGAGGCGAGGGCCGATCATGAAGCCGAGGTCCATCGTGCTGGCGCGCGCCGGGTCGCGCCCGGCGAGCCCGAACAGCGCGCGGATGCCGGGCTGCAGGCGCCCGGCGCGCATGCGCGCGAGGCCTTGCGCGACCAGGATGCGGTTGTTGCGGTCGAGCTTGACCACGTCGGCCACGGTGCCGAGCGCGACGAGGTCGAGCAGGTCGGCAAGGTTGGGTTCCTTGGCGCCGGCGAAGGCGCCGCGCTCGCGCAGTTCGGCGCGCAGCGCGAGCATCGTGTAGAACATCGCGCCCACGCCGGCCAGCGCCTTGCTCGGGAAGTCGCAGCCGGGCTGGTTGGGGTTCACGATCACGTCGGCTTCGGGCAGCACGTCGCCGGGCAGGTGATGGTCGGTGATCACCGTGGCCATGCCATGGGCGCGCGCGGCGGCGATGCCCTCGACGCTGGCGATGCCATTGTCGACGGTGATCAGCACGTCGGGCTCGAGGCGCGCGGCGATCTCGACCATGGCCGGGGTGAGGCCGTAGCCGAGCGTGACGCGGTCCGGCACGAGGTAATGCACGTCGGCACCGAAGGCGCGCAGCGCGCGCACGCCCACCGCGCAGGCGGTGGCGCCGTCGCAGTCGTAGTCGGCGACGATGACCATGCGCGCGCCGGCCTCGATGGCGTCGGCGAGTAGGATCGCGGCTTCCGCCGTGCCGGTGAGCGCCTCGGGCGGCAGCAGGTTCTTCAGGCTGGTGTCGAGCTCGTCGGCGCGCGCGATGCCGCGCGCGGCGTAGAGGCGGGCGAGCAGCGGATGCAGGCCGGCATCGGCGAGGCGGGCGAAGGCTTGCTGCGGGATGGAGCGGGGCTGGATTCGGGTCATCGGTCGAAGAAAGCTTGTAGGTGGCCGGTGTTCATGCACAGGCCGCGGCGCGTCGGCGGCGCGGCAATCGCGGCTCGCGCCGCTCCTACGGAAAGCGCCGCGCATCCGGAGCCGCGGCAATCGCGGCTCGCGCCGCTCCTACAGAACGTGTCGCGCATCCGGACTGCCGCAGGAGCGACGCAAGTCGCGATCACCGGCCTTGCGGTCGGCGCCGCGCATCCGGAGCCGCGGCAATCGCGGCTTGCGCCGCTCCTACAGAACGTGTCGCGCATCCGGACTGTCGTAGGAGCGACGCAAGTCGCGATCATCGGCTGCGCCTATGGGGCGCCATGGGCGGGGCGCGGGGCGTCGGGCATCTGCATCGGCGCGGGGGCGATGGACTTCAGCAGCGCGTCGAAGGCGTAGGGCTTGCGCCAGAACTTCCAGCGTTCGCCGGCGCGCAGCTCGAGTTGCAGCGTGCCGCGATCGCCGGGGGCGGTCAGACGCAGGGTGTCGATGCGACCGGCGCGGAAGGCCTCGGCGAGCGGGCCGAACCAGTCGCGCTCCATCGCCTCGAGGCCGCGCCGCCAGGTGTCGAGGTCGAGCTGCTGTGCGGGCTTGCGCAGCTCGTCGAGGACGACCAGCGTGTCCTGCGCAAGCGCTGCAGCGGGATCCGGCGCACCGAACGCCACCCCGGCAGCGCGCGCGAGGCCGATGCTGACCGGATCGCTCGCCTGGACCTGGCGGGCGGGCGCCCGCGGCGGCGCATCGAGCGCGCCCGCGCCCCACAGCCAGACGCTGTTGACCGCGCGGCGGCCGGCCTCCTCGCGGGCGCGGCTGCGCGCATGGTTGTGCAGCACGATCTGCGCTTCGTTCATGGTGCGCTGCCACAACCGGGCATCTTCGCCTTCGGGCAGGAAGTGCTTGACCGGGCGCCCGGTCACGTCGTCGAGCGGGTAGAGCGTGACCGCGGTCGGGCGGTGCAGGCGCAGGTACCAGCGCGTGGGCGTGCAGGCTTCGAAGCGGCCGAGGTCGGCGAAGATCGCGTTGAGCTCGGCGACCAGCTCGGCGCTCTCCGCCGCGTCCAGCTCTTCGTCCGGAAAAGCCTGCAGCAGCAGGTGTTCGCGGGCGAACGACAGGTTCACCGGATCCGCGCACAGCCAGTGCCTGCCGGGCTCGGGCGCCGGCGCATCGGCCTCGCCCAGGCGGCGCAGGGTCGCCATCGGCAGGGTGTCGCCGTGCACGCCGAACAGGCGCGCGAGCTGGCGATCGTAAGGCTCGAAGGCGGTCAGCTCCCGGCGGCCGCGGCCGAGCAGGGTCGCGAGACCCTCGAGCGCGAGTCCGGAGGCCGGCCCGAGCAAGGTTGCGACAGGCCATAGCAGGCCGGGGATCAGGAGCTGGATCTGCATCGAGGTCGGGTGTCTGAAGGCGGCGCGAGTCTACCATGCGTGGCGCTGCGGGCTCTCCGCCGCGACGGGTCGCCTGCGGTGGCGGTCGCGGCACTCCACCCGGTGGAATGCGCATATGATCGGGCGCTCGGGCTGAGCCGCACGCAGCCTTGTTTTCCCGCTCAAGGATTCGCGCAGGACATGAATGTTGTCGATCTGCTTCTGCAGCAGGCTTCGAGTCGCCCGGAGGCCCTCGCCGTGCGCCATGGCGATGAAGTGCTCGGCTATGGGGCCTTGGGGCGGAGGGTGTGCTCGGTGGCCGCGGGCCTGGCGAACGCCGGAGTGGCGCGAGGGGACGTGCTCGCGCTATGTCTGGACGACCCCCTCGATCATCTGGTGGCGTCCTTGGCGGTCGCTCATCGGGGGGCGACGGTGGTGAGTGTCCCGCGCACCCTGCCCGATGCGTTGCGTGGGCGACTGTTGGCGCTCACGCGGGCTGGTCGGGCGCTCGCCGACGACGGTCGTCGAACTGGAGCGGACCTCGGCGGGCTCCCGGTCCTCGCCTGGTCCATGCTCGAGAGAAGCCCGCCGTCGATGACGCCCGAGCCGGCGCGCGAGGTGGCGGATCGGCCGTGGATCTATGTGACGGGCTCTGGTTCCACGGGGCGACCCAAGATCATGCCGGTCACGCACCGGCAGCAATGCCTGCGCTCGAGGCTGGGGCCGAGCTGGCTGCCCTATGGCGCGCAGGACGTCTTGTGCTCCATGGTGAGCATGCATTTCTATTCCGCGAAGCAGCGCTGCCTGGAGGCGATGGCGATCGGGGCGGGAATCTTCCTGGACACCCCCGGCCGCGTGGACCTTCGCCGTGAAGTCGCCGAGGGCGAGGTGACGGTGATCCACGCCATGGTCTGCCACATCGAGACCCTCCTGCGTCGGCTTCCGGCGGAGGCGACCGGCGCGTTCGCCCGGCTGCAGGCGCTGATGGTGGGGGGCTCGACGGTGTCGATGGCGCTGCGCGACGAGATCCGGCGACGCTTGACCCCCCGCATCCATGTCTTCTACGGGACGAACGAGAGCCACACCGCGACCCTGACTCGACTGGACGAGGTTCACCGGACGAGCGGCGGCGTGGGGCGTCCTTTTCCCGGCATCCGCATCGAGGTGGTCGATGAGCGCGGGCAGCCGGTCCCGGCAGGGGTGGACGGACGGGTGCGGATCGCCTCGCCGATGGTCATCGACGGTTATCTCGGTGACGAGGAGGCGAACCGCAAGGCCTTCGCGGAGGGCTGGTTCTATCCCGGGGACATCGGCCATCTGACGACCGACGGGCAGCTGGTGCACAGAGGGCGCATGGACGACATGATGATCGTCGGTGGCGTGAATCTCCATCCAGCCGAGATCGAGCAGTGCCTGCGGCGGCATCCGGGCGTGGCCGATGCGCTGGCCACGCCCCTGCGGCATCGCGTGCTGCAGGATGTCCCGGTCGCGCTGGTGGTTCCCGAAGCTGGAACGCATCCGAGCGCGCATGAACTCGTCGCTGCCCAGCGTCAATTACCTTGGCCGGTCGACGTCAATTATCCTGGCCGGTGGAAGCGAGGCATGAGGGGTTCAGCCTTTCGGCTTTGAGGTGTTGAGGGTGCGTTGCTCAGAAGGGGCGAGCCCCTTCTGAGCAACGCGGCGGCGGAAGCTTTCCACGTTCATCTCGAAGAGCGTGGCGTGATGCACGAGCCGGTCGACGGTGGCCAGCGTCATGGCCGGTTCGGCAAAGACGTGGCCCCACTCCGAGAACGGCTGATTCGCAGTGATGGCCAGGCTTCTGCGCTCGTAGCGCTCGGCGATGAGCTCGAAGAGCACCGAGGTCTCGCCCTGGTCGCGGCGGACGTAGCTGAAGTCGTCGCAGATCAGCAGGTCGAAGCGGTCGAGTTTGGCCAGCTCGGCCGGCAAGCGCAGATCGCGCCGGGCGGCCTGCAGGCGCTGCACCAGATCGCTCGTGCGGGTGAAGAGCACGCGGTAGCCACGTTCGATGAGGGCGTGGCCGATACTGGCGATCAGGTGCGTCTTGCCAACACCCGGTGGTCCGAAGAGCAGGATGTTCGCGCCTTGTTCGAGCCAGCTGTCGCCCTCGGCCAGCGCGGTGACGTGCGCCTTGGAGACCGTCGGCACGGCCGTGAAGTCGAAGGCCGACAGGCGCTTGTCCGGCGGCAAGGCGGACTCGGCTCGATGGCGGTCGATGCGGCGCGTCTCGCGCTCGTGCATCTCGTGCTCGCACAGGGCGGCCAGAAACCGCTCGGCCGGCCAGCCTTCGCGGTTCGACTGCTCGGCCAGCGCCGACCACAGCCGCTTGATGGTGGGCAGCCGCAGCTCGGTGAGCATCATGGGCAGCGTCGCCGTCTCGATGACGCTCATGCCGCCACCTCGTACAGCGTGTCGTAGACCGACAGCGCGGGCAACGACACAGTGACCGCCGGCATGGGCGTCTGGCGCGGCGCAAAGCGCGCCTCGAGTCCTTCGAGATCGGGCAAGGTGCCCGCCTGCAGCAAACCCCCGAGGATCTGCGCGAGTTGGACCTCGCACGCGCCGCGTGCGGCCAGATCAAGCAGCCCCACCATGAGCTTGCAGGCCTGGCGCTCGGGCAAGGTCTCGACCAAGCGCTCCCAGGTCTGCCGGTACTCGGCGCGGGGGAACATGTCGTCGCGCAGCGCCCAACGGGCAAAGGCGCCGGGTTTGCGCTTGAGCGCGGGCAGCAAGTGCCGGTAGTCGAGCTGCTTGCCGCGCCGCTTGCCTGCCGGCACCGCTCCGCGCGCGCTCTCGAACACGCACACCCCGCCCAGCCAGCCCTCGAGGCGCTCGGGGTAGAGGCGAAACTGGAGCCGATGGCCGATCAGGCGCGAGGGCACGCTGTAGAGCACGCGGCGGATGCTGACGGTGCTGAACTTGGTCACGCGCGCCTCGATCTCCTCGTACTCGCTGGTCCGGCGCATGGGGAGCTCAGCGAGCTGGCTGCGCTCTTCGGCCAGCCGCGTCTGGATGCGCCGGTTCAGGCGTGTGACGACCTCTGCGACGAACCGCTGATAGTCGGCTGTGGTGGCGAACTCGCGGTGCCCACGCAGCAGCAGCGCCTGCTCGAGCGCGCCCTTGAGGCTGCCTTGGCGCGATTCAATGGCGCCGTTCTCGTGCGACTGGCCCAGATTGTTCCGGCTCGGACGCAGGCCATAGTGCCGGCACAGATCTTCGTAGCGGCGCGTGAGCGTTTCCGCTTCGGCCAGGTTGTTGAAGGCGGCCGACAGGCTGTCGGTACGGTGTTCTTCGGGCACCCCACCCAGGGCCCACAGGGCATTCTGCAGACCCTGCGCCAGGGCGGCGAAGCTCTCGCCGCCGCACACGAGTTCAGCATGGCGCCAGCCCGAGTACGCCAGCGCGAACTGGTATAGGCGATGCGCGAAGTGTTCGCCGCCCACCGTGATCCTGAGTTCGTCACACACGGTGAAGTCCGACAGCGCCAAACGGCCCGGCGGATTGGCTTGCGAGAAGAACACCTCCTTCTCGTGTCCGTGCTCGGCGCGCCACATGCGGATCCGCCGCTGCAGGGTGCGCAGCACCCCATCGCCGAACACCTCACCGTGACGGCGCTGCAACTCCTCGAGCAGGGTTCGGCCCTGCAGCCCGGGTTCGCGCTCGAGCAAGGGCACCAGCTCCTGCTCCCAGACGTCCGCCAACGGATCGGCGCGCGTCCGCCATGTCCTCGGTCCGCGCTGCGACGGCAACCCGTCAGCCTGCTCGATGCGCCGTGCTGAGCGCACGCTGATGCCCATCCGGGCCGCCGCGATCTGCTGCGTCGCCTGCCTTCTTGCTTCCTTGTATTTGCGCACTTGTTGGTCCGTGATCTTCTTGCCGGGCACCGAGCGCCTCCCAACGCCTGTCGTCAGAAGAGCACTCTATCCCTCGCTTCCGGACCTTCCCGGCTGCAGATCCAACCGGCCAGGATAGTTGTCGTCGACCGGTCAGGTTAATTGTCGCCGGCCACGTCGCCCATGTCCGCGCAGCCTTGGGGCGCCATGCCCTGCACGACGTGATCTGGGTCGACCGCATCCCGCGGAGCGAACAAGGCAAGGTGCAGCGCGAAGCGGTCGAGGCGGTTCTGGAGCGCCACGATTGGGCGCACGAGGGCGGTCGGGCGCAAGGGGCGCGCCGCCACTGGTCGAGACCGCGTCAGTTGCAGACCCGCTTCGAGATCGAGTTCGCACCGCCGATCGCGCCCGCCACAAACCGTCTGGGCGCCTGGATGGCCTTGCTGGGCGAGGACGCCCCGCTCGGGACGAGGCCGTCCGAGGGGTGCGAAGACGCAGACACGGCCCGGTACTGGCTGCAGCAGGTGCTGCGTCTGGCGCGGCTGTTCCTGCAGTTGGTCCGCGTGCCGGTGTTCGACGCCTTCGAGCTCATCGACTGCGCTCCGGTCGACGAACATCGGCGGCGGTGGCGGGCGGCGTTCCTGTGTGCGGGACCCGAGTTCGTCTCCGCTACGGCGTGCATGGAGGTGGTCGGGATCGCATTCCGCATCGCACAGCTTGCACAGGGCGCGGATCCGGGCAGCCCGCAGGACCGCGAGCGTGTCTTCGTGGCCATCGGAGACGAGCTTCTGCAGCCCCATGGAAAGCGGATGCCCGCGGGAAAGTCGACCCTCGAGGTCTTGCGCGCAGCCTATCGGCTGGATATTCCCTTCCGGCCCCTTGGAAGGGGCGTGTATCAGCTCGGCTGGGGCAGCAGGGCGAGGCGTATCGAGCGCAGCACGACCGATGGCGACTCGGTCTTCGGCATGCGCTGGACGCACGACAAATGGATGGCGTCCGAACTGTTGCGTGCGGCCGGACTGCCGGCGCCGGTGAACCGGCTCGTCATGACGGCGGAAGAAGCGCGCGCGGCAGCCCGCAGCCTGGGTTATCCGGTGGTCGTCAAGCCCGTCGATCGGGATCGCGGCGAAGGGGTGAGCGTGGATGTGGGCGATGACGAGGGAGTGGCGCGGGCTTACACGACGGCTCGTGAATGCTCGCCGGGCAAGCGGGTTCTGGTGGAGCGACAGGCGCCGGGGGTCTGCCATCGGATCTTCGTTGCTGCGGGACGTCTGCTGTATGCCGTGAGGCGGCTCCCGGCCGGCGTGTACGGGAATGGCAGGACTTCGATCGGGGGCCTGGTCGATGCCGAGTGCGCGCGTCGGATGGGTTTGCCACCGTGGAAGCGCGCGCCGCTTTGCGCGCTGGACGACAGCGCGCTCGAGATGCTCGCGCGCCAGGGCCTGGGGCCGGAGGACGTGCCGGGTGCCGGCCGGTTCGTCGCCTTGCGTCGTATCGAGACCACGGCCTCGGGAGGCGTGGATGAGGAAGTCACCCATGCGCTGCATCCCGAGAACGTGCGTGCCGCGATTGCCGCCGCACGCCTCTTCGGCCTGGAGGTTGCCGGGGTGGACATGATCAGCCCCGACATCACCGCGCCATGGCATGCCAACGGCGCCATCCTCAACGAGGTGAATTTCGCCCCCCTGCTGGGCGGTGGCGAAATATCGCGGCGCTACGTCGAGGAATACCTGTTCCGCCTGGTCGATGGGCGTGGGCGGATTCCCGTCGAGGTATTCGTGGGCGGGGCGGCCGCCTGGGAGGCGGCTGCAGCGCGCTGGCGGACCTTGCTCCAGGCCGGCATGGCCGCGGTCCTGAGCAGTGACGTGCGTACCCTGGGCGGCGACGGCCAACCCTTCGGCCTGGCGGTCGATGGGCTGCATGCAAGGGTGCGTGCCTTGACGCTGCGCGCCGAGGTGGGCGCGCTGGTCCTTGTCGTGCAGACGCTCGAGCTGCTGCGGACGGGGATCCCGCTGGATCGGGTCGACCGCGTCGTCGTGATCGACGGCGACATCCGGACGGCCGGTTCGCCAGCGCGGCAGGCCGCGGATGCGGAGGTGGCCGGGCTGATCGCCCTGTGCCGCGCCTGGGACGCCAGCGGGACTGCGTCTTGAACCGCCGGGGCGGGTGAGGATTCCATCGGACGGCAAGGGGAGATCATGGTCGAATTGGTTCGGGTGGGCACCCGCTTCACATGGCTGCGCGGAGCCGCCTTCGGTTTGCAACAGGGCGCACTCGCCGGAGAACTCGTGTTGACGGACGAGGGGCGTGCCGGCATCGTCGAGGAGATGCTGGCGGCGTTCGCCGACGAAGCGTCGACAGGCGGGGAGCGGGCGGCGGGCGCCTCGGGCGTCGAGTCCCTGATCGACTGCATCCTTCGCTGCATCGGCGCGTTGCAGCGACGAGCGGGAATCCCGGTGTCGTGGAGAAGCCATCGTACCCTGATCCGGACCGTGGCGGATGTGCGCGTCTTCAGGGTGGCGCTGCCGTCGGACCAGCCTGCGGCGACCGAGCGTGCGTTGCGTTGGGTGGTGGCCGAGGTGAATCGACGCGCGACCGGCGGGCAGGCCGGGAGCAAGGACGGGCGCAGCTCGCAGGAGTCGCTGGAAGAGCTGGATCGCATGCTCGGCGCGCATGCGATCCCCGGCATCAACCCGATCAACATCGCACTTGCCGCTTACCGCGCCGGGATCCCTGTGGGGCGCCTCCTGCATGATGTACTGGTGCTCGGTCAGGGGCGGAAGGCGCGCTGGATGAGGAGCACGATCACCGACCGGACGTCCGGCATCGGCCTCGGGATCGCCCGCAACAAGGTGCATACCGCAGAAGTTCTCCGTGCCGCGGGCCTCCCGGTGCCGCAGCAGGTGGTCGTGCGCTCGCCGGAAGGCGCGGTCGAGGCCGCCCGTGCGCTGGGCTACCCCGTAGTGGTCAAGCCTGCGGACCAGGAGCAGGGGGCGGGGGTGCAGGCCGGGCTGTCCGACGATGCGATGGTCCGCATCGCGTATGACGCGGCCAGCGCCCTGTCGCGGACGATCCTCGTCGAGCGCCATGTCGAGGGCTACACGCACCGCCTGACCGTCTTCCAGGGCAGGGTGGTCCGCGTGATGCGCAGGGTGGCGGGGGGCGTGGTGGGCGATGGCGTGTCCGCTGTGGCCACTCTCGTGGAGCGGCGCCTGGAGGACGAGATCCACAGGCGGCGCGCGCAGCGCGCGGGGGCTCCCCTGCTGAGCCTGGACGCGGAGGCGCTCGATCTGCTGGCGCGCCGAGGCATGGGGCCCGCATCGGTGCCCGCAGCCGGCGAGTACATTCGCTTGCGGCGGCGCGACAACATCAATGCCGGTGGGGAAAACCGCCCCTGTGCGCTCGGCGACGTCCATCCGGCGAATCTGCAGCTCGCGGTGGACGCCGCGATGGCGTTGCGGCTGGATCTGGCCGGCGTGGATCTGATCATCGAGGATGTCTCCAGATCCTGGCTGGAGGCGGGCGGGGCGATCTGCGAGGTCAACGGCCAACCGCAGATGGGGGGCAATTCCCACGCGGGCGTGCTCGATGCGGTGGTGCGCGAGCTCGTCGGAGGCGACGGACGCATCCCGGTCCACCTCGTCGTCTGTCCGGACCGCGAGGACTGGCACGCGGGCCTTTCGGCGCGGCTGCTGCAGCACGGCGAGGTCGATGGCGTGTCGTCGCGTCATGGCCTCGTCCTGCGCGGAGCTCGGGTAAGCATGCCGTTCGAGGACGCGCTGGCGGCGGCGCAGGCCCTGTTGTGCCGGGCCGATGTCGGCTCCGCGGCGTGCCTGATGTCGGCGCCCGACATCCTGCGGCTGGGTCTCCCGAGCGACGTGCTCGACAGCCTTCGGGTCGCCGACGAGACGGCGATGAGCGCGGCCGAACGCGGCGCACTCGCTGCGATCCGGCCCATGATCGAGCCGCACCTGCGCCGGTGAGGGGCCTTGCCCGCGTGCTCAGGCGGGACGTCCCAGAGTAACGAAGAGGTATTCCGCTGCGCCGACTGTCGGCCCGGTCACCCCGGGCCGGGCTGCTTCGGAGCGCCGCCGGTCGCAGTCCAGCCAGAGCAGGCCCGCGGCTTCGGCGAGCCGGCGCAGGCTCGCGTCGCCATTGACCGGATACGAGGCGCAAAGGTCGGCGTAAGCGGCGGCGAGCTGCGCGGCTTCCCTCCGGTCCAGCCCGCGGCCGGAAAGCTCCGTCAGCGAGTCGACGACGGTGCGCACGAGCGCTTCCTTCTGGTCCGGCCCGAAGGGTACGAGCTGGTCTTCCGCGCCGGGACGCAGCCGGGTGGTGAAGATCAGGCGACCGCCCGGCGCGAGCAGCGCCGCGTAGCGCGAGAACAGCTCCGCGCGCCGGGCGGGGGGAAAGTAGCCCAGGAAGCTGCTGGTGAGGATCAGCTCGTAGCCTCCCGGGTGGCGATGGTCCAGGATGTCCGAGCAGACCGCAGCGAGGTCGCCGCCGTGCCGGCGTGCATACCAGCGACTCAGGATCAGCGGGGTCGCGCAGAGGTCGAGCGCGGTCACGCGCGGTTGCGCCGACAGCCCGGCGCAGCCGGCAAGCACATGGGCGTAGGCGGAATAGTCGGCGCAGCCGCTGATCAGGATGCGAAACGAGGGGCCGAGATGGGTCTGGGCGGCCTGCCGGATCGCGGCGACGAATTCGGCGCTGAAGCCGCTCATCGTCTTTCCCAGCCCGAGCAGGCGAAGGTACTGCCAGAAGCCGTGGTAGGGCTGGCAGGAATCCCCTTGCGCGCCGCAGCGACAGGCGAAGCGCGAGATCTCGAGGGCAAAGGGAGCCGATTCGAGCACAGGTTCGGCGAGCGGACCGGTGCCTGCGGGCGCGAGCGGGCGGGGGGCCTGTGCATGGCTCATCGCGTCTGTTCCGGAAGGAGGGAAATCAGCCGGGCGTAGCGCTCCCGTTCGCGCTCGATCAGCGCGTCGAAGGCCGGCCCGGAAGTGAAGCTGGGGGAAATCCCGCCGTGCTGGCGGTCGAGTGCGGCGCTCGTTTGCGGACTGGCCATTGCCTCCTGCAGCAGTCCCCGCATCGCGTCCCGGATCGGTGCCGGCGTGCCCGCATGGCCGTACCAGCCGAACCAGAGCGTGCCGTCGAAACCCGGCGCCACCTCGGCGAGGCTGGGCAGATCCGGAAAACGCGGCGAGCGTTGCGGCGCCGCGACTGCGAGCAGCCGCAGCTTGCCCGCCCGCACGAGCGGGAGGGCGGAGGCGCCGGCGAACGCGACTCGCACGTCGCCGCGCGCGAGACCGGTCGCGGCGGATCCGCCGCCCTTGTAGGGAACGTGGTTCAGCCGCAGTCCGAGGCGTGCCGCCAGGTCGGCCATGAGGAGATGGTGCATGCTGCCGATGCCGCCGCTCGCGTAGTTCAGTGGGCGCTCCGCCGCCCGCGCCTCGAGCACGAGCTCGGCCATGCTCCGGATCGGATCCTCGGCCCCGACCGCGAGAAAGAAGAAATTGCTGCCGACCTGGGCGACCGGTGCAAGACCGTGCAGCGGGTCGGCGGACTCGCGCGGGTAGAGCCGGGGATTCACCACGATCAGGCTGTCGGCCGCGATCAGCCAGGTGCTGCCGTCTGCCGGCAGGGTGAGAAAATCCGCCAGGGCCCGCTCGCCGTTGGCGTCCGGGAGGTTGACGATGCGTGCATGGATGCCGTGCCGGTCGGCGAGATGCCCAGCGATCGCACGCGCGACCGAATCGGGGCCGCCACCGGCGGCGACCGCGACGAGGAGGGTCGGCCGCTCCGGTATCATCCGGACGCCGTTTCCTTCTCCGGCTCGGGCGCGCGCTGCCGCGAGGCCGGCGAGGGCGCCGATGAAATGTCGTCGGTTCATGAATCACGCTCGGGAGGAAGTGGATGACCGCAGAGTCGAACTCTAGAGCCATGCGGCCCCCCGCGCCACCGTCGGGGGCGTGCCGGCCATGACTCCGACGCAGGACCGCCGCGTGCGGGGGCAGGGGCCGGATCGTCAAGCGCGCCTGTGGCCGCTGGTGCTGCTTGCGCTCTCGGGCCTCGGTGCGTGGCTCGTGCTCGGGGGCGCCGCGCTGGGCCTGGGCTCCTTGCGACGCCTCGGGCCCGGGGCGTTCCCCGTGCTCGCGGGGGCGGCGCTGCTCATCGCCGCAGCCCTGGCGTGCTTGCGGCCATGGTCCATGTCGGCGGACGATTCCTCCACCCCGCGCGAGAGGGACGACGCGGGTCTGCGCGGCGTGTGGGCGGCGGTCGCCGGACTGGCGGGTTTCGCCTCGCTCGCGCCCGTGCTGGGTTATGTGCCGGCCGCCTTCGCGGCTGCGCTGCTTGCGAGCGCTGGGGATGCGCGCTGGGAGCGGCGTGGGAAGCTCCTGCAGGCCGTAGTGCTGGCGGGCCTGGTGGCAGCGATGTTCGGCGTCGGGCTGGAGCTCCCCGCGGCGAGTTTCAGGAATCCTTTTGCGGGGGTGTCGTGGATGCCTTGAGCGGCCTGATGGCGGGGTTCGAGGTCGCGCTGTCGCCGGGCAATCTCTGGTTCTGCCTGATCGGGGTGGCGCTCGGAACCCTGGTCGGCGTGTTGCCCGGGGTCAGCTCGCTGGCCGCGGTCGCAATGCTGTTGCCATTCACGCATGCCTTGTCGCCGACCGCGGCGCTGGTGCTGTTGGCGGGGGTCTATTACGGCTCCGAGTACGGCGGGGCGATCGCGGCGATCCTGCTCAACGTGCCGGGAACGCCCGCTTCCGCGGTTTCATGTCTCGACGGTCACCCGATGGCGCGCGCGGGGCGTGCCCGCGAGGCGCTGATCCTGAGTGCGGGAGCGTCCTTCGGCGGCGCGGTCGTGGGCATCGGCATGATGCTCGCCATGGCCGCCCCGCTCGCCGGGCTCGCGTTCATGCTCGGGCCGGCCGAATACTTCGCGATCATGATCTTCGGACTGGTCTGCACGGCCGCCGTGGGCCGCGGGCGTCTGGCCGCGGGCATGGTGGCGATGCTCGCCGGGGTCGGCCTCGCGATGGTCGGTACCGACGCCCAGACCGGCGTGGCCCGTTTCACCCTCGGGCTGACGGAACTGCGCGACGGCATTCCGCTGGTGGTGCTCGCCATGGGGCTCTTCGGCGTTTCGGAGGTGATGCTGTCGATGTTCGGCGCCTTGCCTGTGGTGCGTGGCGGGATTGGCGAGCGCAGCGCGCTCCCGCGCTGGAAGGCGTGGCGCCGTGCAGCAGGGCCGGTGCTGCGCGGGGGCGTGCTGGGCGGATTGTTTGGTGCCTTGCCGGGCACCGGACCCACCCTGGCGTCGATCGCCGCGTATGCGCTCGAGCGTCGTCTTTCTGCTCGCCCGGAGTGCTTCGGCCGCGGCGCGATCGCCGGGCTGGCGGCCCCCGAGGCGGCCAACAACGCGGCGGCGCAGACGGCTTTCGTGCCCACGCTGGCGCTGGGCATCCCCGGCAGCGCAACCATGGCTCTCATGCTCGGCGCGATGTCGGCCCATGGGGTGGTGCCCAGCCCGCTGCTGGCGGTCGAGAATCCGGAGCTCTTCTGGGGGCTGATGGCGAGCTTCGTGATCGGCAACCTGCTGCTGCTCGTGCTCAACGTTCCGCTGGTGGGGGTCTGGGTTCGCATCCTGCGGCTGCCGCCCCAGCGACTCTATCCACTCGTCCTCGTGCTGATCGCGGTGGCGACCTTCGGTGTGCGCGGCAGTGCCTTCGACGTCTGGGCGGCCCTCGCCATCGGCCTGGTGGCCTACGGGATGAGGCGATCGGGGGTGCATCTGGCACCCGTGCTCATCGGCTTCGTCCTCGGGCCGCTGGTCGAGGACAACTTCCGCCGCGCGCTGGCAATTTCGCAGGGCGACTTTGCGATCTTCGTCTCCAGCCCGATCGCCCTCGCGGCGCTCGGCGCGGTCTTCGTGCTGCTCGCCGTCGCCGTCTGCCGGTCGATGCGCAGCGCAAGGGCCGCGTAGGGCGACGTGCCCGCTGCCGGCCGCCGGGAAGCGCGTCGCACGTGGCCTGGCGCTGGCGGCCGGGCTGCCGGATGTGCTGTACAGTGGCCGCGAGCTTCGGTAAGAATGAAAGCACGCTTTCACCCCGACCAGAGGAGCTGTCCAATGCTCAAGGCCCGAGCCCCGCGCGCGATTCCGCTGCTGCTGTCCCTGTCGCTCTTGCTCGCCCCCTCCATGTTGCGCGCGCAGGTCGCGCAGGGGGAGCGTTTCGGCGACTGGGTCTACGAATGCCAGGCGCTTTCCGGTGCGAGCAAGGCCTGTGCGCTGGTGCAGGTGCATTCCTTCGGCGAGGGGGACAAGCGCTCGGTGCGCTTCAACATCAGCCGTCCGCCCCAGGGCGGCGGGGTCGGCATGAGTGTGGTCGTGCCGCTCGGCATTCACCTGCCCAACGGCATCCGGGGCGACGTCGATGGCAAGAACGGCTTCGCCATGACACCGCTGACCTGTGTCGCGCAGGGCTGCATCGCCACGGTGCCGCTCGACGCGGGCATGATCGAGGCACTGAAGGCCGGCCGCGTGCTCAACCTCGAGTTCTACGGCAACGCCGGCAGGCAGCAGGTGAAGGTGGCCGGCTCGCTAAAGGGCATCACCAGCGGCTTGCGGGCGAGCGGGCTGGATTGAGCCGGGCATGACAGGGACCGGCGGAGGCCTCGGGCATGGATGAGCTGATCCGCGCGCTGGGGGGGCTCGATCGGGTCGTCGGGGTTGGCATCGGCGGCTCGCGCGGGCTGCGGATCGCTTCCGAGGCTTCGGATTTCGATCTGGTGCTGTTCCGGCGTGGCGGCGAACGGGTCGATGCGCGGGAGATCCTCGACGCGCTTCGCGCGTGCGCCGGGGTTTGCGAGCTCAGGGATCCTGCGGGATTCGTGTCGGGGAGGCTGGGTACGCATCGATTCGAGATCTTCCAGAAGGATCTCCTGGCCATCGAGCGCGAGATCGGGCAGGCGCGGGAGGGCGCATTCACCTGGTCGATCCGGCAGCTCTTTCCGCATGGCGACTTGAGCACCGGGCTGATCAGCCATGTCGTCCATCTGATCGTGTGCAGCGACCCCGACGGACACCTGGAGCGCCTGCGCGCCGCCGCCACGCCTTTCCCGGTCGCGCTCAGGGCCGCGCTCGTCGATACCTTCCTCCAGCAGGCCGAAATCACCGTCACACATGCGGCGAAGATCTCCCGTCGGCTGGATCTTCAATACCTCGTCGGGCTGTGCTCGGGCTTCGTCTTCTTCGCCAACCTCCTCGTCTTTGCGGTGAATGGGGTGTATCCGGTTCTGGTGAAGGGGGGCAGCCTGGTCATCGCCCGCCTGCCGCAGCGTCCGGCGCACTACGAGCAGCGGATCGCGCAGCTCTTCTCTTGCGCGGCTGCGGGGGACTACCCGGCGGCGGTGGCGATGCTCGAGACCCTGCTCGGGGAACTCCGGTTCCTGGCCGTCGAGGGCCGTCGAGCGCTCGCCGCCGACGAGTCGGTGCGCACGCGACCAAACGAGGCTCAGCGCGCCGGGTCGGGGCGGGGTGCCGGATCCGGGTAGAGCGTCGGCCAGGCCTCGACCCAGCAGCAGTGATGGTCGAAGTCGGGAACCACTTGCAGGCGGGCCGCGCTGGGGGTGCGCAAGCGGCGCAGCCATCCTTCGGCGAGCTCAGCGGGCAGTTCGCGATCCTTCGCCCCCGCGAGATGGATCTGCTCCAGCTTCGAGAGCGCGGGCGCCACATCGACCGGATCCAGCGATCCTTCGAGCGGGGTGATCCGGTGCAGGCGTGTCCAGGCCGCAGGGTCGAGGTTGCCGGCGACGGTTATCAGACGTTCGACATCGCCGCGGCGCGCGGCGAGCAGCGTCGCGATCGCCCCCCCGCCCGAATACCCCACCAGTTCCAGCCCTTGCGCACCCTGATCCGCCTTGAGGCGATCGATCGCGCGGCTCATCGAATCCACGACCTCGCCGGCAAAGCGATGGGAGGTCCAGTATTGCTTGCTGCAGTTGCGGCGCTCGGGGTCGAGGGTGAATTGGCAGGGTCGGGCCAGATGTACCGCGGCCCCCGAGGGTTGACGCAACGCGAGGCCCAGGGCAACCGGATCGAGCGGCGTGGGGTCGCGCGATGGCTCCGAGCGACTCAGCCAGGCCAGCCCGTCACCCTCGATATAGACACTGAGCGTGTCCACGCGCTGCACGGGATGGGGGCGGTGAGCGATCAGCACGAAGCGTCCGCTGTCGATCGCGACACGCTCCCAGCCTGCATGCGCGGCGAGGCTCCGCGCTTCGGTCCGGCGCGCTTCGAGCCCGGACGGCGCGCACGCGCTCATGGCGCCGGCTGCCATGAGCGCGAGTGCGATGCGCACGGGCGGAGGAAGGAGAGGATTCGCGAGTGTTGCGTTCATGCGTTGCATGTGAGGTTTGTGCCCATGCAGGGTATGCAATCGGATCTTGTTGCAGTATGTTTCTGGATAAGAGATCGTTTCTACACCTTGGTGCCGAAGAAGACTTGAAGCTCGCGATGGGGGTGTCAAGCGACACGAAGATTTAACCCCCTGACGACATCTGGAATTGACCCCCTGGGTTAATCAACTCTCCGACGTGATCGGGGTGGGGGCAGCGGCCTTCTGCAGAAGGCCGCTGCGGCGCTTGTCGCGCAGCCGGTAGCTGTCGCCCCTAATTGTGATGACCTGGCTGTGATGCAGCAGCCGATCGAGGATGGCGGTAGCGGCCACCGCGTCGCCGAACACCTGCCCCCACTCGCCAACGGGCCGGTTGCTGGTGATCAGCATGCTGGCCCGCTCGTAGCGTCGCGACACCAGCTGGAAGAACAGGTGCGCAGCGGCCGGCTCGAGCGGCAGGTAGCCCAGCTCATCGATGATCAGCAGCTTGGGCTTGGAGAGCTGCAGCAGCTTCTCCTCGAGCCGTCCGTCGGCGTGCGCCTTCGTGAGCCCGGCCATCAGCGCCGCTGCCGAGGTGAAGAGCACCGTGTAGCCGCGATCCACCGCTTCGCGCCCGAGGGCGACCGCCAGGTGCGTCTTGCCTACGCCCGGCGGACCGAGCAGCAGCAGGGCCTGACCGTGCCCGATCCAGCGACCGGAGGACAGATCCCGGATCTGCCCTGGATCGATCGAGGGCTGCGCGTCGAAGTCGAAGCCTTCGAGCGTGCGCACGCACGGGAAACGGGCGAGCTTCATGCCCATCTGGATGCGTCGGGTGTCGCGCCGGGCGACCTCGCGCTCGGCCAGGAAGAGCAGCGCTTCGCGCAGTGTCATCTGCGCCCGGCTGGCTTCGTCGAGCAGGCTGTCGAGCTGGTCGCGGATCGCCGTGAGCCGCAGCCGGGTGAGCAGTTCGTCGAGTCGGTCGGCATCGATCATCACCAGCCTCCTCCGACGAGCGCTTCGTACTCGGCCAGCGGACGCAGCAGCGCATCGGTGGGCGGCGGCGCCTCGATCTGGGCCGGCGGCAGCGACCCACCCAGCAGGTGGCTGCGCTCGATGCTGCGACCGCGACTGCCGGCGAGCTCCGCATGGCGGGCGACTTCCTCGCCGGCGTACTCGACCACCACGGTGTCGGCGCTGACCACGACCGTCACCGTCTCGCCAATCAGCCGCCACGGCACGCTGTAGGCGTTGGTGTCGAGCTCGATGCAGCCCTCCGCATTGACTCGGCGCACGAGCTCGCGCACCTGCAGGAAGGGGGCGATCCCGGCAACCGGACGCAGGTGTTCACGCTCCAAGTCGAAGCGCTCAGCGGGCGTGACACCGGTCGTACCGTGGATGCGCACATCGGCCACCTCGCGCTGCCAGCGCGCCAGGTGCGCCTCCATCGCCGTCCAGCTCTCGAAAGCATGGCCGGCGATGGCGTTCTTCTTCACGTAGCCCACGCCGTTCTCGGTCTTGCCCTTGGTGCGCGCGCGAAACGGCGCGCACGCCTTGGCACGGATATCCCAGTGCCGGCAGAACGCCTCGAAGCGGCTGTTGAGTCGGACCTGGCGCGTCTGCGTGTCGTGTTTGTCGACCAGCGCCTTGGCGTTGTCGATGAGCAGCGTCTGCGGCCGTCCGCCGAAGTGGACAAACGCCGCCTCGATCCCAGCGAACCACGCACTCTGGCGCTCGTGCCGGAACGCGCACGCAAATCCCCGGCGCGAATAGCCCAGCGTCGCCACGAACAGGAACACTCGCACCGACTCGCCGCCGATCAGCACACGTGTCTGGCCGAAGTCGATCTGCATCTGTTCGCCCGGTCCGGTCTCGAAGCGGATCGTCGCACGGCGACTCGCCTCCAGTTCCTGGCGGAACCCTCGACACGCGCGCTCGACCGTGCGCAGGCTCGTCTCGATCCCCAATTCCTTGCTCAACTGCTGACGCACCACGTCGCAGTTGCCCCGGTGCTGCAGGAAACGCTCCCGCAGCCATGCGTCGTGACCGCCCAGCACGCTGGCACGCTGCGGCTGCCGGTACGCCACCGGCCCGCCCGCGTTCAGATACCGCCGCACCGTGTTGCGCGCGATGCCCAGCGCCTTCGCAATCCGCTTCGCACCCCAGCCCGATTGCCCCAACCGAACGATCGTCGTGACCGCCTCCGGCTCCAACATCTCCTGCACTCCGCAAACCAGACGGCGTACAGGATTCACCTCGATGTGCTTCGTTTCCAATGATGGCCTCCTCGCGAACGAGGGGGTCAGTTCCTCGTGTCGCTAGGGGGTCAATTTACGGTGTCGCCTGACAATGGGGGCGAGAAACAAGCGTGAAGACTGGCGCCATACGATTGATCCGGAGACCCTCTGGCTGGGTCGATGGACGTGTTTCTCGTGACTTCTCTAAGGGAGGCTTGACGTCATGAACAAGAGTCATCGTATCGTCTGGAGCGACGCGCGCAACGCGTACATCGTCGCTGGAGAGAATGCTTCGACGAAGGGCAAGCCCTCGTCGGTCAGGAAGGCGCTGGCCACCGCGATCGCAGCGCTTTTCATGGGGCCCGGCCTCGCCGCAGCGCAGTCCTGTGAGGGGCAAAATCCGCTCACCGACGCGCAGACTTCCACGCAATGCTATGAGAACGTCGATGTGACCGTCGCGGCCGGCGGGAGCGTCGCGGTCACGGGTTCGGACGTGGTGGCGATCGAGGTGATGGCAGCGCCTTATTCACGTAACTTCGCGAACCAGGGCGCGCTCGCGGCCGATGCCGAGGGTTATTACGCCTACGCCCATGGCGTGCTGTTCGAGGGGCGGGTCTCCGGTGGCGTCGTCAATGCGTCGACCGGTACGGTCTCCGTCTCCGCCACCGGCCAGGGGAGCGATTACGCCTACGCTTACGGCGTGCTGGTCAGGGGGGATCTCGGCGGGACGCTTGCGAACGACGGCATGGTCGAGGTGTCCACGGAGAACGACCGATACGCTGGGGCGTACGGCGTCTCGATCGATGGCGACGTGGATGGGACGCTGGCCAACTCGGGTAAGGTCCGGACCGAGTCCCGGACGGGTAGTACCGAAAGTTCCTCCTATTCCTACACCGATGCCGAGAGCGTCCGCATCCGTGGATCGCTCAACGGGGTGCTCGGCAACAGCGGTGTCATCGAAGCCCACGTCGAGAGCCTTGATGGCGCCGGGAGCGACTACTACGACTATGACTACGCTCGAGCCTACGGGGTCTCGATCGGAGAGGATCTCACCGGCTCGCTCGAGAACACCGGCAGGATCAGTGCATCGGTCGAGCGCTCGTCGGAAGGCGAGGATTCCTCCTACTCGGATTACATGTGGGCCGTCGGCGTGCATGTCGGCGATGATCTGACCGGAGAGTTGCTCAACTCGGGCGAGATCCTGGCCCGGACCGAGGTCAGCGGCGGCGACCAGTACGGCTACGCGAATGCCTACGGTGTGCGAGCCTACGGATCGATGAGCGGGACGATCGACAATGCCGGGACGATCCGCGCGGAATCCGTCCGGACCGCGGGCGAAGGCGGCTCTTCGACCTACACGAAGGCCTATGGCGTCGTCACCGGCGATCTGGTCGGCAAGCTCGCCAACAGCGGCAGCATCGGCGCCCGCAGCGAGGCCGAGGAGGGCTATGCACACGCCTACGGTGTTTCGACCTATTCCGGCGACCTGATCGGCACGATCCAGAACGACGGCGAGATCGCTGCCGAAGCCGTGAGCAAGGATGGCTACGCCGGCGCCTACGGGGTCGGCGTCGGCTACAACGTCTCCGGGACGCTGCAGAACAACGGTGAAATCTCGGCGCGCGCCGAGGCGTCGAACGCACGTTCGCGTGGCGTATCGATCCGCTACGGCGATCTGACCGGCACGATCGGCAACGACGGCACGATCGATGCCACTTCGATCACGCAGGATGGTTACGCGAACGCGGTGGGGGTCGGTTTCGGCACGGGTGAGGATTACGACGGCGAAGACTCTTACGGCAAGGTCTCGGGCACCTTGCGCAACGCGGGCACGGTGACAGCCACGGCTCTCGCGCAAGGCCGTGATTACGAGGCGGGGTACAGCCTGCTCGCGATGGAAGATGAGCCGGCGCCTTCGACGAGCGTCGCGGTGCGCGCAGGTGGCACGTATGCCATCGGTGTGGGTACCGGGCTGGTGTCCTCGCAAGGGCGTATCGAGAACAGCGGTACGGTTGTCGCCGAGGCGCGCTCGGAAGCCGTCGCCGAGGCCGAGGATGAGGCCTACGCAGGGGCGTACGGCGCCGACGCCGCAGGTATCGGGAGCGCTGTGGTCGATGGCAAGGTCTCGAACACCGGGTCGGTGTCGGCCAGCGCCATCGTGTCTGCCTCGGCAACCGGTGATGCTGCGGCAGCGATGGCCAGTGAAGCATGGACCTCGGGTGTCAGCTTCGGCGGTGCCGGCGGGGACTTCGAAAACGGCGGCAGCATCGTTTCGCGCGCGACGGTCACGGCCCTGGCGAATGGCGGCGCGAGCGCCAGCGCATATGCCGGAGGCGCCGAGGCGGCTGGCGTCGAGATCTGGGTTTCGGGTCCGGGCGTCTACACCGGCAACTTCACCAACTCCGGAACCATCCAGGCAGAAGCCACCCTCTCGGCCGTCGCCACGGGCGAGGAGGCCGAGGCTCGATCCTACGACGGGGCGTCCGCATACGGCGTCGTGGTGGATGGCTTCGACGGTCGCTTCACGAACACGGGCACCATTCATGCATCCGCTTCCGCGACGGTCACCGCCAACGGCGAGAACGTCGAGGAGACCGCAGGTGCAGGTGCGGTTGGTGTATTGGTCGTCCATGGCATCGGCGCCGACGGCGTGCTCGACAACCGTGGCACGATCAGCGCAGTTGCCGAGGCTGCCGCTACGGGCATGAGTGGCGTCGCAGGCGTCGTGATCGGCGCCGACGAGATCATGAGCGAGCCGACTCTGGCCGTGATGGTCGGCGAGGACGTCCCGGAGGATGGCTTCTACGGCACCTTGAACAACTCCGGAACCATCACCGCAGAAGGTCGTGGCGGCATCGAGTCGGCGGGGGTGTTTTCCGTCATCGCCTCGGGTGGCACCGGAACGGTCAATAACCTTCAGGGTGGCTTGATGTCGGGCCGCTTGTTCCTCGGTGGCGAGGTCGCCATGAACAACGCGGGAATGCTCGACATCCGCGACAGCGGTGGGCTGCTGAGCGATCAGTCCGAGGCGCCCGCCGAGGAAGAAGTCGAAATGGTGGCGATGGCCGCATCGCCCCTGGAACGTGGCGGGAGCCACGTGGGTGGCAACTTCACCCAGAGCGCGACGGGCGTGCTGAAGATCGACGTCGTGCCGATCCGCGGCGAGGCGGATGCCGTCGTCGATAACGGCTATGGCACGCTGCATGTCGGTGGCACGGCCCAACTCGCCGATGGCACCGGCGTCCGCGTCATGGTCGACCCGGCCAGCACGCTCGCCAACGGGGATGTGCTGCAGGACGTGGTGTATGCCGAGGGTGGCATCACTCGGGGTGCGGTGAAGGTGACGGACAACGTCCTGCCGCTGAATTTCATGGCGACTTCGGACGCATCGCCCAACGACCTCGATCTCTCCGTCGTGGGCACCGGCCTCACCACGATCTCCAACGCGGTGAATACGGCCGGCTTGAGTTCGGCCACGGGAGTCGCCGGTGTGCTCGACGGCCTGCTCGGATCGGCCGACTCGCAGCCGGGAGCCTTGGGTGACTTCCTCTTCGATGTGGCCGGTTCGGGCAATGCCCGCGAGGTCGCGGACAAGGTCGCCACGCTGCTTCCGCTCGCCAGCGGTGGCGTCACCACGGCGACGCTCGGTGCGCTGCACGGGGCGAATCGCGTGGTGCAGGCGCGGGTCGACAGCAACCTCGGGCGTTCGTCCGGCGACGGCTTCCTCGGCGACAAGCGCATGTGGCTGAAGGGCTTCGGCAGCTGGGCGGAGCAGGACGCGCGCAGCGGCGCTTCCGGCTACGATGCGGACACCGCCGGCCTCGCAGTCGGTGTGGATGCGATCGTGACCGATACCAACCGGGTCGGCGTGCTGTTCGCATATTCCGAGACCGACGTCGACAGCACCGGCGCGGCCAAGCAGTCCGCCGATGTCGACACCTACCAGCTCGGGCTGTACGGCAGCCACACGCTGGATGAACGCACCGACATCAACGGCATGATCGGCTTCGGTCGTCACAGCACCGACGGCACGCGCCATACGACGGGCGGCGTGGCCGCCTCCAGCTACGACAGCAGCAGCATCGTGGCTGGGGTCGGGATCGCGCGTACCTACCCGATGAGCGAGAAGACCACGCTCACGCCGTCGGTCCGCCTCGACTACGCCCGGATCAAGGATGACGCCTATCAGGAGCAGGGCGCGGGCGCGCTCGACCTCAGCGTGGGCAAGAACACCGTCAGCGAGCTGATCCTGTCGCTCGACGGCAAGATCACGCACGAGCTGTCGGACACGCTGACCTTCGTCGGTCATGCGGGGGTGGGTTACGACTTCGAGAACGAGCAGTCCTCGATCACCTCCACGCTCGCCGGCGCGCCGGGGGCTTCCTTCGTGACCCGCGGTGTCGATCCGAGCCCGTGGCTGGTGCGCGCGGGCCTGGGGCTGGTCAATACGCCGATCGAGTCCTGGGAGTTCTCGGCCCGCTACGAGGTCGAGGGCCGCAGCGACTTCCTCAACCACACCGCGTGGCTGAGGGCGCGCAAGGCCTTCTGATTCGACAAGCGCTGTCCTAAGCTCGAGCCACGGGTTCAACGCCCGTGGCTTTTTTTTCGATCGGCGGCGGGCCGTGCGGGTGACGGATCCCATGCGCCGCACACGGGGCGCCGCTGCAAGTGATGATGGCGAAATCTTGAGCAAGACCTACCAGGAACTTTTCGACCAGCGCGGCTCGGCCTACGACCGCGCGATGAGGCGTTACCCGGAGGCCCGCAGGCAGGAGTTCGAGCAGGCGATCGAGGCCGCAGCCCCGGCGCCGGGCATGGTGGTGGCCGACGTGCCGGCGGGCGGGGGCTATCTTCAGGCGTATCTGCCGTCCGGCTGCACCTGTCTGGGTCACGAACCCTGCGCGAGCTTCACGAACCATGGTGCCGTGGCGGGGCAGCCCACGCAGCTGCTGCCCTTGCCCTGGGCTCGTGCGACCGTGGATCGGGCGATCAGCCTCGCGGGGGTGCATCACCTCGACGACAAGCGACCGCTGTTCTCCGAGCTGCATCGGGTCGTCCGGCCCGGGGGGCGGCTCGTGGTGTCGGATGTCGCGGCGGCCTCGGCCGTGGCGCGCTTTCTCGACGGCTACGTCGGAGGACACAACAGCACGGGGCACGAGGGGATCTTCCTCGACGAGCGCACGCTCCGCGAACTGGCCGAGGCGGGCTGGACCGTGGAGAACGCCGCGATCCGCGATTTTCATTGGGTCTTTCCGGATCGAACCGCAATGGCGATGTTCTGTCACGAACTCTTCGATCTGCGTTCATCCACCCCGGCCGATACGCAGGCTGCGATCGAGGACCAGCTCGGGGTGAGCACGCTCGCCAACGGTGGTGCAGCCATGCACTGGTCCTTGATGACCATCTCGGCGCGGCGGACATGACCGGGCAGGAGCGGCAGGGCCGCCTGTTTGGGAGCGGGCCTTGCCGCCTGGTCCCCGGTCATGTTCGCGGCAGGCGCCAGCCCTGCATGCTGGTCAGCGTGCTGGCGGATGCCGATGCGATGGGGGCGCTGGATAGCGCCGACCCGGGACCTGTCTGGCAGGTCGTCGGACAGGCCTGGCGCAAGGCTCTGGGGGAGGATCTGCCGTGGCGCACCGAGCCGCCCACACCGGCGGCCTGGCGCGTGTGGGCGGCGTTGCTGGGTGCGTGCGCGGTCGCGCTGCTGCAGCGCGCAGGGCTGGCGGTATTCGAAGCCGCGGAGGTGTTGCAGCTCCCGAGACGGGAGACGGGGCCGGCGGCGCGGACCACGCTGTTGCTCCCCGTGATGCCCGGACGCGCGGATGCGACCCGGCAGGCATGGTCGCTGGTGCTGGAGCTCTTCGAAGGCGCGTTCGAGGTCGCAGACCCGATGCGGCTGGAGCGCATGGAGGAACGCCTGCGCCCGGGCCTGGCGTCGCTGGGGCGGCAGGCCCCGCGCGGCGGCAACACGCCACGCTTCCTGCGTGCCGCGCACGAGCTCGGCATACCGGTGATGGCGCTCGCCTTCGAAGGCTTTCAATACGGCCACGGCAGGCGTGCCCAGTGGCTGGAAAGTACCTTGACCCTGCAGACGCCAGGTCTTGCCGTCGCCCTGGCACGCGACAAGCTTGCCGCCGCTGCACGGCTGCGGCAGGCGGGCCTGCCGGTGCCCGTCCATCAGGCGGTGTTCGACGCGGACGAAGCCGTGCGTGTCGCACGGCGGCTCGGCTTCCCCGTGGTCGTCAAGCCGGTGGACCGGGATGGTGGCGTGGGCGTGTCGACCGGTCTCGAGACCGAGGAAGAGGTTCGCGCCGCCTATGCCGGTGCGAGCGCGGTCTCCCCTCGGGTGCTGATCGAGAAGCACGTCTTCGGAAGGGACTACCGGCTGACGGTGCTCGATGGGAGATTGCTGTGGGCCATCGAACGGATTCCCGCCGGGGTGACCGGTGACGGCGTCTCCACCGTCGAGGAACTCGTCGCGCGCGAGAATCGGGATCCGCGCCGCGGGGAAGGCCCTCACGCCGCACTGAAAAGGCTGAGCCTCGATGACGAGGCAAGGCGCCTCCTTGCCGCGCAGACACTCGCCGCCGACGCAGTTCCTGCGCGCGGCCGGGAGGTCCGGCTGCGCCGCATCGCCAACGTGAACGGCGGTGGTAGGCCGGTGGCGGTGAACGAGCGGGTGCATCCCGACAATGCCGCGCTGGCGGTGCGTGCGGTGGAGGCCTTGAGGCTCGACCTCGCCGGGGTGGATGTGCTGATGCCGGACATCGCGCGCTCCTGGCTCGAGACCGGGGCGGCGATCTGCGAGATCAATGCGCAACCCCAGCTCGGTGCGACCACGGCGCCACATCTTTACGGTGAAATCCTGCGCAGGCGGCTCGGTGGCGATGGACGCATCCCGATCGTAGTCGTGCTGGGCGACGCGGGATCGCCGCCGTTGAGCGAGGTCCTCGTGATGCAACTGCGCCAGCGGGGTTGGGCAGTGGGCTGGTGCGACCGGCGCGGAGCCGGGATCGACGATGAATGGCTCGTGCGGGGAGGTGGCATGTTCGCCTCGGGGCAGATGTTGCTCACCCACCCGCGTGTGGATGCCCTCGTGCTCGCCATCCACGACGACGAGATCCTGCAGACGGGACTCCCAATGGATCGCTTCCACTGGCTCGTCCTCGCCGGCACCGCGGTGTCGCCGCGCGTCGCGTGCGGACCGGGGGCCGGCACGCCCGGGCGCGGAAGCGAGGCCCTGCTCGACGAGTTGCTCGCATCCTTGGTGCCGGCGTGCTCCAACCGTGTCCTCGTCGTCGCCGGGTCGGGCTACAGCGGTGTCGGGCCGGCGCAAGGCGGCAAGGGGGCGGGCGCGTTCGAGGAGATCGGGCGCGCGGAGCTGAGCGTTGCGCTGGAGCAGTTCCCGGCGTGAAGCCAGGGGATCTCGGCGCGGGGAATGCGGGCGCGCGATCGGAGTCGAAGGAGACGTCGTCGACCCTCCTGCCCGATACAATGGCGCCCATCATGCCTTCACATCCCGACTCCGAAACCGCCCGGGCCGTTGCCGACCCGGTCGCGACCAGCCTCTTTGCCGGCGCCGTTCTCGGCTGCCGCGCCGCCCCCTTCCTGCCCATGTCGCGCGCCGAGATGGACGCGCTGGGCTGGGACGAATGCGACGTCATCCTCGTCACCGGCGACGCCTACATCGACCACCCGAGCTTCGGCATGGCCTTGGTCGGACGGCTGCTCGAGGCGCACGGTTTCCGCGTCGGCATCCTCAGCCAGCCCGACTGGCACTCGGCCGAGCCTTTCCGCGCGCTGGGGCGGCCGCGGCTGTATTTCGGCATCACCGCCGGCAACATGGACTCGCTGGTCAATCGCTACACCTCGGACCGCAAGATCCGCTCCGACGACGCCTACACGCCCGGCGCCGAGGCCGGCAAGCGCCCGGACCGCGCGGTGACCGTGTATGCCCAGCGCGCGCGCGAGGCGTACCCCGGCACGCCGATCGTGATCGGCAGCATCGAGGCCTCGCTGCGCCGCATCGCGCACTACGACTACTGGTCGGACAAGGTGCGGCGCTCGGTGCTGCCCGACTCCAAGGCCGACATCCTGCTGTTCGGCAACGCCGAGCGTGCGCTGGTGGCGCTGACGCATCGGCTGGCCGCGGGCGAGCCGATCGAATCGATCCGCGACCTGCGCGGCACCGCGTTCATGGTCAAGCCGGGCTGGCGGCCGGCGGACGAATGGCACG
>NZ_AMXD01000009.1 GCF_000310185.1 Thauera aminoaromatica S2 | reverse complement strand
CACCCCGGTCGCCGCGCGCCGACCGGCGGGAAGAGGCTGGCGGCGCTCAGGCGGCGCCGCGCAGCGGGTCGGCGTCCTGGAAGCGCGCGAGAAGGCGGGGCGACGCCTCGGGCGTGCGGCCGTCGGCGAGGCGGAGGTGAGCGTCGATATGGCGCTCGGACGGCACCAGCAGCCGACGGTAGAGTTCGCGGCACAGCAGCCGCGCACGCTGCCCCGGCCAGTCGCTCGCCAGCAGCACGTCGGGCAATCCGGGATCGCGCAGCAGCAGGCGGCGGTAGTCGTGGATCAGCAGCATCCGCATGAGGAAGGCGTTCTCATCCCCGGACTCGCTGGCGCCATCGCGGAGCTGGGCCAGCACGGGCTGGTAGCAGTCGACGAATTCGCGGTAGGTCTGCGCCAGGCGCTCGAGATTCCATGCCGCATGCACCAGGTCGGCGTCGCTGGCCGCCGCACCCAGGGCCGCATCCGCAGCCATCAGGGGCTTGAGCCGCGGCAGCAGCCCACCCAACCCCTCCCCGACGAGCGCGTCGAAGGCGGTGATGAGGTCCGCGCTCGGATGCACGAAGCAGTCCCCGTCGAGGGCGCCGAAGCCCTGCCAGAACAGCGCCCTGCGCAGGCGTTCGCGGTCCTTGGCCGCAAGCTCGCCGACGGCGAGGATCAGCCGCCAGCGACGATCCCAGCCCTGCGCAGCGGAAGCGTAGATGCGGCGCGACGCCTCCTCGATACGCTGCAGACCGGAAGGCGTCAGCATATAGTCCGTACGGCGGCCGCAAGGCTCGCTGACCAGCCATTCATCGCGCGCAAGCCGAAACACCGATGTGCGGACGAGACGCTCGTTGAGCCCAAGCGGCTCGAGCAAGCGGATCAGGCTGCCCAGCCAGATGCGTCCGCCTCGGGGCAGCACGGCGTCGCCGAAGACGGAAATGATCAGCGACCCGGCCTGCACGCGATCTTGCTTGCGGAACGCTTCAAGGCGATCTTGGATGGAAGTGGTCACGGACGAGCTTGTTCGCGCTGCGGTTGGGGGCCAGAAGTCTATCGATTCCGGGCAGATGCGCCTAGCGCCGGAGCGCGCTTTCGAGGCCGCCGCACTCGCGTACGCAAGGCTCGAGGACGAGCGCCACGCCGATTCCGCGGGCACGAAGCCTGGATGCGTGCGGGCGAGTGCGCGGGAGGGCAAGGCAGCAAGGAGATTAATACGATACTAATACTACATTTTTATATGTATTTTTGTATCACATAAAGCCCAAAGCAGCGGACGCCATGGGTTTTTCGACTGGCTACGGCTGCCGGAACACCCCGACAATTTTCACATATACCACTGTTTATAAACGACTTCCTTATATTTAAACGTGTTTCGCCTATCAAAACTTGAGGTGATCACCCCCTCAAGAATAGATACCTAGTATTGACATTTATCAAATCGATTTGTATCGTTTGAAGCACAAGACCACCCACTCGGAGAGACCCATGCCCCACCCCTTGCTCGAAAAGCACCGCGCCACCCTCGAAAGCGCCCTCGACGCCATCGCCACGCGCGGCTATTGGTCTGCCTTCCCCGAGATGCCGAGCCCCAAGCTCTATGGCGAGGCGGCGCCGGACGAGGGCAAGCGCGCCTTCGAGGCGCACCTGGGCAAGCCGTTCGAGCTCGGGCAGCCGGGCCAGACGGGCTGGCATGGCGGCGAGAGCTCGCCCTATGGCGTGGCGCTCGATGTGCGCTATCCGGTGTGCGACCCGGAGACGCTGATCGCCGCCGGGCTCGAGGCGATGAAGGGCTGGCAGGCGGTGGGCGCCGACGGCCGCACCGGCATCTGCCTGGAAATCCTCCAGCGCCTGAACAAGCAGAGCTTTGAGATCGCCCACGCGGTCATGATGACCACCGGCCAGGGCTGGATGATGGCCTTCCAGGCCGGCGGCCCGCACGCCCAGGATCGCGGCCTCGAGGCCGTGACCTACGCCTGGCGCGAGCAGAGCTTCGTGCCGGCCGAGACCACCTGGGAGAAGCCCCAGGGCAAGAACCCGGCGCTGGTCATGAAGAAGCACTTCCAGATCGTCGGCCGCGGCGTGGGCCTGGTGATCGGCTGCGGCACCTTCCCGACCTGGAACACCTACCCGGGCCTGTTCGCCGCGCTCGCCACCGGCAACGCGGTCATCGTCAAGGCGCACAGCAATGCCATCCTGCCGGCGGCGATCACCGTGCGCACGATCCGCACCGTGCTCGCCGAGAACGGCATCGACCCCAACCTGGTGAGCCTGTGCGTGGCCACCCAGCGCAGCGTCACCCAGGCGCTCGCCACCCACCCGGCGGTGCAGTCGGTCGACTTCACCGGCAGCAACGTGTTCGGCCAGTGGCTGATCGACAACTGCCGCCAGGCCCAGGTCTATGCAGAGCTCGCCGGCGTGAACAACATCGTCATCGACTCGACGGACTCCTACAAGGCGATGCTGGGCAACCTCGCCTTCACGCTCTCGCTGTATTCCGGCCAGATGTGCACCACCTCGCAGGCGATCTTCGTGCCCGCGGGCGGGATCGACACCGAGGACGGCCACAAGAGCTACGACGAGGTCTGCGCCGACCTCGCCCGTGCGGTCGAGCGCTTCCTGTCCAAACCCGAGGTCGCCCACGCCGTGCTCGGCGCGATCCAGTCCGCCGACACCGCCGAACGCATCGACATCGCCAACAGCGGCGCGCTGGGCAAGGTCGTGCTGGCCTCGCAGAAGCTCGACAACCCCGAGTTCCCGGGCGCCAAGGTGCGCACCCCGGTGCTGCTCGCCTGCGACGCCGCCGACGAGAAGGCCTACATGGAAGAGCGCTTCGGCCCGATCAGCTTCATCGTCAAGGTCGCCGACACCGCCGCAGGGATCGCGCTCTCCGAGCGTGTGGTCAGGACCCACGGCGCGCTCACCGTCGGGCTCTACTCCACGAGGCAGGACGTCATCGACGCGATGACCGAAGCCACCTGGCGCGGCAAGGTCGCGCTGTCGATCAACCTCACCGGCGGCGTGTTCGTGAACCAGTCGGCGGCCTTCTCCGATTACCACGGCACCGGCGGCAACCCGTCGGCCAACGCCTCGTATTCGGATTCCGCCTTCGTCGCCAACCGCTTCCGCGTCGTCCAGCGCCGCTACCACGTCTGAGGATCCGTCCGTGGAATACAACAACATCCAGTTTGCAGTGGAGGCGGGCGTCGCCCGCCTGACGCTGAACCGCCCCGACAAGCTCAACAGCTTCACCGGCGAGATGCACGCCGAGCTGCGCGACGCGCTCGACCGCGTCCACGCCGACAAGGCCGCGCGCGTGCTGGTGCTCACCGGCGCCGGCCGCGCCTTCTGCGCCGGCCAGGATCTGGCCGATCCCGACATGGCGTCGGTGGGCGGCAAGATGCCCGACATCGGCAACGTCGTCGAAAAGAACTACAAGCCGCTCGTGCTGCGCCTGCAGAACCTGCGCGTGCCCACCATCGCCGCGGTCAACGGCATCGCCGCCGGCGCCGGCGCCAGCGTGGCGCTCGCCTGCGATCTGGTGGTGGCGGCGAAGTCGGCCTCCTTCCTGCAGGCCTTCAGCAAGATCGGACTCGTACCCGACACCGGCGGCACCTGGTTCCTGCCGCAGCGCGTCGGCATGGCGCGCGCGATGGGCCTGGCGATGCTCGCCGACAAGCTGCCCGCCGAGAAGGCCGCCGACTGGGGCCTGATCTGGGCGGCGTACGACGATGCCGAGTTCGCTGCAAAGGTGGACGCGCTCGCCGCGCAGCTCGCCGCCATGCCGACCAAGGCCCTGGTGCGCACCCGCCAGGCCATGCACGCCGCGGCCGGCCATACGCTGGAGCAGCAGCTCTCCTTCGAGGGCGGCTTCATGCGCGAGCTGGGCTGGAGCCCCGACTACGCCGAAGGCGTCGCCGCCTTCATGGAAAAGCGCGCACCGAAGTTCACCGGGGAATGAGCGTGACCGACACCCAGATCTCCAAGTCCGCCGCGCAGCCGCTGCCCGCCTCGGCTGTCGTCGCCGTGGTCGGCACCGGCGCCATGGGCGCCGGCATCGCCCAGGTGGCGGCCGCGGCCGGCCACGTGGTCAAGCTGCTCGACAACCGTCCGGGCGCCGCCGCCAAGGCGATCGAAGGCATCCGTGCCCAGTTCGGCAAGCTCGCCGACAAGGGCAAGATGAGCACCGAAGCCGCGCAGGCGGCCGCTGAACGCCTGATCGCCGTCGACCAGCTGGCCGAGCTCGCCGACGCCGCACTGGTGGTCGAGGCCATCGTCGAGAACCTCGAAGCCAAGCAGAAGCTGTACGGCGACCTGGAGAACATCGTCGGCGCCGACTGCATCTTCGGCACCAACACCTCGTCGATCTCGGTGACCTCGATCGGCGCCGCCCTGCAGCGCCCCGAACGCCTGGCCGGCCTGCACTTCTTCAACCCGGCGCCGCTGATGAAGCTGGTCGAGATCGTCTCCGGCCTCGCCACCGCGCGCGTGGTCGCCGACACCCTGTTCGCCACCGCCGCGGCCTGGGGCAAGACGCCGGTGCATGCGCGCTCGACGCCGGGCTTCATCGTCAACCGCGTCGCCCGTCCCTACTACGCCGAGGCGCTGCGCATCCTCAACGAAGGCGGTGGCGACTGCGCCACACTCGACGCGATCATGCGCGACGCCGGCGGTTTCCGCATGGGGCCGTTCGAGCTGATGGACATGATCGGCCACGACGTCAATTTCGCCGTCACACGCTCGGTGTGGAACGCCTTCTACAACGATGCGCGCTTCACGCCCTCGCTGATCCAGCAGGAGCTGGTCGACGCCGGCTTTTTCGGTCGCAAGTCGGGCCGCGGCTTCTACGACTACCGCGAGGGCGCCGCGCGCCCCGCACCCCAGGTCGCGGTGGCGCAGCACGCACCGGACGAGATCGTGCTGCACGGCCATTCGGCCGCCGTGCATGCGCTCGCCGACCGCCTCTTCGAGCGCAACATCCCCCATACCTGGGGCGAAGCCAACGACGGTCGCATCGCCGAGACGGGGGGCGCGGTGATCTTCGTCACCGACGGCCGCACCGCCACGCAACGCGCCACCGAGATGGGCATCGCCAACGTGGTGCTGATCGACCTCGCACTGGACTACGCCACCGCCGGCCGCATCGCGGTCGGCGCCGCGATCAACTGCTTCGCGCCCGCGGTCGGCGCCGCGATCAGCCTGCTGCAGGCGGCCGGCTTCGAGGTCTGCCGCCTGGGCGACACCCCGGGACTGGCAGTGATGCGCACCGTCGCGATGCTCGCCAACGAAGCGGCCGACGCGGTCAACCAGGGGGTGTGCGATGCCGCCGGCGCCGATGCGGCGATGAAGCTCGGCGTCAATTACCCGCGCGGACCGCTGGAATGGGCCGACCGCGTCGGCCTGCCGGCGATCTGCGCCGTACTCGCCAACCTCGCCCGCTTCTACGGCGAGGACCGCTATCGCGTGTCCCCGCTGATCCAGCAGCGCGTGTTCGCCGGAAAGAAGATCCATGACTGATGCGCAGCCCATCCCGACCGATCCGCAGGCCCTGGCCGAGGCCGTGACCGCGGCGATGTGGTCGCGCGACCGTACCGCCCAGGCGCTCGGCATGCGCATCGAGCACGTCGGTCCCGGCCGCTCCAGGGTCAGCATGACGGTGCGCGGCGACATGGTGAACGGCCACCACATCTGCCACGGCGGCCTCATCTTCACCCTGGCCGACACCGCCTTCGCCTACGCCTGCAACGCCTACAACCGCAACACCGTGGCGTCCGGATGCAACATCGACTTCGTCGCCACCGGGCGCGAAGGCGACACCTTGCAGGCCGAGGCCGTGGAGCGCACGCTGGCCGGTCGCACCGGCGTCTATGACGTCACCGTGCGCGACAGCGCAGGCAACACCATCGCCCTGTTCCGGGGCAAGAGCTACCGTATCTCCGGCGAGGTGATCGCCGGACTCGCCGCAGAGAATGCCTAGACGGGTCCGCGCGGCCCCAAGCACACGTAGAGAGACAGAGGAGACCACACCATGCCCGTGAAGAGCCCCCGCCCCGGCGACCTCGACCCGATCGAGACCGCCAGCCGCGACGAAATTTCCGCCCTGCAGCTGCAGCGCCTGCAGTGGTCGGTGCGCCACACCTACGACAACGTCGCGCCCTACCGCAAGCGCTGCGAGGAAGCGGGCGTGCATCCCGACGACCTCCAGTCGCTGGCCGACCTCGCGAAGTTCCCCTTCATGACGAAGACGGACCTGCGCGACAACTACCCCTTCGGCCTGTTCGCCGTGCCGCGCGACAAGGTCGCCCGCCTGCACGCCTCCAGCGGCACCACCGGCAAGTCGGTCGTCGTCGGCTACACGAAGCGCGACCTCGACAACTGGGCCGACGTGGTCGCCCGCTCGCTGCGCGCGGCCGGCGTGCGTGCCGGCGACATGGTGCACAACGCCTACGGCTACGGCATGTTCACCGGCGGCCTCGGCGCCCACTACGGCATCGAGCGTGCCGGCTGCACGGCGGTGCCGATGTCCGGCGGCCAGACCGAGAAGCAGGTGCAGCAGATCATGGACTTCCGCCCCGACGCGATCATGGTCACGCCGTCCTACTCGCTGGTGATCGCCGAGGAGTTCGAGCGCCTGAACATCAAGCCCGAGGACATCTCGCTGAAGATCGGCATCTTCGGCGCCGAGCCCTGGGGCGAAGGCATGCGCAGCGAGATCGAGCGCAAGCTCGGCATCGACGCCATCGACATCTACGGCCTCACCGAGGTCATGGGCCCGGGCGTGGCCAGCGAGTGCATCGAGACCAAGGACGGCCCGGTGATCTGGGAAGACCACTTCTATCCCGAGATCATCGATCCCGACACCGGCGAAGTGCTGCCCGACGGCGAGGAAGGCGAGCTCGTGTTCACCTCGCTCACCAAGGAAGCCTTCCCGGTCATCCGCTACCGCACCCGCGACCTCACCCGCCTGCTGCCGCCGACCGCGCGCTCGTTCCGCCGCATCGGCAAGATCACCGGGCGCTCGGACGACATGCTGATCGTGCGCGGCGTGAACGTGTTCCCGACCCAGATCGAGGAGCAGATCATGCGCGACCGCCGCCTGTCGGGGAACTACCAGATCGTGCTCACGCGCGACGGCCATCTCGACAACGTCGAGATCCGCGTCGAGGTCCAGCGCGAACTCTCCGGCAAGCTCAGCCGCACCGAGACCGAGAACATCGCACGCGAGCTGCAGCACCACATCAAGACCATCATCGGCATCTCCACCAAGGTGAACGTGATGGAGTTCGAAGCCATTCCGCGCACGCTGACCGGCAAGGCCCGCCGCGTCATCGACCAGCGCCCGAAGCAACTGTAAGGAGCTGGCCATGACTCAAGCATTCATCTGCGACGCCATCCGCACCCCCATCGGCCGCTACGGCGGCACCCTGGCCTCCGTGCGTGCCGACGACCTCGGCGCCGTGCCGCTCAAGGCCCTGATGACCCGCAACCCCCAGGTCGACTGGACCGCGGTCGAAGACATCATCTACGGCTGCGCCAACCAGGCCGGCGAGGACAACCGCAACGTCGCGCGCATGTCCGGCCTGCTCGCCGGGCTGCCGATCGAGGTGCCCGGCACCACGGTCAACCGCCTGTGCGGCTCGGGCATGGACGCCATCGGCCTGGCCGCGCGCTCGATCAAGTCGGGCGAGACCGAGCTGATGATCGCCGGCGGCGTCGAGAGCATGTCGCGCGCGCCCTTCGTGATGGGCAAGGCCGAGTCGGCCTTCTCGCGCAGCGCCGCGATCTACGACACCACCATCGGCTGGCGCTTCATCAACCCGCTGATGAAGAAGCTGTACGAGACGCACTCGATGCCGCAGACCGCGGACAACGTCGCCGCCGACTTCGACATCTCGCGCGCCGATCAGGACGCCTTCGCGCTGCGCTCGCAGCAGCGCTGGGCCGCCGCCCACGCCGCCGGTCGCTTCAAGGACGAGCTGGTGCCGGTGGTGATCCCGCGCAAGAAGGGCGACCCGATCGTCTTCGACACCGACGAGCATCCGCGCCCCGAAACCACGCTGGAGATGCTGGCCAAGCTCAAGGGCGTCAATGGCCCCGAGCTCAGCGTCACCGCCGGCAACGCCTCGGGCGTCAATGACGGCGCCTGCGCGCTGCTGCTGGCCTCCGACGCCGCCGCCGCGAAGCATGGCCTGACCCCGCGCGCCCGCGTCGTCGCCATGGCCACCGCCGGCGTGGCGCCGCGCATCATGGGCTTCGGCCCCGCGCCCGCGGTGCGCAAGGTGCTCGCCAAGGCGGGCCTCACGCTCGATCAGATGGATGTGATCGAACTCAACGAGGCTTTCGCGGCACAAGGCCTCGCCGTGCTGCGCGACCTCGGCCTCGCCGACGACGAAGAACGCGTGAACCCCAATGGCGGCGCCATCGCCCTGGGCCACCCGCTGGGCATGAGCGGCGCCCGCCTGGTCACCACGGCGGCCTACGAGCTGCAGCGCCGCAATGGCCGCTACGCGCTGTGCACGATGTGCATCGGCGTCGGCCAGGGCATCGCGATGATCATCGAGCGCGTCTGAGGCACGGGACAGTCCATGAACTACGAAACCCTCGCCATCGAGCGCCGCGGCGCCGTCGCGACGATCTGGATGGATCGGCCGGCAGTGTTCAACGCCTTCAACGAGCAGCTCATCGCCGAGCTGGCGGCCGCCTGCGCCGAACTCGACGCCGATGCCGGCGTGCGCGTGGTGGTGCTGGCCGGGCGTGGCAAGCACTTCTCGGCCGGTGCCGACCTCAACTGGATGCGCCGCGCCTCGGACAGCACCGAGGCGGAGAACCTCGCCGACTCGCGCAAGTTCGCCGCCATGCTGCGCACGCTGTCGGGGATGTCGAAGCCGACCATCGCGCGCGTGCAGGGCGCGGCGCTCGGTGGCGGCACCGGCCTCACCGCCGCCTGCGACATGGCGATCGCCGCGGACGATGCCAGCTTCGCGACCTCCGAGGTCAAGTTCGGCATCATCCCCGCGGTGATCAGCCCCTACGTGCTGCGCGCCATCGGCCCGCGCCACGCCCTGCGCTACTTCCAGAGCGCCGAACGCTTCGGCGCCGCCGAGGCCAAGGCCATGGGCCTGGTCGGCGAGGTCGTCACGCTGGATGAACTCGACGCCGCGGTCGATCGCCTCGTGCAGGCCCTGCTCGCCTGCGGCCCGCAGGCCCAGCTTGCCGCCAAGCAGCTGATCGCCGCGCTGGCCGGGCGTCCGATCGACGACGCCGTCGCCGAGGAGACCGCCGGCCGCATCGCGCGCCAGCGCGCCACCGCCGAAGCCCGCGAAGGCTTCACGGCCTTCTTCGAGAAGCGCTCGCCGGCGTGGATGCAATGAACACCCGCCGCGCCCCGGGCGTGGCGGACCTTTGAGGAGGAGGCGGGGTCACAGCCATGCGCACCCCGCGTTCCGTGCCGGTATTTCCCGGTGCGGTGTTTGCTAGGAGGAAACACATGTACACCCAGGCAATGGACATTCCGGACGATTCCGGAAAGAAACTCGCAGCGGTCTCCAATGCGACGAGCGAGCAGGAAGCCGCCTTCGAGGCCCGCATCGACGCCGACGGGCGCATCGAGCCGCAGGACTGGATGCCCGAGGCCTACCGCAAGACGCTGGTGCGCCAGATCAGCCAGCACGCCCACAGCGAGATCGTCGGCATGCTGCCGGAGGGCAACTGGATCTCGCGCGCGCCCAGCCTCAAGCGCAAGGCCATCCTGATCGCCAAGGTCCAGGACGAGGGCGGCCACGGCCTCTACCTGTACTCCGCCGCCGAGACGCTGGGCACCAGCCGCGACCAGATGCTCGAAGGCCTGCACTCGGGCAAGGCCAAGTACAGCTCGATCTTCAATTACCCGACGCTCAACTGGGCCGACGTCGGCGTGATCGGCTGGCTGGTCGATGGCGCGGCGATCATGAACCAGGTCCCGCTGTGCCGCTGCTCCTACGGCCCCTACGCGCGCGCCATGGTGCGCGTGTGCAAGGAGGAATCCTTCCACCAGCGCCAGGGCTACGAGGCCCTGCTGGTGATGATGAAGGGCACCGACGAGCAGCGCGCGATGGTGCAGGACGCGGTCAACCGCTACTGGTGGAAGTGCCTGGCCATGTTCGGGCCGCCGGATGCCGACAGCCCGCACAGCGCGCAAGGCATGCGCTGGGGCATCAAGCGCATCAGCAACGACGACCTGCGCCAGAAGTTCATCGACGCCACCGTGCCGCAGGCCAAGGTGCTGGGCGTGACCCTGCCCGACCCCGACCTCAAGTGGAACGAGGCGCGCGGCCACTACGACTACGGCCAGATCGACTGGGCCGAGTTCTGGAACACCGTCGAAGGCAACGGACCGTGCAACAAGGAACGCCTGGCCACCCGGGTCAAGGCACACAACGATGGCCAGTGGGTCCGCGACGCGGCCCAGGCCTATGCCCGCAAGCAAAAAGAACGCGCACTGAAGGAGGCAGCATGAACACCCCCGCACTCAAGGATTGGCCCCTCTGGGAAGTCTTCGTCCGCAGCAAGCAAGGCCTCGAGCACAAGCACTGCGGCAGCCTGCACGCGGCCGACGCCGCCCAGGCCCTGCACATGGCGCGCGACGTGTACACCCGCCGCCAGGAAGGCGTGAGCATCTGGGTGGTGCCCTCGGTCGCCATCACCGCCAGCAACCCGGACGACAAGGGCGAGCTCTTCGACCCCGCGGCCGACAAGATCTACCGCCATCCGACCTTCTACGAGATCCCTGAAGAAGTGGGGCACATGTAATGAGCACGCCGATCGACTACCTGCTGCACCTGGCCGACAACGCCGTCGTGCTCGGCCAGCGCAACGCCGAATGGTGCGGGCACGGCCCCATCCTGGAAGAAGACATGGCGCTGGCCAACGTCAGCCTCGACCTCATCGGCCAGGCGCGCCTGCTGTACCAGCGCGCCGCCGAGCTGAAGGGCGGCGACGCCACCGAGGACAAGCTGGCCTATTTCCGCGGCCCGCACGAGTTCCGCAACTACACGCTGCTGGAGCTCCCGCACCACGGCGCGCTGGTCGGCTACGCCGCGGCCGACCGCGACTACGCCACCACGATCGTGCGCAACTTCCTGTATTCGGCGCTGATGGTGCACGTGTGGGACGGCCTGCAGCAGTCCGCCGACGCCAGCCTCGCCGCGATCGCCGCCAAGTCGCTGAAGGAAACCAGCTACCACCTGCACCACTCGCGTGACTGGCTGGTGCGCATGGGCGACGGCACCGAGGAGTCGCACGCCCGCGCGCAGGCGGCGGTGAACCACCTCATGCCCTACACCGAGGAGTTCTGGACCACCAGCCCGGCCGAAGGCGCCGCGGTGGCGGCCAAGATCGGCATCGACGTATGGGCGCTGCGCCCGGCCTGGGACGCGCTCGTCAACGAGGCGCTGGCCGAAGCCACCCTGACCCGCCCGAACTTCCACGGTTACGTGACCGAGGGCAAGATCGGCCTGCACTCCGAGCATCTGAGCTACCTGCTCGGCGAGATGCAGGGTCTGGCCCGCGCCCACCCGGGCGCCACCTGGTAAGGGCGAAGGCCATGAGCAGCGTCGTGGACAAGGTCTGGGCCACCCTGGAGCCCCTGACGGACCCGGAGATCCCGGTGGTGACCCTGCGCGAGCTGGGCATCCTGCGGGATGTGCGGGAGACGGCGGAGGGCATCGAGGTGGTCATCACCCCGACCTACAGCGGCTGCCCCGCCATGGGGCAGATCGAGGACGACGTGCGTGCGAGCCTGGAACAGGCCGGCATCGCGGCGCGGGTGATCACCCAGCTCGCGCCGGCCTGGACCACCGACTGGATGAGCGACGAGGCCAAGGAAAAGCTGCGCGCCTATGGCATCGCCCCGCCCCACCGCACCTGCGGCAGCAGCGGCGGCGCCGAGGTCAGCGTGCTGAAGTTCGTGCGCCGGCAGCCGACCGCGGCGGTCGCCTGTCCGCAGTGCGGCTCCACCCACACCGTCGTCACCTCCGAGTTCGGCTCCACGGCCTGCAAGGCGCTGTACAAGTGCCTCGACTGCCAGGAGCCCTTCGACTATTTCAAACCCTATTAAGAGCCGGAGCCCAGACGCCATGTCAGCCCCCCGTTTCCAAGAACTCGCCATCAAGCGCGTGAGCCCCGAGGCCGCCGGCGCGGTGGCGATCACCTTCGCCATCCCCGAGGCCGAGCGCGAGCGCTTCGCCTTCGAGCCGGGCCAGTTCCTCACCCTGCGCGCCACCATCGATGGCCAGGACGTGCGCCGCAACTACTCGATCAGCAGCCCGCGCAGCCGCCTGGCACGCGCGGGCGAGCTCGAGATCGGCATCCGCCCGGTGGAAGGCGGCCTGTTCTCGAACTGGGCCACGCGCGCCGTCAAGGCCGGCGACACCCTGCAGGTGATGCCGCCCGACGGCCGCTTCGTGGTCAAGAAGAAGCGCGCCATCCACCGCGTCGGCTTCGCCGCCGGCTCGGGCATCACCCCGATCCTGTCGATCGCCGCGAGCACGCTGGAAGAACAGCCGGACTCGAAGTTCACGCTGATCTACGGCAACCGTCGCATGTCCACGGTGATGTTCAACGAGGACCTGCAGGACCTCAAGGACCGCTACCGCGACCGCCTGACCATGATCCACGTGCTGTCGCGCCAGGCCCAGGAAGTGGACCTGCTGCAGGGGCGCATCGACGGTCCCAAGGTGCGCGCGATCATCGACGCCCTGCTGCCGGTGGGCAGCATGGACGAGGTCTTCATCTGCGGCCCCGACGAGATGATCACCGCCACCGAGACCGCGCTGGTCGAGGCCGGCGTGCCCGCCGACCGTATCCGCACCGAGCGCTTCACCGCCAACCTGCCCGCCGGCGCCCACCCGGTCGGCGCCTCGAGCACCGCCGAGGCCGTCGCGGCCGCGACCAAGGACATCACCATGGTCCTGGTGCTCGACGGCAAGGAGCACGAGATCGCGATCGGCCCCGACGAGCACCTGCTCGACGCCGGCCTCAATGCCGGCCTCGACCTCCCTTTCTCGTGCAAGGCCGGCGTGTGCTGCACCTGCCGCGCCAAGGTGACGGAGGGCGAAGTCGTGATGGACAAGAACTTCACCCTCGAGGCCGACGAAGTCGCGCAGGGCTACGTGCTGAGCTGCCAGGCGCGCGCCACCACCAAGCGCCTCAAGATCAGCTTCGACGAGCGCTGACACGATCTGCGGGCCGACGGCGTCCGCGCGCGCAGCAGCTTCCGACGGCCGTCTCGACGGCCGTTTTCCTTCGCGGACGGAGACGCGGCCGCGCGCCCCTGACGCAGGTCAACGCCGAAAGGGCGGCGGCCTGCTATCCCTTTAGACCTCATCCACTTTCCAGCGCGAAGATCATGGCCGGCTCCCACGCTCTCAGCACCGCCTTCGAACCGTCCTCGATCGCCGTCATCGGCGCGTCCGACGCACCCGGGTCCGTCGGCCGCGTCATCTTCCGCAACCTGGTCGAAGGCGGCTATCGCGGCACCCTGTACGCGGTCAACCCGAAGTACGGCAGCATCCAGGACCATCCCTGCCACCGCTCGGTCGAGGACATCGGCCGACCGGTCGATCTCGCCATCATCGCCACCCCCGCGCGCATGCTGCACAGCGTCACCGCGCAGTGCGGGCGCAGCGGCGTACGCAACGCGGTCATCATCAGCGCCAGCGGGAACGCACTCGAGCGCCGCATCGTCGAGACCGCGCGCGAGACCCGGCTGCGCCTGATCGGGCCCGGCAGCCTGGGCATCGCACGCCCCGGCAGCGGGATCAATGCCGCGCTCACCCGCATCGCCGTCAAGCCCGGCGAGATCGCCCTGATCTCGCAGTCGGGCGCGATGTGCTCGGTCGTGCTCGACTGGGCGTTGACCAACGACGTCGGCTTCTCTTCGGTCATCTCGCTCGGCGGCACGGTGGACATCGACTACGGGGAAACGCTGGAGTACCTGATCCACGACACGCAGACGCGCTACATCCTGCTGCACGTCGATCACATCCGCAACGCCCGCCAGTTCATGAGCGCACTGCGCTCGGCCGCGCGCGTCAAGCCGATCATCCTGCTCAAGGCCGGCCGCCACGGTCGCAGCGACAACAACGCCGCCGACGCGGACAACGCCGGCCTCGCCGACGTGGTCTTCGACGCGGCGATGCGCCGCGCCGGCGTGGTGCGGGTGCAGAACATCGACCAGCTCTTCTTCGCCGCCAAGGCCTTGTCCTGCGGCTTTCGACCGCGCGAGGACAGCCTCGCCATCGTCTCCAACGGCAGCGGCCCGGCCGATCTCGCCGCCGACCGCGCCAAGGACCTCGGCACCGGACTCGTCGGGCTGGGCTCGCCGACGGTCGCCACGCTCGAGCGCCTCGGCGGACGCGAGCGGCACTCCCACAACCCGCTCGACCTCGGCGGTGACGCCAGCGCGCAGCTGTACCGCGACGCCATCCTCGCCCTCTCCGAGGACGCCGCGGTTTCCAACGTGCTGGTGATCCTCTCGCCGCACGCGCTCGTCGATCCGGTCGAGGTGGCGCAGGACATCATCGACCTCGCCGCCCAGGTGCGGCTCCAGCTGTGCTGCTGCTGGATGGGCGGCGGCCAGGTCGCCGAGGCGCGCGCGCTGCTCGCCCGGGCCGGGCTGCCGGTGTTCAGTTCGCCCGAGGCGGCGATCGAGCTGTTCCACAACATCTCGCGCTTCCACCACAACCAGACCCTGCTGCTGCAGACCGCCGGCGGCGGCAGCGCCGCCGCCTACCGCCGCACGGGTGGTGCGCGCGTGCTGATCGAGACCCTGCTCAACCAGCGTCGCCATATCCTCTCGGCGATGGAGTCCAAGGCGCTGCTGCGCAGCTTCGGCATCCCGGTCACGCACACCACCGTCGCCCGCGACGCCACCGAGGCATTGTTCGTCGCCGAGCAGGCGGGTTTTCCGGTGGCGATGAAGGTCGACGCTCCCGAGCTGGCGAGCAAGTCCGAATCCGGCGGCGTGCGCCTCAACCTCAACACCGCCGAGTCGGTGTGGAGCGCCTTCCACGACATCGTCGACGCGGTGCGCCTGCGCCACCCCGAGGTGCAGATCAACGGCGTGTCGATAGAGCCCTATCTGTACCGGCCGCAGGCGCGCGCCTTCCGCATCCAGGTGCATCGCGACGCAATCTTCGGTCCGGTGATCAGCCTCGGCGCGCAGGACGCCTCCGCGCCGCGCACCTTCGCGCTGCCACCGCTGAACCCCGTGCTGGCCCGCGACCTCATCGACTCGGCCATCCCGGCGGCCGCACAGGGCCCGCGCAGCCAGGGCGGCGCGCTCAACCGCGCCGCCATCGAGCAGGTGCTGGTGTCGGTGTCCGACCTCGTGTGCGAGCTGCCCTGGGTGCGCGAGCTCGCGATCGACCCCTTGTTCATCGACGGCGACGGCGCCATCGCGGCCGATGCCCGCGTCGTCATCGACCAGGGCCTTCCCGCCGGCAGCGACCGCTACGCGCACATGGCGATCCACCCCTATCCGCTGCACCTCGTCCAGGACTGGAAGGTCGGCGACGGTCGTGCCGTGCGTACGCGTCCGGTGCGCCCGGAGGATGCCAACCTGGTGCTGGGCTTCTTCGACGGACTGAGCGCCGAGACCCGCTTCATGCGCTTCATGGAAGAGCTGCAGGAGCTCAGCCCGGCGCTGGTCGCGCGCTTCACGCAGATCGACTACGACCGCGAGATGGCGCTGATCGCCACCACCATCGACGACGCCGGCGCCGAGCACATGGTGGGCAGCGCCCGCTATTCCCTCGCCGCCGACGGCGAATCGGTCGAGTTCGCCCTGGTCGTGGCCGACGACTGGCAACGCCACGGACTGGGCCGCCGCCTCATGGGTGCCCTCATCGAGGTCGCGCGCGGCAAGGGCTATCGCAACATCTTCGGCGACGTGCTGGGCAAGAACGCCAAGATGCTGCGCCTGATGCACGGCCTCGGCTTCCTGGTGCAGCCCCACCCGGAAGAGAGCGCGTTGCGCCGGGTGGTGAAGGTGCTGCATGGCAAGTAGCGCGTCCGCAGCGGCGCAGACGGCCGCTCAATAATCGCCCCAGCGCGCCTGCAGCGCCGCCACGGCGGCGAGGCCCGCGGTCTCGGTGCGCAGCACGCGCGGCCCGAGCCGCACGCGCCGGCAACCGGCGGCGTCGAAGGCCGCCATCTCGCCCTCGCTCCAGCCACCCTCCGGCCCGACCAGCAGGTGCACCTCGTCCTTCGGCTCGGGTTCGTCGGCAAAGCCCTTGGCCCCGCCGGGCGCAAGCACGTAGCCGGGCGCAGCGCGATGCGCGCCCAGCCAGTGTGCGAGCGGCTGCAGGGGGCGGATCTCGGGGACGCGGTTGCGCCCGCACTGCTCGCAGGCCGCGACCGCGACCTGCTGCCAGTGCGCGACGCGCTTGTCGGCACGCTCGGCCGCCAGACGCAGCACCGAGCGCTCGGCCTGGACCGGCTGGATCGCATGCACGCCGAGCTCCACCGCCTTCTGCACCACCCAGTCCATCTTGTCGCCCGAGGCCAGCGCCTGCACCAGCACGATGCGCAAGGGCGACTCGCGTTCGACCGCACGCGCCTCGCCGAGCCGAGCGAACACCGCCTTGCCGCGCACGGCCAGGCGCGCATCGACCTCTCCGCCGCTGCCGTCGAACAGCACCACCGCCTCGCCATCGCGCAGGCGCAACACCCGCAGCGCATGGTGGGCGAGCGCCTCGGGGAGCGCCACCTCGCCGCCCGCGGGCAGGCGATCCGGAAAGTGGAATCGTGAAATCATCGTAAGATTATAGGCCCAGCTCCCCTCGCCCCCAGCCCCTCTCCCGCCGCCCGCCGGCAAGGAGCCCGCCATGCCCACCGCCGCCCACCGCCTCGCCCGTGCCCGCGCCCTCGAATCGATGGTGCGCGACATCGCGCGCGCCGAGATCCTTCCGCGCTACCTGAAGTCCGCGCGCAACCGCAAGGCCGACGGTTCGCTGTTCACCGAGGCCGACATGGCCTCGCAGCAGCGCTTCAGCGAGGCCCTGCCCGCCTTCCTGCCCGGCGCCGTGCTCGGCGAGGAGATGACCGCGGCCGAGCAGGCCGCGCTGTGGAAGGAAGGCGCGCGCGGCCTGTGGTGCATCGACCCGATCGACGGCACCACCAACTTCGCCAACGGCATCCCCCTGTTCGCGGTGTCGATCGCCTATCTGATCGACCACGAGCCGGTGATCGGCGTGGTGTACAACCCGATCACCGACGAATCCTTCTACGCCGCCCGCGGCGCCGGCGCCTTCCTCAACGGCACCGAGCTGCCGCTGCGCGCAGGCGCCACCGAGTTGCGCGACGCCGTCGCCGGCGTCGACTTCAAGCGCATCAGCCACCACCTCGGCGACGAGCTCGCGGTGCGTCCGCCCTACTACTCGCAGCGCAACTTCGGCTCCAGCGCCCTCGAATGGTGCTTTGTCGCCGCCGGCCGGCTCGACGTCTACCTGCACGGCGGGCAGATGCTGTGGGACTACGCCGCCGGCCGCCTGATCCTCGCCGAAGCCGGCGGCATCGCCGAGGCGCTCGACGGCGGCGTGCTGATGTCCGGCCCGGCGATCAAGCGCGGCGTCATCGCCGCCACCAGCCCGGCGCTGTTCGCCGAATGGTCGGCCTGGGTCAAGGCGCGCTCCTGATGGCTCGCACCGCGCTTTATTGCGGTGCAGAATCCGTGTCGAAACCGACTCGCCAGCGGCGGAACCCATCATGTCCATGAAGCACCCGATCATCGCCGTCACCGGCTCGTCCGGCGCCGGCACCACCACGGTCAAGCACACCTTCGAAGCGATCTTCCACCGCGAGAACGTCAACGCCGCCATCGTCGAGGGCGACAGCTTCCACCGCCACACCCGCGCCGAGATGAAGACGCTGATCGAGGAAGCCGAGCGTGCGGGCCTGCGCGGGATCAGCCACTTCGGGCCGGAAGCCAACCTGCTCTCCGAGCTCGAGAGCCTCTTCCGCGCCTACGGCGAGGCCGCCACCGGCCGCCGCCGCTACTACATCCACAACGAAGCCGAGGCGATGCGCTGGAACCTGCCGCTCGGCACCTTCACCGAGTGGGAAGATCTCCCGGTCGGCACCGACTGCCTGTTCTACGAGGGCCTGCACGGCGCACTCGTCACCGACGAGGCCGACATCGCCAGCCACGTCGACCTGCTGATCGGCGTCGTGCCCATCATCAACCTCGAGTGGATCCAGAAGCTGCACCGCGACACCAAGCTGCGCGGCTACACCGCCGAGGCCGTGCAGGACACCATCCTGCGCCGCATGCACGACTATGTGCACTACATCGTCCCGCAGTTCGCCCGCACCCACATCAACTTCCAGCGCGTGCCGGTCGTCGATACCTCCAACCCCTTCATCGCGCGCGACGTGCCCACCCAGGACGAGTCCATGGTGGTGATCCGCTTCAAGGACCCGCGCGGAGTCGACTTCCCCTACCTGCTGCGCATGATCCACGACGCCTTCATGAGCCGCGCCAACACCATCGTGATCCCCGGCGGCAAGCTCGACCTCGCCATGCAGCTGATCCTCACCCCGCTGATCTGGAAGCTGATGGAACGCCGCCGCCAGTGGGTGTGAGGCGCGACGGAATTCCCCGGCAGCCTGCCTCGGCAGCACACCGACCAGCCCCCCAGCCCCACTCCGCGCGAGGTCGCGGGGTCGGGGTGGTGTGGGCCAACTTCAGGAGCGCCGAGGTGGAGGGCGTCGCGGGGGAAACAAGGCGACGCATGTTTGAGGAGCGCAGCGACGAGTTTGCGTCGCCGCCCCCGCGGCGGCCTCCGCCGAGGGCAGCCCGGAGCGCAGCGAAGGGCCGCGAGTGCAGGCGGCGCACACCATCCCGACCCCGCGACCGAATCGACGCCGCCCCTCCTCGGACCCCGTGACCGATTCCAAGCCGCGCCCACCGCCCCGCGAAAGCCCCTCGCCCGGCGCAACATTGCCGCAACGCAACATTGGCATCCCCGGGGTCTTTTAAGGGATAATTCCGAACTTTCCCGATGGCGGCCTCCGGCCCGAAAACAGCATGCAGTCGACCCGCAACGTCCAGCCCCCGGTCTTCAACCCCATCACCGGCGCCATCCGCGCCCTCGCGATGGACGCGGTGCAGCAGGCCAACTCCGGCCATCCCGGCGCGCCGATGGGCATGGCCGAGATCGCCGAGGTGCTGTGGCGCCACCACCTGCGCCACAATCCGGCCAACCCCAAGTGGGCCGACCGCGACCGCTTCGTGCTCTCCAACGGCCACGGCTCGATGCTGATCTACGCGCTGCTCCACCTCACCGGCTATGACCTGCCGATCGAGGAGCTCAAGCGTTTCCGCCAGCTCCACAGCAAGACCCCCGGCCACCCCGAATACGGCTACGCCCCCGGCATCGAGACCACCACCGGTCCGCTCGGCCAGGGCATCACCAACGCCGTCGGCATGGCGCTCGCCGAGAAGATCCTCGCCGCCGAGTTCAACCGCCCCGGCCACGAGGTGGTCGACCACCACACCTATGTCTTCCTCGGCGACGGCTGCCTGATGGAAGGCATCTCGCACGAAGCCTGCTCGCTCGCCGGCACCTGGGGCCTGGGCAAGCTGGTCGCGTTCTACGACGACAACAACATCTCCATCGACGGCCATGTCGACGGCTGGTTCACCGACGACACCCCGAAGAGGTTCGAAGCCTACGGATGGCAGGTCATCCGCGACGTCCAGGGCCATGACCCGGTCGCCATCGAGGCCGCCCTCCAGCAGGCCAAGGCCAACACCGCCCAGCCCACGCTGATCTGCTGCAAGACCATCATCGGCGCCGGCGCGCCCAACAAGCAGGACAGCCACGACGTGCATGGCGCCCCGCTCGGTGCCGCCGAGATCGAGGCCGCGCGCGCCCACATCGGCTGGAACCACCCGCCCTTCCACATCCCGGCCGACGTCTACGCGGCCTGGGACGCGCGCACCAAGGGCGCCTCGCTCGAGGCGCAATGGAACGCCGCCTTCGCCGCCTACCGCGCCGCCCACCCCGAGCTCGCCGCCGAGTTCGAACGCCGCATGGCCGGCGAGCTGCCCGCCGACTGGGACGCCCACGTCGCCGCGGTGCTCGCCAAGGTCGTCGACAAGGCCGAGACCATCGCCACCCGCAAGGCCAGCCAGAACGCCATCGAGGCCTACGCACCCAGGCTGCCCGAACTCCTCGGCGGCTCGGCCGACCTCGCCGGCTCCAACCTCACGCTGTGGTCGGGCGCGAAGGGCGTCAGCAAGACCAGCGGCGGCAACTACGTCTATTACGGCGTGCGTGAATTCGGCATGGCGGCGATCGCCAACGGCATCAGCCTGCACGGCGGTCTCATCCCCTACACCGCCACCTTCCTGATGTTCAGCGAGTACGCGCGCAACGCCCTGCGCATGGCCGCACTGATGAAGGTGCGCCAGATCTTCGTGTTCACGCACGATTCGATCGGCCTCGGCGAGGACGGCCCCACCCACCAACCGGTGGAACAGACCGCCACGCTGCGCCTGATCCCCAACATGGACGTGTGGCGTCCCTGCGACACCACCGAGTCGGCCGTGGCGTGGGCGAACGCGATCGAGCGCAAGGATGGCCCGACCAGCCTGTGCTTCTCGCGCCAGAACCTTCCCTTCCAGGCACGCACTTCCGATCAGGTCGCGGCGATCCGCAAGGGTGGCTACGTGCTGTCGGAGGCCCCGGCCAGCGTGAATGGCGGCAAGCCGCAGGCGGTGATCCTCGCCACCGGCTCCGAGGTCGCGCTCGCCGTGGCCGCGCAGAAAACCCTCGCCGAGCAGGGTGTCGCGGTGCGCGTGGTGTCCATGCCCTCGACCAACGTCTTCGACCGCCAGGACGCGGCGTACAAGGCGAGCGTGCTGCCCGCCGGCCTGCCGCGCGTCGCGGTCGAGGCCGGCACGACCGACGGCTGGTACAAGTACGTCGGGCTCGAAGGCCGCGTGATCGGCATCGACCGCTTCGGCGAGTCGGCCCCGGCGGGCGAGCTCTTCAAGTATTTCGGCATCACCGCGGAGGCGGTGGTGCAGGCAGTGAAGTCGGTGCTCTGACGAGACCCTGGCGCGGGAGCGGTTCCGGAAACGGATCGCTCCCGCTGCACATCAGGACACGGTCCCGCACGGACCGGCAGGGCATCGGCAAACACAAATCACGCGGTTTTCCACCGTTATCTCAGGGAGAAGCAAGGATGAGCATCAAGGTCGCCATCAACGGTTTCGGTCGTATCGGTCGCTGCACGCTGCGCGCCATCTACGAGCAGGGCCTGCAGAACGAGTTCGAAGTGGTCGCCATCAACGCCTCGGGCGATCTGGCCACCAACGCCCACCTGCTCAAGTACGACACCACCCACGGCCGCTTCGCCACCTCGGTCGAGACCGAGGGCGAGAACGTCATCATCATCGACGGCAAGAAGATCCCCTTCTACTCCACCAAGGACCCCAAGGGCGTGAACTGGGGCAGCCACGGCGTGGACGTGCTGCTCGAATGCACCGGCGCCTACACCACCAAGGCCAAGGCCCAGGCCCTGCTCGACCAGGGCGCCCGCCGCGTGCTGATCTCCGCCCCGGGCGGCGACGACGTCGACACCACCATCGTCATGGGCGTGAACGAGGAAGTGCTGCGCGGCGACATGACCGTGGTCTCCAACGCCTCGTGCACCACCAACTGCCTGGCCCCGGTCGCCAAGATCCTGGCCGACAGCGTCGGCATCAAGCAGGGCCTGATGACCACCATCCACGCCTACACCAACGACCAGGTGACCGTGGACGTGCGCCACAAGGACCTGCGCCGCGCCCGCGCCGCCGCCGCCAACATCATCCCGACCAAGACCGGTGCCGCCAAGGCCGTCGGCCTGGTGCTGCCGCAACTGGTCGGCAAGGTCGATGGCTTCGCCCTGCGCGTGCCCACGATCAACGTCTCGCTGGTCGACCTCACCTTCACCGCCGAGCGCGCCACCACCAAGGAAGAGATCAACGCGCTGATGACCGCCGCGGCCAACGGCCCGCTCAAGGGCATTCTGGCGGTCAACACCGAGCCGCTGGTGTCCTCCGACTTCAACCACACCACCGTGTCCTCCACCTTCGACGCCACCCAGACCCGCGTCATCCAGGGCGAGGACGGCTCGGTGCTGGTCAAGGTGCTGGCCTGGTACGACAACGAGTGGGGCTACTCCTGCCGCATGCTCGACGCCGCGCGCGCCTTCTGCAACGCCAAGTAAGCGCCAGGCGACACACGGACATCCAGTCGAACCGACGCCCTGCCCCGCAGGGCGTTTTTCCGGGAACGAGCGAATCATGCAAGTCAAGAAACTCACCGAACTCGACGTGCGCGGCAAGAAGGTCTTCATCCGCGCCGACCTCAACGTGCCGCAGGACGACGCCGGCAACATCACCGAGGACACCCGCATCCGCGCCTCGCTGCCCTCGATCCAGTACTGCCTGGACAACGGCGCCGCGGTGATGGTCACCTCCCACCTCGGCCGCCCCACCGAAGGCACGGTCGGCCCCGACGACACCCTGGCCCCGGTCGCGGTGCGCCTCGGCCAGCTGCTGCACCGCCCGGTGCGCCTGGTGTCCGACTGGGTCGAGGGCGGCTTCGAGGTCAAGCCGGGCGAGGTCGTCCTGCTCGAGAACTGCCGCTGCAACAAGGGCGAGAAGAAGGACAACGAAGAGCTGGCCAGGAAGATGGCCGCGCTCTGCGACGTCTATGTCAATGACGCCTTCGGCACCGCCCACCGCGCCGAGGCCACCACCCACGGCATCGCCCGCTTCGCCCCGGTGGCCTGCGCCGGCATCCTGATGGGCGCCGAGATCGACGCGCTCGGCAAGGCCCTGCAATCCCCGCAGCGCCCGCTGGTGGCGATCGTGGGCGGCTCCAAGGTCTCGTCCAAGCTCACCATCCTGAAGTCGCTCGCCCACAAGGTGGACCAGCTCATCGTCGGCGGCGGCATCGCCAACACCTTCCTGCTCGCCTCCGGCAAGCGCATCGGCGAGTCGCTCGCCGAGCCCGAGCTGGTCAAGGAAGCGCAGGCGATCATGGACATGATGAAGGCGCGTGGCGCCGAGGTGCCGCTGCCGGTCGACGTCGTCGTCGCCGACGAGGTCTCCGCGCTGGCGCGTGCCAACCGCATTCCGGTGGAAGAGGTCGGCGCGCACGACCGCATCCTCGACGTCGGCCCGAAGACGGCCGCCAAGCTCTCCGAGATCATCGCCAACGCCGGCACCATCGTGTGGAACGGCCCGGTCGGCGTGTTCGAGCTGCCCCAGTTCGCCGGCGGCACCAAGATGATGGCCTCGGCGATCGCGCACTCCGAGGCCTTCTCGATCGCGGGTGGCGGCGACACCCTGGCGGCGATCGCCAAGTTCCACATCGCCGAGGACGTGGGCTACATCTCCACCGGCGGCGGCGCCTTCCTCGAGTTCCTCGAAGGCAAGACCTTGCCCGCGATCGCGGCGCTGGAAGCGCGCGTCAAGGACTGAGCCCCGATCCGGCACCGCCCGATCGCGACTTGCGTCGCGCCTGCAAGACCCGCGGCGTCTCAGGTGGGGTGCAGGAGCGACGCCAGTCGCGATTGCGGCGCCCGGAGTTCAGGCCGCGCTGGCCTATTGCGCCGGATCGCGACTGGCGTCGCTCCTACAAGCAATTCCAGGCGCTGGCCGGAGCGCGACGGTTGTCGTGGGAGCGACGCAAGTCGCGATCGGGCGCTCCGGCGGGCGACGCACGGCCTGCAAATACCGCGTGGCCGGGATCGCGACTGGCGTCGCTCCTGCAAGACCGGCGGCGTCTCGGGTGGGGTGTAGGAGCGACGCGAGTCGCGATTGCGGCGCTCGATTCATCCCCGCCGCAGCCAGCGTACCCCTTGCCCGGCCATCTTGCGGCGCAGCCAGGCGAGCTGGGTCTGCAGGGGCAGCTCCTTGGGACAGAGGTCGTTGCAGGCAAGCAGGCTCATGCAGCCGAAGATGCCCTCGTCGTTGCCGACGAGCTCGTAGAAGTCGGCGTCGTCGCGCGTATCCGCCGAGTCGAGGCGGAAGCGCGCGATCTTCACGAGACCGACCGCGCCGACGAAGCCCTCGCGCATCTGCGCGGTGGCGCAGGCGGCGATGCAGCAGCCGCATTCGATGCAGCGGTCGAGCTCGTAGACCGCCTCGGCCAGCGCCGGCTCCATGCGCGCCTCCAGGCGATCGAGATCGGGCTCCGCGTCGAGATGCACCCAGGTCTGCAGGCGCTCGGCGAGCTCGCGCATCCAGCTCCCGGTATCCACCGACAGGTCCGCCACGAGGCGGAACACCGGCAGCGGATAGAGGCTGAACGCCGCCGGCAGCGTGCTCGTCAGCGTGCGGCAGGCCAGCCCGGGGCGGCCGTCGATCACCATCGCGCACGCCCCGCACACGCCGGCGCGGCACACGAAGTCGAAGTTGAGGTCGGGCGCCTGCGTGTCGCGGATCGCGTTGAGCGCGATGAAGAGAGTCATGCCCGGCCGCTCGTCGAGCTCGTAGTCGACCAGGCGCGGCACGCTCCGGGGGTCGCGCGGGTTGTGGCGGAAGATCGAGATCTTCAGGCGGCGGCTCATCGCGGCGCTCCCTCTTCGATGTCGGCGATGCGTTCGTTGTCGCCTCGATAGCGTTCGGGCAGGCGTGCGCGGAAATCCAGCAGCGCGGCCTGCAGCGGGGCACCCCCCGCGCCTTCGAGACGGGCACGGATGGACTCGAGCTCGGCCTCGCGCAGCGCGGTGGCCGGATGCTCGACGATGTTGCGCGTGCCATAGCCGCGGAATCCGGGCGGCAGCTCCATGCTCTCGACCCGGATCGGCTCGTATTCCAGCACCGGCGTGGCGGCGCCCACCGGCCACCAGGCCAGCGTGCGCCGCAGCCAGTCGCGGTCGTTGCGTGCCGGGTAGTCTTCGCGCGCGTGCGCACCGCGGCTCTCGCGGCGCTCGAGCGCGCCCTGCGCGGCGCACAGCGCCAACGCCAGCATGCGCGGCAGCCGGTAGGCGGCCACCAGCTCCGGATTGGCGTCGAGGTGGCGGCTGGCGATGCCGACCCGCTGCGCGCGCGCGTGCAGGTCGACCAGCGTGGCGACCGCCGTGCGCAGCCCCGCCTCGTTACGGAACAGGCCGACGTGCTCGGTCATGGTCGCCTCCATCCCGCGCCGCAGCGAGGCGACGTTGTCCGCGCCCGGCGCGGGCGCCGGACGCGCCGTGATCGCCTCCAGGGCAGCGCGCTCGCGGCCGACGAAGTCGCGCGCCAGCCCGGGCGAGAACTGCAGCGCGCCGGCGTGCGACTCGACGAAGTCGGCGACGTGCTCGCCCACCAGCATGCCCGCCACCACCGTCTCGGCGAGCGAGTTGCCGCCCAGGCGGTTGAAGCCGTGCAGGTCCCAGCACGCCGCCTCGCCCACCGCGAACAGGCCGCGCAGCGCGGGCGACTCGCCGCGGTGGTCGGTGCGGATGCCGCCCATCGAGTAGTGCTGGGTCGGCCGCACCGGGATCCAGTCGCGCGCCGGGTCGATGCCGAGGAAGTGGCGGCAGATGTCCTTCACCTCGCGCAGCTTGTGGTCGATATGGGCGGCGCCGAGCACCGCGATGTCCAGCCACAGGTGCTCGCCGGCGGCCGACTTGACGCCCTTGCCGCGGCGCATGTGCTCGGCCATGCGCCGCGAGACCACGTCACGCGAGGCGAGCTCGGCCTTCTCCGGCTCGTAGTCGGGCATGAAGCGGTGGCCGTCGACGTCGCGCAGCAGGCCGCCGTCGCCGCGGCAGCCCTCGGTGACGAGAATGCCGGCGGGCACGATCGCGGTGGGGTGGAACTGCACCGCCTCCATGTTGCCCAGGCGCGCCACCCCGGTCTCGAGCGCGATCGCAGCCCCCATGCCCTCGTTGATGATCGCGTTGGTGGAGATGCCCCAGATGCGGCCGAAGCCGCCCGTGGCGATCACCGTGGCGGCGGCCAGGATGGCGTACAGCTCGCCCGTCTCCAGGTCGCGCACCACCGCGCCCTGGCAGCGCCCGCCGTCGTGGATCAGCGCCACCGCCTCGCTGCGGTCGCGCACCGGGATGCCCTCGGCGACCGCGCGGTCGCCGAGCGCGTAGAGCATGGTGTGGCCGGTGCCGTCGGCGGTGTAGCAGGTGCGCCACTTGCGCGTGCCGCCGAAGTCGCGCGCGGTGATGAGGCCGTGGGCCTCGTCGCGTTCGGTCAGCGTGACACGCTCACCGTTGATGACCACCTCGTGGGCGCCGCGCTGCACGCGGTTCCAGGGCACGCCCCAGGCCGCGAGCTCGCGCACCGCCTTGGGCGCCATGTGGGCGAACATGCGCGCGACGAGCTGGTCGCAGCCCCAGTCCGAGCCGCGCACGGTGTCGCCGAAGTGCACGTCCTCGTTGTCGCCCATGCCCTTGAAGGCGTTGCCCAGGCTCGCCTGCATGCCGCCCTGCGCCGCCACCGAGTGCGAGCGCTTGGCCGGCACCAGCGACAGCACCTCGACCCGCAGCCGGCGCCTTGCCGCGCCCACCGCGGTGCGCAGGCCGGCCAGGCCGCCGCCCACCACCAGCACGTCGGTGTATTCGATCCTCATCGCGCCTCCTCCACCGCAGTCGGGCTGCGCTGCCAGGTCGGCACGTAGCGCTCGCCGGCGCGTGGCGCATGCTCGATGCCCATGCGGATCTCCGCCAACAGCGTGGTCAGCCCCAGCGTGAGCAGGAAGGCGATCAGGCCCCACATCGCCAGCTTCAGCCGGCGCCGCGTCGTACGCGCGTCGCGGCCCTCGAACCAGCCCCACTTCACCGCCAGGCGGTACAGGCCCACGCTGCCATGCACCTCGACTGCGAACAGCAAGGCGAGATAGAGCGGCCAGAAGCCGCCGGTCCACACGCGATCGGCGGACTCGTAAGGGCCGATGAGGTCGGGATGCATGAACATGGCGTACAGATGCACCGGCGCGAGGAAGAACATCGCGAAGCCGGTCGCCACCTGCACGAACCACAGCATCGTGTCGCCATGGCGCAGACGGCTGCCGTGGCGCGCGGCGATGCGGTACTGGCGCCAGTCGGCGGGAAACCTGCGCAGCGCCAGCAGCGCATGCAGGGCGAACAGGAGCGCGATCGAAGCGACGAAGGCCGTCACCAGCCACGCCTGCGGACGCGGCAGGAAGAAGTAGCCCTCGAAGAAACGCGCCACCGCCCACGCGAAGTCCGCGCTGATCAGGATCGCGGACACGAAGCCCATGTGCAGCCACATGAAGAGGGCGAGGGCGAGGCCGGACAGGCTCTGGAGCAGATCCAGGCGTGCCGGCCAGGGCGAGGCGGCCGAAGCTGCGCAAGGTCGCGGGAGCGTCATGAATATGCGATGTGCAGGACAGGCAGCACACTATACAACGGATGCCGCAGTGCACAACCCAGATCGCCGCGCCCGACGCCGCGCAAAGTCTCATTCAGTGGATTAAGTCACGCCCCCCGTTGCCGCAATGCAACAGCCCGAAAGGCGAAGCGCGCCGCCGCGCACGAAGCTGCGCGCTCCCGACGTCTACAGCGGCCTGGTCAGCCGCAGGCGACGAAAGACGCCGAGGAACAACGCGCCCACCACGAGCAGCGCCGGCAGCGGGGGCTCGGGCACGAAGGCGGTGCGCACCTCGCGGTACATCTCGTCCGCGAGGATCACGTGGGCGGCCGCCGACGGATGCACCACGTCCCAGAACAGATGCTCGTCCGGATTCGAGCAGATCGTCGGCGCGGGCGCACCGGGCGTCGGCGCGATGTACAGCCCCTGCAGGCAGGCCGTGTCGATGTCGGTGAAGCCGTTCGCCGCGGGATCGCGGACGACCTCGTCGAGCAGCCCGAACGCATCGAAGCGCAGCACCTCGAGTGCGGGGATGCCGGCGAAGGACTGCAAGGCCTGGTCGATCGCCTGGTTGAACGCGATGCTGTACTGGCGGGCGATTCCCTGGGCCTGCGCACCGAAGGCGGCCACCACCGGCAGCGCGCCGATGTCCGGCACCGTGGGCACGAGGAGCTGGCGCGCGCCCAGGCCGACCAGCCCGCCGATCACGCCGGCCACATCGCCGACCGCCTCGGCCAGCCGCGCACCGGCCGCGGCGGGGCCGCTCAGCTGGGCGAGCCGGAGCACGTCCTGCAGGTCGTTCGCACCGGCCCAGACCAGATACAGCGCCGACGCGTCCGCAGCGCCACCGGCGAGCCCGTCGCGGTAGCCCTGGAACTGTCCGGTCAGGCTGAAGGACGCGAAGTTGGCGGGCCACACGAGCGGCGGCAGGCCGTCGGGGCCGACATCGAAGGAGTGGTAGCGCGAGCGCGCCCCGCCTACCGCATGGTTCGTGCCGCCCGGCAGCGCCGCCGGAGCGAGCTCCCCGGGAAGGCCGAGCCTGTCCCAAAGGCGCTCCGCGTATACCGGGCCATTGGTGAAGGTTCCCTGCTCATAGGGGGGCGACACCGGGATCGGCAAGCCGAAGGTCACCGGATTCGACGGATTCGAAGTCCAGGCATACAGGTTGCCGTTGTCCGAGAGGCTGTCGCCGAACACGTACAGGCTGGACGGCACGGCCGCCGCGCTTGCGGACAGCATGCACAACACGACGCTCGACACCGCCATCGCGGCTGTGCGACGGCTCGGTTTGCCGGGTAGGGCCATGACGCTCCTCCAGTGGGTGGCGAGGCTGGCTCCGGTACCCGGGCGCCATCCGCGAACAGACTTCATCCAATATATGCCATGCAGGCCGATCCGCAAGCCTCGCGTACGGTGCGCGCGAAGTCGCCGTCGCGGCCGCGCTGCTAGAATGCGGGCACGCCACCGACCGGAGCAGCCCGGATGTCCCGCCACACCAAGATCGTCGCCACCCTCGGCCCCGCCTCGTCCGACCTCCTCACCCTCGAGCGCATGGTGCACGCCGGCCTCGACGTGGTGCGGATGAACTTCTCCCATGGCAAGCCCGAGGACCACGTCGCCCGCGCCGAGACCATCCGCGACGCCTCCGCGCGCGCCGGCCGCCCGATCGGCATCCTCGCCGACCTGCAGGGCCCCAAGATCCGCGTCGGCAAGTTCGAGGAAGGCCGCGTGACGCTGACCCGCGACGCGCCCTTCATCCTCGACGCCCGCTGCGAGCTCGGCAACGTCCAGCGCGTCGGCCTCGACTACAAGGACCTGCCCAAGGACGTGAAGCCGGGCGACGTGCTGCTGCTCGACGACGGCCGCCTCAAGCTCACCGTGCAGCGCGTGCTCGGCCACGAGATCCACACCACGGTGAAGGTGGGCGGCGAGCTGTCCAACAACAAGGGCATCAACCGCCAGGGCGGCGGGCTCACCGCGCCCGCGCTCACCGCCAAGGACATGGACGACATCCGCACCGCCGCGCTGATCGGCGTGGACTTCGTCGCGGTGTCCTTCCCCAAGAGCGCGGCCGACATGTACATGGCGCGCCAGCTCATGCGCGCCGCCGGCTGTTCGGCGCTGCTGATCGCCAAGATCGAGCGCACCGAGGCGGTGGCCAACCTCGACGAGATCCTCGACGCCTCCGACGGGATCATGGTGGCGCGCGGCGACCTCGCGGTGGAGGTGGGCGACGCCGCGGTGCCGGCGCTGCAGAAGAAGATGATCCGCGCCGCGCGCGACCGCAACAAGCTCACCATCACCGCCACGCAGATGATGGAATCCATGATCACCAGCCCGGTGCCCACCCGCGCCGAGGTCTCGGACGTGGCCAACGCGGTGCTCGACGGCACCGACGCGGTGATGCTGTCGGCCGAGACCGCCGCCGGCAAGTACCCGGTGGAGGTGGTCGAGGCCATGAGCCGGGTCTGCCTGGAGGCGGAGAAGTCCTACGACACCGGGCTCGACCGCGAGATGCTCGACCGCGTGTTCACCCGCATCGACCAGTCGATCGCGATGGCGGCAATCTGGACCGCCTACCATCTCAAGGTCAAGGCGATCGCCTCGCTCACCCAGACCGGCTCGACCGCGCTGTGGATGAGCCGCCTGATCGCCGGCGTGCCGATCTACGCGCTCACCCCCGAGGTCTCGGCGCGCAACCAGATGACGCTCTACCGCGAGGTCCATCCGCTGCTGATGAGCCAGACCCACCAGGACCGCGACGTGCTGCTGTGGGAGGCGGAGCAGGTCCTGCTCGAGCAGGGCGTGGTCGATTACGGCGACCTCATCGTGCTCACCATCGGCGAGCCGATCGGCAGCGCGGGTGGCACCAACACGCTCAAGATCGTGCGCGTGGGCGAACACCACCGCCCCGGCACGCTCGACGACCCCGTCTGAATACCCGTCCGCGACGGGAGACACGGTCAGCGTCCCCGCGCACACGCTAAAATAGAACTTTCGATCGTCCGGCCGCCCCGCCCGGCGGCCTTTTCCGGAGAGATTCCATGCCCCTCGTTTCCATGCGCCAGCTGCTCGACCACGCCGCCGAACACAGCTATGGCCTGCCCGCCTTCAACGTGAACAACCTCGAACAGGTGCAGGCGATCATGGAAGCGGCCGCCGAGTGCGACGCCCCGGTGATCATGCAGGCCTCGGCCGGCGCGCGCAAATACGCGGGCGAAGCCTTCCTGCGCCACCTCATCGATGCCGCGATCGAGGCCTATCCGCACATCCCGGTCGTCATGCACCAGGATCACGGCCAGTCGCCGGCGATCTGCATGGGTGCGATCCGCTCGGGCTTCTCGAGCGTGATGATGGACGGGTCGCTGCTGGAAGACGGCAAGACGCCCTCCTCCTACGAATACAACGTCGCCGTCACCCGCGAGGTGGTCAAGTTCTCGCACGCGATCGGCGTCAGCGTCGAGGCCGAGCTTGGCTGCCTCGGCTCGCTCGAGACCGGTCAGGCCGGCGAGGAAGACGGCGTCGGCGCCGAGGGCACGCTCGACCACAGCCAGATGCTCACCGACCCCGACCAGGCCGCCGACTTCGTCAAGCAGACCGACTGCGACGCGCTCGCCATCGCCATCGGCACCAGCCACGGCGCCTACAAGTTCACCCGCAAGCCCACCGGCGACATCCTCGCCATCGAGCGCGTCAAGGCCATCCATGCCCGCATCCCCAACACCCATCTGGTGATGCACGGCTCCTCCTCGGTGCCGCAGGAGCTCCTCGAGATCATCCGCCAGTACGGCGGCGACATGAAGGAGACCTACGGCGTGCCGGTCGAGGAGATCGTCCAGGGCATCAAGTACGGCGTGCGCAAGATCAACATCGACACCGACATCCGCCTCGCCATGACCGGGGCGATCCGCAAGTTCATGTTCGAGAACCCGTCGAAGTTCGACCCGCGCGAGTACAACAAGCCCGCGCGCGAGGCCGCCAAGCTGGTCTGCAAGGCGCGCTACGAAGCCTTCGGCTGCGCCGGCATGGCCTCGAAGATCAAGCCCGTCGCGCTCGACAAGATCGCGGCGCGTTACAAGGCCGGCGAGCTGAGCCAGATCGTGCGCTGAACCAGCGCGGAGCACATGCTTGAAGCGACGACCGCGCCAGCTGGCGCGGTCGTCGCTTCAAGCGGCCGTGGATCCATTGTCTTCGATCGCGTCGCCCTCATCCAACCCGCCGCCGACTGCTCTGCGAGCCACCATGTCCTCCCTCTTCGAACAGCACCCCCTGCGCCAGACGCTCAGCGACGAGGTGCACGCGCGCCCGCCGGTGCCGCTGGACACCCCGGAATTCGTCACCTACCTCGCCTTCCTGCACCACGAAGGCAGCGCCGGGCGCGAGGCGGACCACCTCGCGGCGCTGGCCGGGCAGCTCGGCCAGCCCGCGCCGGACATCGACTCGGGCCACGTGCTGCTCGAGGCCGAGGGTTTCCGGCTGAAGTGGGAGCGCCACAACGAGTTCTCCAGCTACTGCTTCTTCCGCCGCATCGAGCCCGACGACAGCCCCGACGACTACGCCCTGCTGCACGTGCCCGCGGCGTGGCGCAAGGCCATCCCCGGCCTGCTGATCGCCGCCACCCACATCGAGCTGCGCGACGTCGGCGAGGTGCCGCTGGAGACGGTGCTGCACCAGCAGTCACGCCACGGCCAGGCGCTGGTCGCCTCCGGCGTCTCGGACGGCGCCGGCTGGGTGCTCACCGACTTCCACCTGCACGACGGCTTCTCGCACTTCCTGCTGCTCGACAAGGGCTTCACCCCGCGCCAGGCCGGCCGCATCGCCCAGCGCCTGGTCGAGATCGAGACCTACCGCGTCATGGCGCTGCTCGCCTTCCCGGTGGCCAAGGACACCGGCCGCCTGGTCTCGCGCGCCGAGGACGAGCTCGCCGACCTCATGGACGGCATGGGCCGGTCGCGCAGCGCCGAGGACGACCGCGCGGTGCTCGCCCGCCTGTCGCGCCTGGCCGCCGAGGTCGAGCGCTCGGTGGCGCGCACCACCTTCCGCTTCGGCGCCGCCGCGGCCTACTACCGCCTGGTGCGCCAGCGCATCGACGACCTGCGCGAACAGCGCCTGCCCGGCTTCTCCCCGATCGGCGAGTTCATGGACCGCCGCCTCGTCCCCGCGATCGACACCTGTGCCTCGATCGCGCGCCGCCAGGACGACCTCTCCGGCCGCATCGCACGCAACTCGCAGCTGCTGCGCACCCGCGTCGACATCGAGATCGAGCGCCAGAACCAGGAGCTGCTCGCGCAGATGAACCGCCGCGCCAAGATCCAGCTCCACCTTCAGGAGACCGTGGAAGGGCTGTCGGTGGTGGCGATCACCTACTACGCCTCGCAGCTGGTGAACTACGTCGCCAAGGGCGCAAAGCACCTGATCGAGCCGCTGACGCCGGAGGTGCTCACCGCGGTGTCGATCCCGGTCATCGCCGGCATCGTCTTCATGGGGCTGCGGCGGATGCGCAAGCTGCTGGGCACGGAAGAGGACGGCCAGGCCCACCCTTGAGGTGGCCGGCGGCGGGCGCCGCCCCTCACAGCAGCACGGCGTCGAGCGGACGGCGCAGGGATCGGGGCATCGCCGGCCCCCTGCCGAAACGGATCACCAGATCCGGCCGGCCGTTCGTGATGCCCAGGTCGGCGGCAAAGGCGGGGCGCAGCGTGGCGAGCTCGACCGGCTGGTTGAGATGCGCCGTGCGGACGCCGATCGCGGTCGCCTGCAGCGCAAAGCGCTGGAAGCAACGCCCCGCCTCGATCCAGTGCGCGCGATCGTCGCGCTCCGAGACGAACACCGCGATCCCCGCAGCACTGCGGATCTGCCGCGCGTACTTGTCGTTCTCGGCCGCCGCGGTGAAGAAGGCATCGAACAGCAGGCCGCCCAGCCAGGCGGGGGCCGCGGGATTTCCGGACGCCCCTGCGAACAGGCCGTCGCCGGTGCGCGCCGCATCGCTGCCGTTGAAGCGGATCCACGCCTTCAGCTCGCGCACGAACGCCGGGTCCCGCATCTGCGCCGTGTTCCCGGCGACGACGAACTCCAGGACGCGTTCCAACGCCTGCGCCCCGGTGAGCAGGCGCACGCTCACGCCCCTGCCCGAGCCGGCCGCCTCGAGCCGCCGCAGCTCCTCGTTCGAAAGCGGCCGCGAGTCGAACTCGCCGCGGGTCGATTGACGCTGCGGAATGGCCTCGAACAGGGCGGTTCGTCGGCTCGGCGCGGGCGCCAGCGCGCAGTTCAGGACCTCGGCGGCCTCCCCGTCGAAGGCGGCCTCGCAGTGGAAGCCCATCGCCGGCGCCGCCTGCACGATGTTCTCGGCAGCGCAGCCCAGGCTGACGAAGAGGTGGTGATCGTCGGGATCCACCACCGGGCAGCGCCGCGAGTAGTCGGGGAGAATGGAAACCGACCGCTCCGCCAGCGCGAACTTCCAGCACTGCGTGTTGTGGCTGGACGGCGCAAGGGTGGCGTAGCGCACGAGCTCGCGCAGTGCCGCACGCGTGTCCCGCTGCGCCGGCTCGCCATGGCGCCACGTCGTACCCGCTGCTGCCTCGTAGACCGCCACGCTCTGCCGATGGGAAAGGACGCCGGCCCCGCCCACCACCCCCAGCCCGGCCAGCGCCGCGGCGCCGATGAACCGTCTTCGCTCCATGCCCCGCCTCCGTCCGACCACCCAATCTCCAAGGCAGTCTGGACGCGCCTGCGGGCAGGCGCGAGACCGCCTGCGCCGCCTGCGCCCCCACCGCCCGCCAAGCCCGACGCGCGCGTCCGGGCACGCGCGGAACCGCGCCCCACCGCGACGGTCTTCACGGCATGTCCACAGCCGGAGCCGCAAGCATGTCGCACCATTCCGGACTCCGCCGCCGCCTCGTCCTCGGCGGCAGCGCCACCCTGCTCTCCGCGCCGCTCGCCGCGGCGCAGCGCGTGCTGACGCCGAGCCAGATGCCCGGCCCCTTCTACCCGGTCACCCCGCCGCTGCACAAGGACAACGACCTCACCCGGGTCGAAGGCCGCAGCGGTCGTGCCGCCGGGCAGATCGCCGACCTGTCGGGCCGCGTGCTCGACCTCGACGGCCGCCCGCTGGCCGGCCTGCGCGTGGAGATCTGGCAATGCGACGCCAACGGCCGCTACCGCCACCCGCGCGATCGCGCCGAAGTGGAGGAGGACCCGGACTTCCAGGGCTTCGGCCACACCGTCACCGACGCCGACGGGCGCTACCGCTTCCGCACCATCCGCCCGGTGCCCTATCCCGGCCGCACGCCGCACATCCACGCCGCGGTGTTCCAGGAAGGCGGGCGTCCCTTCGTCACCCAGATCTATGTCGCCGGCGAACCGCTCAACCAGCGCGACGGCCTCTTCATGCGCGTGCCCGAGGCGCTGCGCCCGCTGCTGCTGGCGGACTTCGTCGCGGCGGACGATCCTATCGCCACGCTGGCGGCGGAGTTCGACTTCGTGCTGGCGCCGGCGCTGGCGGGACTGTTCGAGGCGAGCACGGCCTGAGGCTCTCCGGGAGACCCGCAGGCCGGGCCGTTCGCGGTCTTTCGTCCTCGTGCTACGAGCACACGCGACATTCACCGTGACGACGTCGCGGTCCGGTGCCAAGGTCTCGGCGCGCCTACAGCTTCACGATGGACAGCGGCGTACCCGACACAAGTTCCACACCGCCAGCCCTGACCTGCAGCGTCGGCCCGCCGCTGACGACGTACTGCTTGTGCCCGCTCCAGCCCGCATAGCATCCCGCCTTCGAGACGCGCGACCTGTCATGGGTGAAGATTCCCTGCAAACCCGCGATCGCATCTTCGGTCGACATCTCGTCGAGCGGCCGGCCCTTGATCGTGATCGGCCGCTTTGCGCCCAGGGCCTGGGCCACGTCCTCGGTGATGCCATGCGATCCGGCGAGCATTTCGCCATTGATGAGCCAATTGCCGAGCATCACCTGCGGGAAGAGGATGTTCTTGAAGACATCGAAGACCGCCCCGGCCGTCGTGATGTGCTCCTTGTGGTCCAGCGCCACCGTGGCCTGAATGGTGAACCAGACCGCGCCCGTGCTTCTGGAGAAGGTCTGGGCGGGCTCGGTCAAGCCCCAGTACAGCGGACTCAGCATTCCGAGCGAGATCTCCAGCGGCCAGATCGTATCGTTCCTGATGTCGAAACCTGCCATGGCGAAGCTCCCTGTTTCTGGCGTTTGATGATTCCAGCGCTCCTTCTGCATCGACGCCGACTGATGCGGCCGGGAATGCACCCGCAGTTTGGCGGATGGATGGGACCAAGCAAATGTCGGCGCTGGCGGAACGGCATGAGCCGTGACCAATGCGTTTCCAATTGAACCTGGCCGGCTACCAGCTGACACTCTCGGGCTCGCTCCATTCTGGTCTTCGCATCCAGCACATCAACCACCACAACCTTGTTGCTTGCATCAAGAAGCGCCTTGAGTTGAAGTGTCCTTATCACCCGCGCGCCAGGAATGGACGTTGGCGTGGGAGCATGAGGGCGACCACTCCTTGGTGTCGTTGGCGCTTCGACGTTCCAGTCCTTGTCCTCAAAAGAATAGCCCGCTATCGGCTGCGGCAACTCGGGGAATGGCACTTGGCCGAAAACGAGAACCGGGAATAGGCCAGTGAGGAACAAAACGAGTGTTCAAATAATGACCGCCTCCAACCGAAAGGAAAGGCCCAACGTGTTTTAGCCCGCAAATCTGCTGGCTTGCACGGAACCCTGCGGCATGCCCAGTCGCCCCCCCAGGACGCCCACCGCCCCCCGTACTCGTCGGAACGAGCCGCCCGCCCCGCCGCGGTAGGCCTTGCGCTTGCTCGACGAGATGCGGGAACGCGTTCGGCCCTAGCATTGCAGCTTGCGAACCGGACAGCAATACGTTTATTGGGTACGCGTTCGTGCGCTTCCCCGCGCTACGCCATCCTCGCGAGATGGGCGCCGCTGCGGTCGAAGACGCCGGTCCGTGTCCCACACGGTGCTGTCACGGGAGGAGCTCAGCGCGTTGCCGCGCCCTCCCCTATAATCCCGGCTTTGCCAGCAACCCGAGGCCCCACCGTGGCGACGCCCATTTTCGAGACTTCCATCCAGAGCCTGCCGCTGCTCGGCCGCGGCAAGGTGCGCGACATCTATGCCGTCGATGCCGACAAGCTGCTCATCGTGACCAGCGATCGCCTGTCGGCCTTCGACGTGGTCCTGCCCGACCCGATTCCCGACAAGGGCCGCGTGCTGGTGGCGCTGGCGAACTTCTGGTTCGACCGGCTCGGCCACATTCTGCCCAACCAGCTCACCGGCATCGACCCCGAAACCGTCGTCGCCGAAAACGAGCGCGAACAGGTGCGCGGGCGCGCGCTGGTGGTCAAGCGCCTGAAGCCGCTGCCGATCGAGGCGGTGGTGCGCGGCTACGTGATCGGCTCGGGCTGGAAGGACTACCAGGCCACCGGCGCGATCTGCGGCATCGCGCTGCCGGCGGGCCTGCAGCAGGCGGCGAAGCTGCCGGCGCCGATCTTCACGCCCTCGTCCAAGGCCGACATGGGCGAGCACGACGAGAACATCTCCTTCGCGCAGGCGCAGGCGCGCTGCGAGGCGCTGATGAAGGACGCGCTGGCCGGCACCGGCAAGACCGGCGCCCAGCTCGCCGACGAGGCGCGCGCCGCGGCGATCGCGCTGTATTCCGAGGCGGCCGAGTTCGCCGCGACCCGCGGCATCCTGATCGCCGACACCAAGTTCGAGTTCGGCATCGACGCCGCCGGCACGCTGCACCTGATCGACGAGGCGCTGACCCCCGACTCCTCGCGCTTCTGGCCGGCGGACGGCTACCGCGAGGGCATCAGCCCGCCCTCCTTCGACAAGCAGTACGTGCGCGACTACCTGGAGACGCTGGACTGGAACAAGGCGCCGCCGGCACCGAAGCTGCCCGCCGAGGTCATCGAGCACACCGCGGCCAAATACCGCGAGGCCTACGAACGCCTGACCGGCCGCAAGCTGGACTGAGCGCCGCGGGCGCACAGGACGTCGACAAGGGGCGCCCCACGGGGTGCCCCTTGTTCCTTTCTGCGTCCATCCGAATCGGCCGCAGGTTTCACGAACCCGAGCCGCCCGCTGCTGGGGACCGCGCCGCGCGCAGCATAGCCACGCCCTATCTGGATAAAGAATAGCTCTCATTCGCGAACTCTTCGCGCCTGTCCTATTCTAAGAACACGACCGCCCGAGGCATCACGCGCACTTTTCCATGCGCGTCGATCCCATCCACGGACGACACGTCAAACATAACGAAGAACCTGCGGAGACGATCATGGACAAGCCCTACGACTCGCTGGATCAACATTTCAACCTGCCCCAGATCCGCTCCGTCGGCGCGGAGCGGCCGCTGCAGTGGCTGCGCATGGGCTGGAACGACATGCGCGAGAACCTCGCCGCAAGCCTCTCCTACGGCGTGATCCTGGCTGCGATCGGCTACCTGATCCTGTCCTACGCGGCGGACAAGCCCTATCTGTTCATGGCGGCGATCTCGGGCTTCATGCTGGTCGGCCCGATCGCGGCTGCGGGTCTGTACGAGATTTCGCGTCACCACGAGAAGGGAGAGAAGGTCTCCTTCGCCGCATCGGTACGGGGGCTCGTCCGCAGTGCCGACGGTCTCGCGATGTTCGGCGCCTTCCTCGCCATCGCACTGATCGCCTGGGAGCGCATCTCGGCCATCCTCTTCGCGCTGTTCTATCGGGGCGAGGTCAGCAACGTGACGAACTTCGTCAGCGGCATCCTGGGGTCGGGCGACAACCTGTACTTCCTCGCCGCCTACGTCGTCGTCGGCGCCGTGCTGGCGATCGTCGTGTTCTCGCTCTCCGCGATCGCGATTCCGATGGTGCTGGACCGCGACACCGACACCATCACTGCGGCGATGACCAGCCTGCGCGCGGTGCAGACCAATTTCGACACGATGATGCTGTGGGCCTTGCTGATCGTCGTCCTGGTCGGCATCGGCTTCGCCACCATGATGATCGGCATGGCCGTCCTGCTGCCGCTGGTGGGTCACGCCACCTGGCACGCCTATCGCGACGTGGTCCGCTGAGAACACGCAGTTCAGGCGGCGGCGGGCGTCGTACGCGGCGCCCGCCGTCTTTTTTGCGGCAGAATAGCCGCCTTGCCCGGCGAGGCCGGAACGAACAGACAAGGTCGAAGATGCACGACAGCACGTCCATTTCCACGTCCATTTCCATTTCCACTCCGAACGCCAATCCCCTGCTCGACTTCGCCGGCATGCCGCGCTTCGCCGACATCCGGCCCGAGCACGTCGAGCCCGCGATCCGCGGCCTCATCGACGAGAATCGTGCGCTCATCGAACGTCTCACCGCCGACCCCGCGACCCCGAGCTGGGACGGCTTCGTCGCACCGATGGAAGAGGCCGGCGAGCGCCTCGGCCGCGCCTGGGGCGTGGTCGGCCACCTGCACAGCGTGTTCGACGTGCCCGAGTGGCGCGAGGCCTACAACGCGATGCTGCCCGAGATCTCGCGCTTCTATGCCGAGGTCGGGCAAGACCTCGCGCTGTTCGAGAAGTACAAGGCGCTGCACGACAGCGCCGAGTTCGCCACCCTGTCGCCGGTGCGCCAGCGCATCCTCGAGCACGCGCTGCGCGACTTCCGCCTCTCCGGCGCCGAGCTGCCCGACGCGCAGAAGCCGCGCTTCCAGGAGATCCAGGAAGAGCAATCCCAGCTCGCCGCCAAGTTCTCCGAGAACCTGCTCGACGCCACCAACGCCCACGCCGAGTGGATCACCGATGAATCCGGCCTATCCGGCATCCCCGACGACGCACGCCAGGCCGCCCGCGCCGCCGCCGAGGCCGAGGCCGAGGGCAAGGAAGGCTGGAAGTTCACCCTGCAGATGCCCTCCTACCTGCCGGTGATGCAGTACGCCGACGATCGCGAGCTGCGCGCGCGCATGTACCGCGCCTACGCCACCCGCGCCTCCGAGCTCGGCAACCCGGAACTCGACAACGGCCCGCTGATCGGCCGCATCCTCGCGCTGCGCGACGAAGAAGCGCGCATGCTCGGCTATCGCAACTTCGCCGAGGTGTCGCTGGTGCCCAAGATGGCCGACACGCCGGAGCAGGTGCTCGGCTTCCTGCGCGACCTCGCCGCCAAGGCCAAGCCCTTCGCCGAGAAGGACCTGGAAGAACTCAAGGCCTTCGCCAAGGCCGAGCTGGGCCTCGACACCCTCGAACCCTGGGACGTGGCCTACGCCTCCGAGAAATTGCGCGAGAAGCGCTACGCCTACTCCGACCAGGAGGTGAAGCAGTACTTCCCCGAGCCCAAGGTGCTCGACGGCCTGTTCGGCGTGATCCGCGCGCTGTACCGCGTCGACATCCTGCCCGACGAGGCGCCGAGCTGGGACCCGGACGTGCGCTTCTTCCGCATCGAGAAGGAAGGCGCGAACGGTCCGGAACTCGTCGGCCACTTCTACCTCGACCTGCATGCGCGCAGCACCAAGCGCGGCGGCGCGTGGATGGATTCGGCACGCAGCCGCCACCGCAACACCTGGGGCAGCGACACGCCGGTGGCCTACCTGGTGTGCAACTTCCCCGGCCCGGTGGGTGGCAAACCGGCCACCTTCACCCACGACGACGTGCTCACCCTCTTCCACGAGTGCGGCCACGGCCTGCACCACCTGCTCACCCAGGTGGACGAACTCGCGGTGTCCGGCATTCACGGCGTGGAGTGGGACGCGGTCGAGCTGCCCAGCCAGTTCATGGAGAACTTCTGCTGGGAGTGGGACGTGCTGCAGGGCATGACCGCGCACGTCGATACCGGCGAGCCGCTGCCGCGCGCGCTGTACGACAAGATGATCGCCGCCAAGAACTTCCAGAGCGGCATGCAGACCGTGCGCCAGCTCGAGTTCTCGATGTTCGACCTGCGCCTGCACGGCGAGGTGGAGGCCTCTGCCGGCCCGGTCGCAATCGAACGCGTGATGGCCCTGCTCGACGAGGTGCGCCGCGAAGTCGCAGTGATGATCCCGCCCGCCTGGCACCGCTTCCCGCACAGCTTCTCGCACATCTTCGCCGGCGGCTACGCGGCGGGCTATTACAGCTACAAGTGGGCCGAGGTACTGTCGGCCGACGCCTTCGCCGCCTTCGAGGAAGCCGGCGCCGGCAAGGGCAGCCTGCTCGACCCCGAGACCGGCGAGCGCTTCTGGCGCGAGATCCTGGCGGTGGGCGGCAGCCGCCCGGCGCTGGAATCCTTCAAGGCCTTCCGCGGCCGCGAGCCCAGGGTCGACGCGCTGCTGCGCCACAGCGGCATGGTGGCGCAGGCCTGACGCAAACTGGCTACTGAACGTGCAAGCGGCGTCGCGATCACAGCGACGCCGCTTGGCTGACTGGCAGCCCGTGCAGGCTGCCGGCCGGCAGGCCCTTACTGGCGGGCCATCGCCATGCGGATGACGTCCGCCGGATCGAGCAGGTGATCCAGGTCTTCCGCGGCCTCGTCGATCGCGAGCTGCACGCCCTTCACCTTGCCGTTGAAGGAATTGTTGCCAGGCTTGTAGTCCGGCGATACCGCCGAGCCGCCGTCCTTGCCGACATCCAGACCGTCGTCGGCCGAGAAGATCATCGCCAGCGTTGCGCCGACTTCACCTTCGCCGTCCTTCTGGCCATCGACGTACAGCGTCACCTTGCCGCCCTTGCCGAGGCCGCCACCGGCGTAGGCGAACTCCATGCGCACCTGATGCTCGCCCGGAGCCATGACCGAAGCGCCTTCGATCATGAAGTGCTTGAAGCCGCCCCAGTTGTAGCAGTACTTGAGCTTGCCGCCCTTGGCATACAGGCTCCAGCCGCCGATATCGGCGCCCTGCGCGATGATGACGCCCTCTGCCCCGCCTTGCGGGACCACGATCGCTGCGGTGACGGAGTGCGACTTGTTCTTGAGGTTGAGGACGCAGTTCTCGCCCAGGTGGCTCATGCCACCGGCCAGGAGCTGGGTCTTGCCCTTCACCAGCGTCGGCCGGCCGGCGGTGTCCGGATTTATCTTCTCGAACATCCGGTCATCGATCGGCAGCACCTTGTTGCGCGTCGCCTCGATGATCCACAGGCGCTGCAGTTCGCGCAGCTTGTCCGGCATCTCCTTCGACAGGTCCTTGGACTGCGCCCAGTCCGTGGTGGTGTCGTAGAGCTCCCAGACGTGTCGGCGCGCGTCTAAAACTACCCAGCGGTGCGCGTTGAATTTTACCCAGGCACTTTAGCTGCTCGTCATGGAGCAGCCGATGTTCAGTGTAGTCGAGTTGCTGACCGCGAGTGTGCGCAGAGAAGCCCGCGAAGGGCGTAGCCCGAAGCGGGCTTCTCTGCGCGGGCGCCGGGTCAGAACGGCTCGTCCTCGGTAAGGGTGTCGCGCTTGGATTGCTCACGGTCCTTGATCCGCGAGCGCGCGCTGGCCGAGCTCTGACGGAAGCGATAGGACTCGTTGCCCGTCTCGACGATGTGGCAGTGATGGGTCAGCCGGTCGAGCAGTGCCGTGGTCATCTTTGCGTCGCCGAACACGCTCGCCCATTCACCGAAGCTCAGGTTAGTCGTGATCATCACGCTGGTGTGCTCGTACAGCTTCGAGAGCAGGTGAAACAGCAGCGCTCCGCCGCTCTGGCTGAACGGCAGGTAGCCCAGCTCATCGAGAATCACCAGATCCATGCGCAGCAGCGAGAAGGCGAGCTTGCCGGCTTTGCCGGCCGCCTTCTCCTGCTCGAGCAGATTGACCAGATCAACGGTCGAGTAAAAGCGCACCCGCTTGCCGTGCCGGGTGATCCCGGACACGCCCAGCGCCGTGGCCAGGTGCGACTTGCCTGTGCCGGTGCCGCCGATGAACACGACGTTGTGGGCCTGCGCGGTGAAGTCGAGCGTGGCGAGTTCCTGAATCAGTGCCCGCTCCACCTTCGACTGCTCGAAGTCGAACCCGGCCAGATCTCGATGCACCGGGAACCGGGCCGCCTGCAGTTGATAGCGGATCGAGCGCAGGTGACGGTCGGTATGCTCGGCCTCGAGCAGGTGCTCGAGCAGCCAGCCCGAACTCTGACACCCGAGATCACTCGTGGACACCAACTCCGCCCAGGCGTCGGCCATCCCGTACAGGCGCAGGGCCTTCAGTTCGGCAAGCACATCACGCATGGCTCACCTCCGCACGCAGCCGGTCGTAACGCTGCGGGTCTGCCACCGGTGTTTCGCTGAGGGTCAGTACCGTGTCGACGGTCGGCGTGGCAGGGGCTGACTTCAGGCGGTTGAGCACGTTCTCGATGTGCTCGGGGCTGGGGCGGCCCGCTTCGAGCGCCAACTCCACCGCCACGATCACCGCCCCCAGGCCATGCTGAGGCACGGCGGCGAGCACCTTCGCCATGACCCGATCTCCCCCTTCGCGCTTGAGCAGCAACGCGCGCAGCGCTTGCAATGGCGCAGGCATGTCGGCGAAGGGCGCGCCATTCCTGAGCGCGCCCGGCTTGCGCTCGATCAGCGACACATAGTGCTGCCAGTCGTAGCGCGCTTCGTTGCGCGCAAAGCTGCGCACGTGACGGGCCACGACGGTGTCGTGCGCGACGAGCTCGATCTGCTCGGGATACACCCGGATGCCGACCATCTGACCAACCAGTTCGCAGGGGGCCGAGTAACGGCAGCGCTCGAACGTAACCAGGCAGGTGCTCGAGACCTTGCCCAGCGTCTCCACGTAGCCGTCGAAGGGCGTGATCATCGGCATCAGGCTGGGCTGCTCCTGCTCGAGCATCTCCGCCAGGCTGAGGTCGTACTCCGGATGTTTGAGCTCCTGCCACAGGCTGCGACACTTCGCCAGCAACCACAGGTTCAGCTCGGTGAAGGAACCAAAGCGCGTCTCGGCCGCCTCTTGCCAGATCCGCCGTCGGCTGTCCTGCACGTTCTTCTCGACGACGCCTTTCTCCCAACCGCTGGCAACATTGCAGAAGTCCGCTTCGAACAGGTAGTGCGAGGCCATCGCCGCAAAGCGTGTATTGACCACCCGCGCCTTGCCTTTCTTCACCCGGTCGACGGCCGTCTTCATGTTGTCGTAGATCCCGCGCCGGGCCACGCCCCCGAGCGCAGCAAACGCCCGCGCGTGCGCATCGAACAGCATCTCGTGGCTCTGCGTCGGATACGCCTGCACGACAAAGGCACGGCTGTAGCACAGCTTCAGGTGCGCCACGAGCACCTTGCGCCACACCCCACCGATGACCAGATGCTCCTCGCTCCAGTCGAACTGGTGCGCCTCTCCCGGCTCGAACTGCAGCGGAACGAAGGCCTTCGTGACCGAGGCACCGCCTTCGGCCCTCCAGCGCCGGATGAACTCGGTGACGCGGCTGTAATCGCCGTCGAACCCCTGCACCTGCAACTGACCAAACAGCTTCAGCGCCGTGCGCCGGTCCCGTTGCGGGCGCCGCGCATCGGTCTCCAACATCTTGACCAACTGCGCCACGTACGGCGCGATCTTGGTGTCGCCGACCTTGCGTCGGTACTTCGGCTCAACCCCCTCGGGCGCCTTCAGCCACTTGCGGATCGTCTTGCGCGTCAGCCCCGTGCGACGCTCGATCTCCGAGAGCGTGAGCCCCTCCCGGTAGTACAGCCTTCTGACCTTCCCCAGCAGATTCATGGTGATCATCTCCTTTGTTCCCCGCTCCTCGACGGAAGCGGCGGAGGTTAATCACCTGGGTACTTTTCAGCGCGCAGACCCCCCGAAATCTGGGTAGTTTTCAGTGCGCGTCAACAGTGCATGGCCTCGATGCCGTTCATGATCAGGTTGATGAGGACCTGCTGGATCTGCGCCCGATCGACCTCGATGCAGCCCTCGGCAAGCAGATCGAGCTCGAACCGCACATCGTTCATGACCAGTTCGCTATGCATCAGGCCCATGACGTCCCGCACCAGTTGCGCGATCTCCACGCGCTGGCGCTCGGTGGGCCGGCGGCGCAGCATCGCACGCAGGGATTCGATGACCTGAGCGGCACGCTTGTCGTCGGCCACGATGTCCTCGAGGATCGCCTCGCCTTCCTCGGCGGGCAAGGCACCGGCCCGGAGCATTCGCAGCCCGGCCTGCGCATTGCTCAGGATGGCGGTGAGCGGCTGGCTCAGTTCGTGCGCCAGCGATGAAGTCATCACCGCGATCTGCGCGACGCGATCGGCGTGCCAGCGTTGCGCACGCAGGCTCTCGAGCTCGAGCTCGTCACGGCGACGAAGCGTGATGTCCTGCAGCGTGCCGAAGACACGCGGCCCGGACGCCGGGCCGCCCGCGACCCGCTCGAAATGGTTCTCGACGATACGCTCTTCCCCACCTGCGCCCAGGATGCGGTGCTGGATGCGTTGGCGGGCGGGGGTCCCCGACAGGCAGGCTTCGAGCGCCTGCGTCAGCACGGCCCTCTCGTCTTCGGGGACCCTTTCCATGAAGGTCTTGAACGATCGCGCTTTCGAGCCGAGGATCAGGTCGGTCTGCGGCGAGGTCCAGACCGCATCGGTCTGCACATCCCACTCCCAACTGCCGAGCCCTGCGATGCGCTGCGCCTCGCGCAGGCCTTCTTCACTGCGCCGCAGGGCGTCGAAGACGCTTTTTCGTGCCAGCGCACTGACGAAGACGCCTCCCAGTGCCTGAATGCGCTCGACGAGCACCGGCGACCAGCGTATCTCTCCGGTGTTGCTGATCACCGCAAAAACGTGCCGCACGACACCGCCCACGACGTAGGGAACGTAAAGACCCGAGCGCGTCCCCTTCATCTCGAGATAGCGACGATCGACCTCGGCCTCGATGGGGATTTCGTCCCAGCGGTGGAAGCAATAAAGACGGCGCTGATTCACGACTATGTCATACAACCAGGGGCAGGCGCGGCCATAGGGAATCACTTGCTTTTCCGCCGGAACGATGCCCTCCGCATGGTTCAGATGGGTAAGGCGGAGATGCCCGGGCGTGTCCACCGTGGCGAAGAATCCTGCCTGATCGGCTCCGGTGAAATCGAGCACCTCCTTGAGGGCCCGCTCGATCTCCTCGTCGATCTGATCCGACCACGCTCCGGCGAAGCGCGCGCAGGCATCGGCGATCACCCTTTCGAAGCGCAGCGAGTCGACCTGCTTCTCCTCGAGGACCTGATGCCGCAGCGCGCCGGCAAGCGTTTCCCCGAGCAGGCACAGGCGGCCGATGGTCTCGTCGGTCCAGCCCGGGTCGTCACAACTGCACCCCAGCCCGAGCACGAACTCGACCACGCCTGCATGCGAGATGGGAACGAACTGGGCGGACCGGACTTGCCATCCGCACAGGCCGGCACGATCGAGCGCCACCGCCGGCGGCAATCGATCGATCGACGGAATGCTCACCACTCGCCCCCCGACAACGACCTCGTCGAAAAGCCACGGGAAGATCGCCCCCGCATCCGGCGTGCTCAACGGCAGGTCCGCGCCGCCCCGCTGCACGCAGTCGCGGATCAGCACACGGCGGTCGGCATGCGCCACGACGCACAGGATGCCCCGATCCGCGTCGAAGAACTCGACGATTCGCTGCAGGGCATTGCGGACCTGTTCATCGAGCTCCGCGGACTGGGCGCGCACGAGGCTGGAGGAGAGCGCCGACGCCAAAGCCAGGAAGCTGAAATTGTCCGCGAAAGCGGCATTTGTGCGCACTTGCTCTTCGGCGCCCACACTGCCGCCCCCGTTGTTCGGCGAGCCTGCGTCCGTCCCGTTCAACATCGATGCCAAGACCCCCTAAGAAACCGACCCGACTGACGAACCCGCCGGCAACAGCGGTGATGGACAGACGCCCGGACCCGACTAAGCCCAAGGTCCAATGCCCTCCATGTCCCGCTGCGCGTAAGGTGCGAGCAATCCGAACCGCGGGCCTCTCAAGTCCGCGACAGGTTCGATCGCCCCCAAGTAACCCGCAAGGCCCGCTTTTATCACAAGCAGATGGCCCCCTGTGCAGGAGTCCGATGTGACAGACGACGACAAGCGACCAGCGGGCGACGAACCGGCCTCGAGCCGCAAGACGCCGCCACACCACCCGTCCCTGATGGGAAAGCTCAGCGGCATGTTTCCGGGTCCCGGCCCCGGCCGCCCCCAGGCCAGCGAAACCAAGGCGGCCAAGGCGCTCGCGCACGAGCTCAAGTCGTCCAACGAGCTCGCCGAAGACCGCACCCTCCTCGCCATCAAGCGCACGGTGATGGGCGCCGATCGCACGCTGATGGCCTGGCTGCGCACCGCATTGTCGATGATCAGCTTCGGCTTCACCATCTACAAGGTGCTCGAGGGGCTCAAGGGCGGCGACGTCAATTTGGTCCCCCAGCAATATGAACCGCGCACCGTTGGCCTCTTCCTCGTCGGGCTCGGCACGCTGGCGATGGTCATGGGCACCGTCGAGTACTGGTTTTCAATCAAGGGCATGCGGCCGGTCGCGGCGGTCGCCATCTGGAAGCGCCCCTCCTTCGTCATGGCGCTCATCATCTCCCTCGTGGGCCTGGGGGTGTTCGTGAGCATCATCGCGAACCTGCTCTGAGAACTGGCATGGAAGCCGCCAAGCTCCTCGAAACGGGCCTCGCGGCGCTGCTGCTCGCGGCCGCCTTCCTCGTCGGCGAGCGCACCCGCATTCTCGGCCGGCTGCTCGGGCCGCGCAGCTTCACCTCGTTCGGCGGCGGAATGGCGGCCGCCTACGTGTTCCTCCACGTCATGCCGGAACTGCACGGCGCGCGCCATGCGTTCACGGAAGCGGCCGCCAGGGCGCTGCCCTACGAAGGCAAGGCGATCTACTACCTGGCCCTGGCCGGATTCCTGAGCTTCTACGGCATCCGGCACTTCCATACGCGCCAGTCGAGCGCGCGCGAGGGCAAGCCGGATCGCCTGGACTTCCAGGTCCAGATCGGCGGCTTCGCCGCCTACGCCTGGCTGATGGGCTATCTGCTGCTGCGCGGGCTCGAGGCGCATCACGCCGCCATCGAACTGTACGCGGTCGCCATGAGCTTTCACTGTCTCGCAATCAACCGCGAACTCAGTAATGAATACGGCAACGACTATCGCGGCAGCGGTCGCTTCGTCCTCGCCGGCATGGCGCTCGCCGGCTGGGCAAGCGCGGCGCTGCTCGACCTGCCGGCGAGCCTGATCCCGCTGCTGCTCGCCTTCCTGTCGGGCGCAGTGATCATGAACAGCCTGATCCTGGAACTGCCGACGGAGAAGGACGGCCGGTTCTGGCCCTTCCTGTCGGGCGGTCTCCTCTACGGCCTCATCCTGCTGCCCCTGGGCTGACGGCAAGGACACCTCAATGGAGAACACCCGAAATGGATGACATCTGGATTCGCATCCTCGACAACATGGGCGATCGCGTCAGCGGTCCGCTGAAGTTCCGCCTGCTGCTGCAACCGCTCATGGCGGCGTTCTTCGCCATCAAGGCCGGGCTGCTCGACGCACGGACCGGCAAACCGCCCTACTTCTGGGCGCTGGCAACCCATCCGGAGCACCGGATCGACATGCTGAAGCATGGCTGGAAGGACGTCAGCAAGGTCTTCCTCCTCGCCGTCGTGCTCGATGTCGCCTACCAGATCATCGTGCTGCGCTTCGTGTATCCGGGCGAAGTGATCCTCGTGGCGTTCACGCTGGCGATCCTGCCCTACCTGCTCCTGCGCGGGCTGGTCACCCGCATTGCCAGGAGGCGCTGATCGCGAGCCGGTGACTTGTGACTTGGCGGCTTACAATGGCGGGCCTTGCTTCAATCGCCGGTTCGACAGATGAAGATCGCCACCTGGAACGTCAACTCGCTCAAGGTCCGCCTGCCCCAGGTCCTCGACTGGCTCGCCGCCAACCAGCCCGACGCGCTGTGCCTGCAGGAGCTCAAGCTCGAGGACAAGGCCTTCCCGGTCGCCGAACTCGAGGCCGCCGGCTACCACGCCGTCTTCATCGGCCAGAAGACCTACAACGGCGTCGCCATCCTGAGCCCGCAGCCGATCGCCGAGGCCAGCGTGGTGCGCAACATCCCCGGCTTCGAGGACGAGCAGAAGCGCATCATTGCCGCAACCATCGCCGGTGTGCGCGTGGTGTGCGGCTACTTCCCCAACGGCCAGGCGGTGGGTTCGGACAAGTTCGAGTACAAGCTGCGCTGGCTCGCCGCGCTGACCGAGTGGCTGCGCGCGGAGCTGAAGACGCACGAGCGCCTGGTGCTGGCGGGCGACTTCAACATCGCCCCCGAGGACCGCGACGCCCACCCCGACTGGAAGGACGAGATCCACGTGTCGGCGCCCGAACGCGCCGCCTTCCGCGCGCTGCAGGAGCTCGGCCTGATCGACGCCTTCCGCCTCTTCGAGCAGCCCGAGCGCGCGTTCTCGTGGTGGGACTACCGGATGATGGCCTTCCGGCGCAACTTCGGCCTGCGCATCGACCACCTGCTGGTGTCTCCGGCGTTGCGCGCGGCCTGCCGCAACTGCGTGGTCGACAAGGAACCGCGCCGGCTGGAGCGTCCGTCGGACCACGCGCCGGTGGTGCTGGAACTGGCCTGAAGCGATGAGCGCCAGCACCTCCCCGACCGACGCCGGGCGCCTCGAAGCCCGCTACCCGGTGCTGGCCGAGCTGTCGGCACCGGCGCGCGCCCGCCTGCTGCAAAGCGCGCACTGGATGCACGTGCCCGCGGGCGCGATGCTGTTCGACGACCGCCAGGCCTGCGAGGGCTTTCCCTTCGTGGTCGAGGGCTCGGTGCGGGTGAGCAAGTGCGCGCCGAGCGGGCGCGAGCTGCCGCTCTACCGCGTCGGCCCGGGCGAGACCTGCATCATCTCCTCGTCCTGCCTGCTCGGCCACGAGGACTACAACGCGCGCGGCGTCACCGAGTCCGACACCTTGCTGATGCTGCTGCCGAAGGCGGTGTTCGACGACATGATGGGCGAACGCCCCTTCCGCGACTTCGTCTTCCACCTGTTTGCCGAGCGCATCGCCGACCTGATGCAGTTGATTGAGGAGGTCGCCTTCCGCAAGCTCGACCAGCGCCTGGCGGCGCTGCTGCTCGGCAAGGGCCGCGTGCTGCACGTCACCCACCAGCAGCTCGCCGACGAGCTCGGCAGCGTGCGCGAGATCGTCAGCCGGCTGCTCAAGAGCTTCGCCGAGCAGGGCCTGGTCAAGCTCGCGCGCGAGCAGGTCGAGATCATCGACCCGCCGGGACTGCGCCGCATGGCCGCCGAGGGCAAGGGCGCGGCCTGAGCCACCTACCTCCGGGATCCCGCTCCCGGGCGGACCGGCGTAGCATCCCGGATCGGGTACGGGCTGTGTAACCTCGGTTACAGACCGCAGCCGGCCGGGCGTGGTCCAATCCGGCCACTCACCTCATCCGATCCAAGGAGAACACACATGAAAACGAACGTTGGTGGCGCCGACAAGATCCTTCGCATCGTGGCCGGTATCGCGCTGCTCGCCTGGGCGGTGTTCGGCGGCCCGGTGTGGGCCTGGATCGGCATCGTCCCGCTCGCCACCGGCCTGCTCGGCTGGTGCCCGGCCTACACGATGCTGGGCATGAACACCTGCCCGCTCGGCAAGAAGTAAGCACGCCCCACCCCACGAAAAAGCCGGCGCACCGCCGGCTTTTTCACGCGCCTCTCGACTTGGCGCCTCACCCCTGTCGCCCCGCGCACGCATTCGCGATCGCGACGTACTGCTCCACCGACAGCTTCTCGCCACGCAGCCCGGGGTCGATCCCGAGCGCCTGCAGCCCGGCGTCGTCGATGAACTCGCGCAAGGTGTTGCGCAGGGTCTTGCGGCGCTGGCCGAAGGCGGCGGCGACGATGCGCCCGAGCAAGGCCTCGTCGCGCGCGCCGAGCTGCTCCGCCGGCAGCGGCGCCATGCGCACGATGCTGGACATCACCTTGGGCGCCGGACGGAAGGCGCCCGGCGGCACGTCGAACAGCCGCCCCATGCGGAAGCGGTACTGCAGCATCACCGACAGCCGTCCGTACTCCTCGGTGCCGGGCTCGGCCACCATGCGCATCACCACCTCCTTCTGCAGCATGAAGGTCATGTCCTTGACCTGGTCGGCAAAGCCGGCGAGGTGGAACAGGATGGGGGTGGAGATGTTGTAGGGCAGGTTGCCGACGATGCGCAGCCTGGGCCCGACGCCCCCCTCCTCGCCGGCGCAAAGGCTGCCGAAGTCGAACTTCAGCGCGTCGCCCTCGTGCACCGTGAGCTGCGCCAGCGTGTAGCGCTCGTGCAGGCGGGCGATGAGGTCGCGGTCGATCTCGACCACGTGCAGGTGGCCGATACGCTCGATCAGCGGGTCGGTCATCGCCCCCAGGCCGGGGCCGATCTCGACCATGAGCTCGCCCGGCTGCGGGCGGATGCCGTCGATGATCTTGCGGATGATGTTGGGGTCGGAGAGGAAGTTCTGGCCGAAGCGCTTGCGCGCGCGATGGCCGTCGGTGTCGAAGTCGTGCATGGATTTCCTTTCGCCGGGGCAGCCCGGCCTGGCTGCGCCGCGCTCAGGCGGCGGCGCGCGCCTGCGTCATCGCGATCGCGAGCTCGAGCGCGGCGAACAGGCTGCCGGGATCGGCGCGGCCGCTGCCGGCGAGGTCGAGCGCGGTGCCGTGGTCTACGGAAGTGCGGATGATCGGCAGGCCGAGCGTGACGTTGACGCCGCCGCCGAAGCTGGCGTGCTTGAGCACCGGCAGGCCCTGGTCGTGGTACATCGCCAGCACCGCATCGCCCTGCGCCAGCGTGTGCGGCACGAACAGGGTGTCGGCGGGCAAGGGACCGACGAGCTGCATGCCCTCGGCGCGCAGGCGCTCGAGCACCGGGATGATGACGTCGATCTCCTCGCGCCCCATGTGGCCGCCCTCGCCCGCATGCGGGTTGAGGCCGGCGACCAGGATGCGCGGCGCGGCGAGGCCGAAGTGGCGGCGCAGGTCGGCGTGCAGGATGCGCAGGGTCTCTTCGAGCACCTGCGGCGTGATCGCCGCCGGCACCGCGGCGAGCGGCAGGTGGGTGGTCGCCAGCGCGACGCGCAGGCCGCCGCCCACCAGCATCATCACCACCCGCGGCGTGCCGGTGTGCTCGGCGAGGTATTCGGTGTGGCCGGTGAAGGGCATGGTCTCGTGGGCGCCGAGACCCTCGCAGATCACGCCCTTGTGCACCGGCGCGGTGACCATGGCGGCGAATTCGCCCTGCAGGCAGCCGGCGATCGCGCGGTCGAGCAAGCGCAACACGTAGGCGCCGTTGGCCGGATCGAGCACGCCGGCCCGGGAAGGCGCCGCGAGCGGCAGATGCAGCACCTCGACCGCGCCCTCGGCCGCAGGCCGCGCGGCGTCGAATTCGACCACGCCCACAGCGCTGTCGAGCGCCACGGCTCGCGCACGCATCAACCCGATGTCGGCGAGCACCACCGGGCGCAGCGGCCAGGCGCGCTCGGCCAGGCGCAGGCACAGCTCGGGGCCGACCCCCGCGGGCTCGCCGCTGGTGATGGCGACGAGCCTGCGCCCCGCTTCCGCGGCGACACTCATTCGCGCTCGATACGGTAGTCGACGTAGGTGCTGTCGCGCAGCTGGCGCAACCAGTCCTCGTAGGCCTGCTCGGCCTTGCGTTCGCGCAGGGCCTGACGCGCGGCGGCGCGCTTGCGCTCGTCGGTGACGTCCTGCATGCGGCGCTCCACGAGCTGGATCAGATGCCAGCCGAAAGGCGAGCGCACCGGCGCGCTGACCTCGCCCGGCCGCAGCGCGTTCATCGCGCGCTCGAACTCGGGCACGGTGTCGCCCGGGTTGAGCCAGCCGAGATCGCCGCCGCGGGCGGCGGAGAGGTCGGCCGAACTCGCCTTGGCCAGCTCGGCGAAGTCGGCGCCATTGACCACGCGTTCGCGGATCGCCAGCAGGCGGGCCTCCGCGTCGGCGTCGGAGAGGACCTCGGAGGTCTTGATCAGGATGTGGCGCGCGCGCGTCTGCTCGAGCTTCTGCACCGCCGCCGCACCGCCGCCGCGCGCGTCGACCAGGCGCACGATGTGCAGGCCGGCGGCGCTGCGCAGCACCGGCGAAGTCTCGCCCGGGCGCATGCGGCGCACGGCGTCGGCGAACAGGGCCGGCAGGCGATCGAGCGGGCGCCAGCCCAGGCTGCCGCCCTGCAGGCCGTCGGGCGCGTCGGAGACCTCGGCGGCGACGCGGGCGAAGTCCTCGCCCGAGCGCAGCCGAGCCATCACCTGCTCGGCGCGCCTGGCCACCGCCTCGACCTGCTGCGGCGAGGCGCCCTCGGGCGTGCGCAGCAGGATGTGGGCGACGGCGAACTCCTGGCCGGAGAAGGCGTCCGGGTTGTTGGCGATGAAGTTGTCGATCTCGGCGTCGGTGACGACGATGCGGCTGTCGACCTCGCGTTCGCGCAGGCGGGTGAGCAGGATCTCGCTGCGGATCTCGTCGCGGAAGCGGCTCCACGTGACGCCATCCTTCTCCAGCGTGGCGCGCAACTGGTCGATCGAGAGCTTGTTGTTCGAGGCGATGCGCTCGATCGCGCGGTCGAGCGTGACGTCATCCACGCGCAGCGAGGACTCGCGCGCGAGCTGGAGCTGGGCACGCTCGACGATCAGGCGCTCGAGCAGCTGGCGCTGCAGGACTTCCTCGGGGGGAAGCTGGGCGCCCTGGCGGGCGAGCTGGCGGCGGGTCTGCTCGATGCGCGCGCGCAGCTCGAGGCCGGTGATGACCTCGTTGTTGACGACCGCGACGATGCGGTCGACCTCGACCGCGCGCGGCGCGGAATGCACCGGCAGCGCGAGCGTGGTGGCCGCGAGGCCGATGGCGATTGCGACGCGGGAGCGGAAAAGGAGTCGTTTCATGTGTTTGGAGGTGGAAGCGCGGAACCGGCTTCAGTTGTTGCCGAACACGCGGTTGGCCGAGGAGTCGTTGATCTTGCCATAGCCGGGGACGCTGCGCTTGATCAGGCTGAGCGGATTCGAGCCGATCCCGGCGAGGTCGTTCAGTTCGAGCTGGATGAAGATGGCGTTGGTCACGTCGTCCTCGTCGATCGCGAAGCGATGCACCGCGGTGCGGAACACCCAGCAGCCGCCGTCGTACTCGATACCCGCGACCGCCTCGGTGATGCGGTCGTCCTTGAGCGAGTGGGTGACTCGACCGACGCCGTACCACTGGCGCGCGAGCGGCCACTGGCCGGAGACGTCGATGTCCTCGAGGCCGACGATGTCTTGATCGACACGCAGGTTGGGCGCGTAGCGGTAGCTCAGGTTGAGGGTGCGCGCGAAGCCGGGCTGGTAGCGCACGCTCGCGTTGAGGCGCTCGGTGCGGCTGGTCTCGGTGTTGTACTGGGCGTAGGAATCCACCGTCACCGTGCTGGTGATGCGTCCGCCGAGACCGGCGAGGATTTCGTTGCCGGTGCCGGCGCGGCGCAGTTCGTCCTCGTCGTACAGATAGACTTTCTGGTCGGAGAAGTAGTAGCGCTGGCCGATCAGCGCGCGCAGGCGCTCGACCCCGGTCTCCGCATCGATGAAGCGGGTGGTAAGCGCCGCGGTGAGGTCGTTGGCGTCGCCGATGCGGTCGCTGCCCGAGTAGCGGTTCTCGGCGAAGATCTGCGCGAAACCGACGTCGAAGCGGTTGGTGTCGAAGAGCGGGATGTCCGACTGCTCGCGGCTCGGCACGCGCAGGTAGAACAGCCGCGGCTCGAGCGTCTGCAGGTAGTCGCTGCCGAAATAGCTCGTCTCGCGCTCGAAGAACAGGCCGGAGTCGAGCGAGACGATCGGGACCGAGCGCGTGATCGATTCGGGCTTGCCGGAAGTCGCCGCGACGCGGTCGATGTCGTAGCTGGTGTAATGCACGCCCGCCTTGGGCGTGACGAACCAGGCCGCGCCCTGCATCGGCAGCGACAGCTGCGGATAGGCGACGACGCGCGCGGCCTCGTCGCGATCCCTCTCGCGATGGGCGAAACGGACGAACTCGGTCTCGAGCAGGCCGGCCATGCCGCCGGCGAGGTCGGCGCGCACGGCGTCGAGGCGCAACTGCGGCAGGCGGCGATAGGGCTCGACGTTGCGCACGTCCGGATCCGGGTTCAGCGTCTGGTAGCGCTGCGCCAGCGCGGAGGCGGTCCACCAGCCGCCCGCGTAGATCAGCCGCCCCTCGCGCAGCAGGTTGACCCGCGAGGCCACGCCGATGTTGGAGGACAGGTCCTCGAAGTAGCCGTCGTCGGACACCGCGTTGAGATCGAGCGTGCCGTAGAAGTTGGGGGCGAAGCGCTGCTGGTGCTGGATCGAGCCGAGCCTGCGCTCCTCGCCGGTCACCTTGTCGTTCGGCATCCACTCGAGGCGCGTGGTGCCCTGGGAGTCCTCGCCGAGATAGCGCAACTCGCCGCCGAACTGGACGCCGCGCCGGGTCATGATGCGCGGCGCCAGGGTCGCGTCGTAGTTGGGTGCGATATTCCAGTAGTACGGCTGGGTGAAGTCCACCCCGGTCTTGTTCGACGAGCCGAAGGTGGGCGGCAGCAGCCCCGACTGGCGCTGGCCGCTGAGCGGGAATTCGGCCCAGGGCATCCAGAAGATCGGCGTGTCCATGAACACGATCGAGCTGGCGTGGGCGGTGCCGACCTCGCGGTCGTAGTCGAGCTCGAGCTCGCGCGCCTTGATGTACCAGTCCGGGTCCTGCGGGCTGCAGGTGGTCCAGGTCGCGTTGGCGAGGCGGTACTGGTTCTCGCCCTCCAGGCGCAGCAGATCGGCCTGGCCGCTGCCGGCCACGGTGCGCGGGGCGTCGCCGGCGAGCGCGGGCGGACGCGCACGCGAGAGCTCGTAGGTCGGCGTCTCGAAGCTGCCGACACGGTCGCCCACCACCAGCGTGGCCTTCGGCCCGCGGATCGTGTCGCCACCGCGGCTCAGCACCACGTGCCCCTCGGCGAGCACCTCGTCGGTCGGCTCGCGATAGGTGACGCGGTCGGCGGTGAGCAGGGTGTCGTCGCGCTGCAGCTCGGCCTCGCCCTCGGCGACCAGCTCGATCCCGCGCTCGCCATGGATGCGCAGCGCGCTGACCGCGGTCTCGCCCGGGGCGAGCGCGGGTCGCTCGACGGCGGGGGCAGGCGCGGCGACCACCGGCGGCTTGGCGAGGGCCGCGGGTGCGGGTGCGGGTGCCGGTGCGGGTGCGACGGCCGCGGGTG
>NZ_AMXD01000008.1 GCF_000310185.1 Thauera aminoaromatica S2 | reverse complement strand
GCTCGGTGGCGCGCATCGCTTTCGTCGGCGGCTGAATCGCGACTTGCGTCGCTCCTACGAAAACCGTCGTGCTCATCGTTGCTGCTGGCGGCTGGGCGGTCTTGTGGGAGCGATGCGAGTCGCGATGCGTCTTGTCGTCGGGTCACGCGCGTGGCTTGCCGTACCACTTGAAGCGCTCGATCACCTCGGCCATCTCCTCTTCCGACAGCAGCACCGGCTCGCCCAGCTGCAGGGTGCGCCAGTACTGCTCGCAGAGGGTCTCGAACTCGATCGCCATCGCCAGCGCGTGCTCGAGGTCGCGGCCGAGGACGACCATGCCGTGGTTGGCGAGCAGGCAGGCGCTGCGCTCTTGCAGCGCCGCCACGGTGGCGTCGGACAGCGCCTGGGTGCCGAAAGTGGCGTAGCGCGCACAGCGCACCGTGGTGCCGCCGAAGCGCGCGATCATGTAGTGGAAGGGAGGGATGTCGAGGCGCTGGCAGGCGAGTGCGGTCGCGAAGGGCGCATGCGCGTGCAGCACCGCGCCGGCCGCCGGGAAGGCGGTATAGACGTCGTGGTGCAGCGGCCATTCGGACGAGGGCGCGCGCGCGCCGGCGTAGCGGCCGTCGGCCTCCACGACCACCATGTCCTCGGTGCGGCAGCGCTCGGCGGGGATCCCGCTCGGGCTGATCAGCATGCGCCCGCCCTCGAGGCGCTGGCTGGCGTTGCCCGAGGTGCCGACGTTGAGCCGCGCCGCGCCCATCGCGCGCAGGGTGTGGAGCAGGCTGGCGCGCGCGTCGTCCGCGCCGCGCCAGCCGGCTTCCTCGTGGATGCAGCCGGGCGTGCCGGCGCTCACCGTGCCTGCTCCGGGTAGAGGCGGGCGAGCTCGCCCGGGCGGGCGATGCCGCGCTCGGTGACGATGCCGGTGATGAGCGCAGCCGGGGTGAGGTCGAAGGCGGGGTTGGCGGCGCGCGTGCCCGCGGGGGCGAGCGCGAGCTCGGCGGTGGCGCCGTCGGCGGCCTCGCCACGTACATGCAGGACCTCGTCGGCGCCGCGGTCCTCGATCGGGATGGCGGCACCATCGGCGCTGGCGAAGTCGAGCGTGGAGTGCGGTGCGGCGATGTGGAAGGGCACCTCGGCGACGCGGGCGGCGAGCGCCTTGAGGTAGGTGCCGACCTTGTTGGCGGTGTCGCCGTTGGCGGCGATGCGGTCGGCGCCGGTGATGACGAGGTCGACCTCGTGGCGCATCAGCAGCAGGCCGGCGGCGTTGTCGGCGATGAGGATGTGCGGCACGCCGGCAGCGCGCAGCTCCCAGGCGGTGAGCAGACCCTGGTTGCGCGGCCGCGTCTCGCTCACCACGACCTCGACCGCGATGCCCTCGGCCTGCGCCGCATACACCGGCGCGAGTGCGGTGCCGGCGCCGCAGGTGGCGAGCCAGCCGGCGTTGCAGTGCGTCATCAGCCGCACCGGGCCGGGACGGCGGGCGGCGATCTCGCGGATCAGGCGCACGCCGTGGCGGCCGATGGCGTCGCAGGTCGCGGTGTCGTCGGCGCGGATCGCCTCGGCCTCGGCCCAGGCCGCCTCGACGCGCGCAGGGGGCGGCAAGGGCTGCAGCGCGAGGCGCATGCGCTCGAGCGCCCAGTGCAGGTTCACCGCGGTGGGCCGGGTGGCACCCAGGGTGGCGAGCGCGTGCGCGAGCGTGGCGTCGTCGGCGCCCTCGTCGGCGAGCGCGAGCGCCACCCCGAAGGCCGCGGTGGCGCCGATCAGCGGCGCGCCGCGCACCTGCATGCTGCGGATCGCGTGCGCGGCCTCGGCAAGGGTGCGCAGCGCGACGGTCTCGGTGCGGAAGGGCAGCAAGGTCTGGTCGAGGACATGGACGACCTCGCCGTCGCGGCGCAAGGTGGGGATGGGTTGTTCGAACATCGGGGCGCTCTCGTGGAGGGGGGGCGGGGCGACTTAGAGCGCCACCAGTTTGGCGCAGGCGGCGGCGAGCGTGGCCTCGTTCTTGGCGAAGCAGAAGCGGATCACGTGTTCGTCGCGGCCGTCGGCGAAGAAGGCCGACACCGGGATCGCGGCGACGCCGACATTGCGGGTCAGGTGCTCGCAGAAGGCGGCGTCGCCCAGGTCGGAGATCGCCGCATAGCGCGCGAGCTGGAAGTAGGTGCCGTGCGAGGGCAGCAGCTCGAAGCGCGAGGCGGCCAGCGCGGCGCGGAAGAAGTCGCGCTTGGCCTGGTAGAACGCGGCCAGGCCGAGGTGGCGCGAGGCGTCGGCCATGTAGTCGGCGAGCGCGAGCTGTACCGGAGTGTTCACGGTGAACACGTTGAACTGATGCACCTTGCGGAATTCGGCCATGAGCTCGCGCGGGGCGAGCACGTAGCCCACCTTCCAGCCGGTGATGTGGTAGGTCTTGCCGAAGCTCGACACCACGAAGCTGCGTTGCGCGAGCTCGGGGTGCGCGGCGCAGGAGGCGTGCGCCGCGCCGTCGAAGACGATGTGCTCGTAGACCTCGTCGGCCACCACGACGATGCCGGTGCCGCGCACCAGCGCCGCGAGGCGGTCGAGATCGTCCCGCGTCCATACCGTGGCGGTGGGATTGTGCGGGGTGTTGATCATGATCATGCGCGTGCGCGGCCCGATCGCCGCCGCCACCGCGTCCCAGTCGGGGCGGTAGTCGGGGGCAGCCAGGCGCATGCGCACGACCTTGCCGCCGGCGAGCTCGATGGCGGGGACGTAGGAGTCGTACACCGGCTCGAACACGATGACCTCGTCGCCCGCGCGCACGCAGGCGGTCACCGCGGTGAACAGCGCCTGGGTGGCGCCGGCGGTGACGGTGATCTCGCGCTCGACGTCGTAGGCCGTGCCGTAGAGCGTCTCGACCTTGGCGGCGATCGCCGCGCGCAGCGCCGCGGTGCCGGCCATGGGCGCGTACTGGTTGTGGCCGGCACGCATCCAGTGCGCGACGCGCTCGAACAGCAGGTCGTCGGCGTTGAAGTCGGGGAAGCCCTGCGAGAGGTTGATCGCGCCGCATTCCTGGGCGAGGCGGGACATCACGGTGAAGATCGTCGTGCCGACGTGCGGCAGGCGGGACTCGATCGGCGCGGGGAAGTTCGGCATGGCGGCGGCTCGGTGCGGTGCGGACCGGCATTGTCGCAAACCGGCCGGGTGCGCGGTAGGCACGGCGTGCGCGGCCGAGGGCGCCGGGGGGCGCATGTTAGAATCCGGGTGTTCTCGACTTCCATCCGGCCCCCAACGTGCGCAACCTGCTCATCCTGATCCTTGTCGTGTTCGGCATCTGGTGGGCGCGCGGCGCGGTGCGCCGCCTCAAGGCGCGTGGCGGACTCGGGCGCAAGGCCGAGGACGGGCGCCTGGGCAAGCCAGAGGTCATGCTCGAGTGCCGACACTGCGGGCTGATCGTGCCCGAGTCCGAGGGCGTGCGCGCCGGCGAAACCTTCTATTGCTGCGACGAACATCGCCGTGCCGGCCCGCGACCCGATTGAAGCGGCCGCCTTCGCGGTCGATGCGGCCGACCGCGCGCGCCGGCGTGCGCTGCGTTACCTCAACGTCTTCCGGCTGATCCTGGGCGGTCTCTTCCTCGTCGCCGGCGAGGCGCTCGGCCTCGGCAGCGAGAGCCCGCGCCTCTACCTCGTGGCGGTGGTCGGCTACCTCGCCGCGGTGCTCAGTCTCGGTTTCCCCGACGCGGTGCGACGGCTCGGCTTCGAACGCGTCGTGACCCTGCTCGCGCTCGCCGACATCGTCGCGCTCGCGGCGATCATGTGGGTGAGCGGCGGCTACCGTAGCGGCATGCCGGTGCTGATGATGGTGATGCTCGCCGGTGCAGGCCTGATCGGCGAAGGGCGCATGGTGATGTTCTCGGCCGCGCTCGCCACCCTGGCAGTGCTGGTCGAGAACGCCTCGCGGCTTTTCGGTGGGGGGCAGTCGGTCGAGTTCCTGCAGGTCGGCATCTTTTGCGCCGGCTTTTTCGGCATCGCGGCGATCGCGCGCCTGCTCGCGCTGCGCGCCCAGGCCAACGCCGCGCTAGCGGCCGAGCGCGGCGTGGCGCTCGCCAAGCAGCAGGCGGTGAGCGCCCACATCCTGCGCGACATGCAGGACGGCGTGATCGTGGTCGGCGCGCGCGGCCGCGTCCTCCACGCCAACGCGCAGGCGCTCGAGATGCTCGGCCTGACCCGTGCCGGCGACGGGGCGCTCGACGGACTCGCGCTCGCCGATCTCGACGCCGGGCTGGAGGACATGCTGCAGCCGGCGGTGGGCGAGGACGGGCGTCTGATGCGGGTGGGCGCGGCCGGCCGCCTGCTGCGCTGCCGCCGCGTGCAGGGCGACCGGGGGAGCGCGGCCGAGGGCGACACCCTGCTGTATCTCACCGACTACGAGGAGATCCAGCGCCAGCTGCAGCAGATCAAGCTCGCCGCGCTCGGCCGCCTCACCGCAAGCATGGCGCACGAGATCCGCAACCCGCTGTCGGCGGTGACCCAGGCCGCCGAGCTGCTCGGCGAGGAAAAACGCGCCGACATGCAGGCGCGCCTGGTGCGCATCATCAACGATAATGCGCGCCGCATCGAGCGCATGATCCGCGACGTGCTCGCCCTCGGCCGGCGCGAGCAGACCATGCCCGAGGCCCTGCCGCTGGCCGCCTTCGTGCGCGAGATCCTCGATGCGCGCGTGTTCCGCGAGCCCGCCGAGGCGCAGCTGTACGAGCTTGCGATCGACCCTGCGCTGACCCTGGCGATGGACCGCGCCCACCTGCACCAGATCCTCGACAACCTGCTGTCGAACGCGGCCCGCCATGCCTCGGGCGCGCCCGGCGCGGTGCGCCTGTGGGCGGAGGCCCTGCCGCACGCCAAGGTCGTGCTGCACGTGCAGGACGACGGTCCGGGCTTCGACGAGGCGATGCGGGCGCACCTGTTCGAACCTTTCTTCACCACCCATCCCAAGGGTACCGGCCTCGGACTGTACATCGCGCGCGAGCTGGCCGAGGCCAACGACGCCACCCTGGCGCTCGCCCCGAGTACCCCCGGTGCCGACTTCATCCTCACCGCGAGCCAGCAGCCATGACCCAGGTCGACCGCCGCAACCGGCCCCGTGCCGCCGACGTCCTCGTCGTCGATGACGAGGACGACATCCGGGAACTGCTCGAGCTCTCGCTGATGCGCATGGGACTGGCCTGCGACACGGCGGGCTCGGTGGGCGCGGCGCGTGCGCTGCTGGCCGAGCGCAGCTACCGGCTGTGCCTGACCGACATGCGCCTGCCCGACGGCGACGGGCTGGAGCTGGTCGAGTACATCCAGACGCTGCGGCCGGGCCTGCCGGTGGCGGTGATCACCGCCTTCGGCAGCATCGAGACCGCGATCCGCGCGCTCAAGCTGGGTGCCTTCGACTTCGTCACCAAGCCGGTCGAGCTCAAGGCCTTGCGCGAACTCGTGCAGCACGCGCTCAAGCTGCACGCGGTGGAGCCGGTCGAGCATGGTGCGGCGTCGGCGGAGCGCAGCCTGATCGGCCACTCGGCGGCCTTCGTGCAGCTGCGCGCCCAGGCCGGGAAGCTTGCGCGCAACCAGGCGCCGGTGTTCATCCATGGTGAGTCCGGGACCGGCAAGGAGGTGATTGCGCGCTACATCCACGCGCTCGGTGCGCGCGCCGCCGGCCCCTTCGTGCCGGTCAACTGCGGGGCGATCTCGCCCGAGCTGATGGAGAGCGAGTTCTTCGGTCATCGCAAGGGCAGCTTCACTGGCGCCACCGCGGACAAGAGCGGGCTGTTTCAGGCCGCGGGCGGCGGCACCCTGTTCCTCGACGAGATCGGCGAACTGCCGTTGGCGATGCAGGTCAAGCTGCTGCGCGCGATCCAGGAGCGCGCGGTGCGCCCGGTGGGTGCGCATGCCGAGGAGCCGGTGGATGTGCGCATCCTCTCCGCGTCGCACCAGGATCTCGGCCGCCTGGTGGCCGAGGGGCGCTTCCGCCAGGACCTGTTCTTCCGCATCAACGTGATCACCTTGCGCGTGCCGCCGTTGCGCGAGCGCCGCGAGGACATCCCCGACCTGGCCGCCCACATCCTCGCCCGCCTCGCCGTGCGCGAGGGTGGGGCGCCGCGCCGGCTTTCCGCGGCGGCGCTCGAGGCGCTGCAGGCCTACGCTTTCCCCGGCAACGTGCGCGAGCTGGAGAACCTGCTCGAGCGCGCCTGTGCGCTGTGCGAGGGTGAGGAGATCGGTGCCGGCGACCTCGGGGTGGAGGACGATTGCGGCGCGCTCGCGGCGCCGGGGGGGGGCGAGAATGGTGCATCGCCGGCGACCGAGGCCGAAGTGGCCGGCGAGGGCCGGGATGAGGTCGAGCGCCTGCGCATCATCCGCGCGCTCGAGCAGACGCGCTGGAACCGGTCGGCGGCCGCGCGCAACCTCGGCATGACCTTGCGTCAGCTGCGCTACCGTTTGCAGAAGTGGGGAATGGACTAGCGGGCGCAGGCCGCGGACGCTGGTGCGGCGGGGCCGCCGCGGGTGGACGCCGGCGCATGGGCGTCTAGAATGACGTCATGAACCCGACCATCCTGCACCACGGCGCGCGCGACGGCGTCACCGGTTCCTGTCACCAGCTCTTCGTCGAGGGGCGCAACAGCCTGCTGGTCGACTGCGGCCTGTTCCAGGGCGCGGAGACCGCGCCCGACGGGCGCTCGGCCGCCGACCGGCTGGAGATCGATTTCCCGCTCGAGGGTGTTGGCGCGCTGGTGCTGACCCACGTCCACATCGACCATTGCGGCCGCCTGCCGTGGCTGCTCGCCGCTGGCTTCAAGGGGCCGATCCTGTGCAGCGAGCCCTCGGCACGCCTGCTGCCCACCGTGCTCGCCGACGCCTTCGCGGTGGGCGTGAGCCGCGACCGCGCCCTGATCGAGCGCTACCTCGGCAAGGTGGAGGCGCGCATCCGCGCGCTGCCCTACGGCAAGTGGCACCTGGTGTATCGCAGCCCGGACGCGAGCTGCAGGATCCGCCTGCAGCGCGCCGGCCACATCCTCGGCTCGGCCTACGTCGAATGCGAGCTCTCGGGCGCGGCGTGGCCGCAGCCGCTCCGGGTGGTGTTCTCGGGCGATCTCGGGGCGCCGCACGCGCCGCTGCTGCCGGCGCCGCGTCCGCCCTGGCGGGCGGACGTGCTGGTGTTGGAGACCACCTACGGCGACCGCGTCCACGAGAATCGCCGCGACCGGCGTGCGCGTCTGCAGGCGGTCGTCGAGCATGCGCTCGAGGACGGCGGCACGGTGATCGTGCCCGCCTTCAGCATCGGGCGCACGCAGGAGCTGCTCTACGAGTTCGAGGACATCCTGCATCGCCAGCGCTTGCGGCCCGGGCCGCATGCCGCAGCCTGGGGCGGGCTGCGGATCTTCCTCGACTCGCCGCTGGCGCAGCGCTTCACCGCGCTCTACCGCGAGTTGCAGCCGTTCTGGGACGCCGAGGCGCGCGCGCGCGTGCGCGCCGGGCGCCAGCCGCTGTCCTATGATCAGCTGGTGGCGATCGACAGTCACGAGGACCATCTCGCCAACGTGCGCAGGCTCGCACGCAGCCGCGAGCCTGCGGTGGTGATCGCCGCGAGCGGCATGTGCGCGGGCGGCCGGGTGGTGAATTACCTCCGCGAGATGCTCGGCGACCCGCGCCACGACGTGCTTTTCGTCGGCTATCAGGCGCGCGGCACGCCCGGCCACGCCATCCAGGCCTACGGGCCGCGCGGCGGCTACGTGGAGCTGGACGGCGAACGCGTGGACATCCGCGCCGGCATCCATACGCTGTCGGGCTACTCGGCGCATGCCGACCGCGACGATCTGACCCGCTTTGTCACCCGCATGCGCCATCTCCCGGGCGAGGTGCGCCTGGTGCATGGCGAAGATGGGGTGCGTGCGGAATTTGCCCGCCACCTGCAGGAGGCGACCGGCGGGCACGTGCGCGTGGTGGTGTGAAGACCTGCCGGCTCGGCGCACACCCTACTGCTGCAGGCGGCGCAGGTACTCGCGGGTGAACATGCGCTCGGGGAGGTCGCGCACGTTCATGTTCTCGTAGGTCAGCACCGAGATCTCGCCCTTCTTGAGCGCGTCCTCCATGACCAGCCGGGTGGGGCGGATCGCGCCGGCCATCTGGCGGAATTCTTCGTAGCGTGCGGTCTTGAGCAGACGACCGGAGAGTGCGTAGAACTCGGCCTTGAGCGGGCGCTGGTCGCGCTCGCCCACCCAGTAGCGCACGCGTGCATAGGTGACGCCGCGATCGACCGCCTTGAGGTCGAGCACCACCACGGGCTGGCCGTCGATCGTTTCGCGGCCGGCGATGGTCGGCGTGTAGTCGCCAGCCAGGTTGGCCCGTGCGAGGTCGCCGTTGGCCACCTGCCCGGTCAGGCGCTGGGCCAGCGACAGGCGCACCGGCTGCGACACGCTCGGCATGAAGATCCACAGGTCGCGGGCGCGCATCAGCAAGGCCTGGCCACGCTCGGTGGCCGGCTCCATCGTCAGCACGATGGTGTTTTCGTTCCCGCGCGAGAGGATGCGGTAGGTGCGCGAGTCGCCTTCTGCACCGTCGGTATAGTTGCGCACGACGACCTCGGTCTGGAAGCTCTCGCGCGGGAAGCGGATGGCGTCGGCGCGCTGGACCAGATCGATCGCCACCGCGTCGACCGGCTCGGGGGGTGCGGGCTCGGCAGGCGCGGGGGCGTCGGTCGCATGCGCCAGCGTCGGCAGCAGCAGGCTGCCGGCGAGGCAGGCGACGAATCGGCGGCGGGATCGTAAGCTTGGCGTCATGGGTGCTATCCTTTCGAAGTTATCTTCATTCTCGATCGTCCTGATGGCCATCGTCCAGATCGAACACGTGAGCAAGAGTTTTCGTCTCGGCGAGCAGATGGTGCTGGCGCTGGACGACGTCTCGCTCGAGATCGAGCCAGGGGTGTTCCTGGCGATCGCAGGGCCTTCGGGCAGTGGCAAGTCGACCTTGCTGAACATCATCGGCTGCATCGACACGCCGAGTTCGGGGCGGGTGGTCGTGGACGGTCACGACGTGTCGAACCGTACGCCCGACGAACTGGCCGACCTGCGTGCCCGTACCATCGGCTTCATCTTTCAGACCTTTAATCTGCTCCCTGTCCTGTCGGCCGCGGAGAACGTCGAGTATCCCCTGCTGCAGATGCCCGAGCTCACGAAGAAGGAGCGCGCGGAACGGGTGCGCCATTATCTCGGGGTAGTCGGCCTGAAGAAATACGCCGAGCATCGGCCGAACCAGCTCTCCGGCGGCCAGCGCCAGCGCGTGGCGATCGCGCGCGCGCTGGCCACGCACTCCAAGATCGTCCTTGCCGACGAGCCCACCGCCAACCTCGACAGCAAGACCGGCACCAGCATCCTCAAGCTGATGCGCGACATCAACCGCCAGTCGGGGACGACTTTCGTCTTTTCCACCCACGACCGCAAGGTCATGAACATGGCCGACCGGCTGGTGCGCATCGCCGACGGCCAGATCATCGCGCTCGGCATGAAGGCCGACGACCGCTGGGTGTTCGTCGATGGGCGGACGCCGCGCGACGAGGATATCCGCGAAATCTAGGAACGAGTGCAATGCCACTGTCGAAGAAGCTGCCTTGTCTGACCGTTCTTGCCCTTGTCCTGGGGGCCCTCTCCGTGCCGGCGACTGCGGCGGGGCCGCAGCTCGCGCCAAAACCGGTGTCGGTGGAGGTGGAAGAAGGGGAGCCCGCTGCCGAAGAACCCGTGACGGACGCGGACGCGGGTGAGGCCGACGCCGAACTCGACGCGCTGCTCGACGTCGGAGCGCCGGCGTCCGGTGCAGAGGGCGCGGACGGCCTCAAGTGGAACGGTTACACCGAACTCGGGGCGGCATACACATACCGGGATCCGGAGCGCTGGTCGCGCCTGCGCGCGCGTGGGGAACTCGGTGTCGCCGGGCAGCTGGCGCCGCGGGCGCGATGGAAGCTGAGCGCGCGCGCCGAGGCCGACGGTGCTTTCGACCTCGAGGACGAACATTATCCGGCCGCCGTGCGGCGCGACCGCCGCACGGATTTCGTGTTGCGCGAGGCTTATGTCGATCTGGGCCATGGCGACTGGGAATTCCGTGCCGGGCGGCAGCAGATCGTATGGGGCGAGATGGTCGGCTTCTTTTTCGCCGACGTCGTGTCCGCACGCGACATGCGGGATTTCCTGCAGCCGGAACTCGAGGGCATGCGGATCGGGCAGTGGGCGCTGCGCGCCGAGCATTTCGGTGCCGAAACGCACCTAGAGTTCCTGTGGGTGCCGAAGCCCTCGTTCGACGAGATCGGCGAGCCCGGCGACGATTTCTTCGTCTTCCCGTGGTTGCCTGCAGGTACGGTGCTGGACGAGGATCGTCCGGGGAAGGATCTGGATGGCTCGAACTGGGGTGCGCGCGTCTCGCGACTCGTCGATGGGTGGGATCTCAGCGCCTTCTATTACCGCAGCTACGATGTCTCGCCGACGCTATACGCCCTGAACCAGGGTGTGGCCCGCCTGCGACACGACCGGATCGGGCAGCTTGGCGGCACTTTCAGCAAGGATCTCGGCAGCTTCGTGCTGAAGGGCGAGGCGGTCCATACGCACGGTCGCAGCCTGAATACGTTCTCGAGCGGTCCGGGCCTCTCCATCGGGCTGCTGCCGACCGACATGGTCGACTATGCGCTCGGGGTCGATGTGCCCGCGGGCGACTGGCGCTTCAACGTGCAGTACTACGGGCGCTGGCTGGAGGAGCATGTTCCGGCCTTGATGGCCGATCGGCACGAGCAGGGCGTCACCTTGCAGGTCGTTCATGGCGCGGGCACGAACCTGGAGGCGGAAGTCCTCGCGCTGTCCAGCATTAACCGCTCGGATCACCTGATTCGACCGAAACTGACCTGGAAATTCGCCCCGGCATGGAGGCTCGTCGGTGGCGTCGACGTCTTCGGCGGGAATGGAAGGGGGTTTTTCAGCCGTTACGATCGGAACGATCGTGTCTATCTCGAACTGCGCCACATGTTCTGAGTGCCCCGGGCGGGCTCAGGCCGCCTTACCGGTCATCGCCTGGATCAACTGCCTGGACTGGACGGGATCCGGCAGCAGGCGATGAACCCGATCGCCGTTCATGTGCATCAGGCGTTCGTGGCGGGCGACGCGCTCCTCGAACTCGGACAGGGGCAGATGGAGGAGCACGGCCGGAGCGTTGACCCTGGGGCAGATCTTCTCCACGCCCACGCGACGAAAGCCGAATACGCGCTGATGGAATCCCGCATGGCGCGGATTGACCTCGGCGAAAATGTCGGTGACGCGCCGCGTCGCCTGGGTGATCACGAACACGGCCTGCATCACGCCAGCCAGCGCTTCGTGCGATCCGCGCTCGGGATCGATCGCCAACTGTGTAATTTCGCACACTCGACCCCCGGTCGCGCGCACGTGGTCGATCTCTTTGCTGTACAAAGTGTCCGCGAGCAATCCACCACCGTGATCGACGCGGATCGTCGCCGTCGCGACCGCTTCCCCGTCGAGGAGAGCGACCACGGTGATGTCGCGCGGGTCGATGTTGGCGTGCATCCCGTAGGGAAAAAGGCCGCGCGCCGAGTACATGCGCTCGATCAGCTTGGCCGTCTGGCGCTTGAGCGCTTCACTGCCGTTGGCGATGCAGACCTGGAAGCCGCTGCGTTCGAACGAAAGGCCGCGCAGTGCGGCGGTGTTCTCGTCGAACCACTGATGCGGCGACGTCTCCGGCGATTGGAATCCGGCGCCAGACAACGCTAGGTAGGCGAGGTCGCGTACGGGCGGGGGGCAGTTTGTGCCCCGCGAAGAGTGGATCTGGCGCATTGGAGTGGCCCAATTCGTTTACGTTCTGGGTGGTCTGGAGTGCGCGCGCGGCGAGCGCGGACGACTCCCATCGGATCAATGATAATCCGGAACGGGCGAGCCGTGAATCTAGCCGACTTCATGTCTCCTGAAATGTAGGCGCTTGTGTGCAATCCTGCCTGGCGTCGCGGCGGGCGGTGCCCGTACGATGGCCCTCGCATTCGCGTCGTCGTATATCATTCGCCGTCCGGGACTTACGAAGGGGCTTGTCATGTTCAGAAGCGTCAAAAGCGCATCATCCGCGGTGTTGCATTTCCTCGTTCTCGCTGTGGCGGCGGGACTGCTCGGTGGTTGTGCCTCTTCCTTCCCGCCTGCCCCCGCGTCCGCGGCCGATGCGGACTACAACTACGTGATCGGGCCCGGGGATAGCGTCAATATCGTGGTCTGGCGCAACCCCGAGCTGTCCACCTCCGTCCCGGTCCGGCCGGACGGGAAGATCACGGCACCGCTGGTCGAAGACCTGCCCGCGATGGGCAAGGATTCGAGCACGCTGGCCCGCGACATCGAGAAGCAGCTTGCGAAGTTCATCCGCGATCCGGTCGTGACGGTGATCGTCGGTGGCTTCGTCGGTCCTTACAGCGAACAGATCCGCGTGATCGGCGAGGCGGCCAATCCGCAGACGCTGGCGTACAAGCAGAAGATGACTCTGCTCGACGTGATGATCGCAGTCGGCGGGCTCACGGACTTCGCCGACGGTAACGGCGCGAGCATCCTGCGCACCGCCGAGGGCAACAAGCAATACAGCGTGCGCATCCGTGACCTCGTCAAGCGCGGCGACGTCTCGGCGAACGTCGAGATGCGCCCTGGCGACGTGTTGATCATCCCGCAGAGCTGGTTCTGACCTCCATCCATACACGCCCGCAAGCCGATCGCAGAAGGTCGGTGGCGGGCGCTCAGCACGACCGTGACCCATGGAAGAACTCGTAACACAGATCATCGGCTACCTGCGCGGCATGTGGCGGTTCCGCTGGTGGGGGCTTGCGCTCGCGTGGGTCGCAGGTATCGCCGGTAGCCTGGCGATCTACTTCATGCCGGACCACTACGAGTCGTCCGCACGCATCCACGTGGATACCCAGTCGGTGCTGCGCCCGCTGATGTCCGGGCTCGCCGTCCAGCCCAACATCAGCCAGCAGATCGACTTGCTCAGCCGCACGCTGATCAGCCGGCCCAACGTCGAGAAGCTGATCACCATGGCCGACCTCGACCTCACGGTGCAGAACGCACAGCAGCGCGAGGCCCTGATCACCTCGGTGACCAGCCGGCTGCGCATCCAGTCCGGCCGCGGCGACAACCTGTTCACGCTCTCGTACGAAGACGTCGAGCCGCATCGTGCGCAGCGCGTCGTGCAGTCGCTGCTGTCCCTGTTCGTCGAATCCGGTCTCGGCGGCAAGCGTCAGGATACCGACGCGGCACGGCGCTTCATCGAGGACCAGATCCGCAGCTACGAGCAGAAGCTGACCGACGCCGAGAACCGGCTCAAGGACTTCCGCCTGCGCAACATGGCGCTGCTGGGTACCGGCGCGCGCGATTACGTCACCCAGATCGCCGAGACCAACGAGCAATTGCGCGAAGCACGCCTGGAACTGCGCGAGGCCGAGAACTCGCGCGACGCGCTCCGCCAGCAACTCTCCGCAGCGCCGTCCGATGCGGGCGTCGCGCCGCCGCCGATGGTGGCGACGCCCGAGATCGATGCCCGCATCGACCTGCTCAAGAGAAACCTCGACGAGATGTTGCAGCGCTACACCGAGATGCACCCGGACGTGGTCGGTGCACGCCGCGTCATCGAGGATCTCGAGAAGCAGAAGAAGGCGCAGCTGGCCGAGCTGAGCGCGAGCATGGCGGGCAGTACCTTCGGTGCTCCCGGCGCCATGAGTGCGGGGGTCGAGCAGACCCGGCTCGCGGTGGCGCAGGCCGAGGCCCGGGTCGCGTCGCTGCGTGCGCGGGTGGCCGAGTTCGAGAGCCGCCTGGCGAGCCTCTCGGAGGACGCCAAGCGGATCCCCGAGCTCGAGACCGAGATGGCGCAGCTCAACCGCGATTACAGCGTCCACAAGAGCAACTACGACCAGCTGGTATCGCGGCGGGAGTCGGCGAACATCGCCGCCGAGATGAGCACCCAGTCGGGCATCGCCGACTTCCGCATCATCGATCCGCCCACCCTGCCCACCAAACCCTCGGCTCCCAACCGGCTGCTGCTGCTGCCGCTCGCCGCGCTGGTGGGTCTGGGGGCGGGGTTCGCGCTCACCTTCCTGATCAGCCAGCTGCGACCGGCGTTCAGCGATGCGCGCCAGCTGCGCGAGATCACCGGCCTGCCGGTGCTCGGCACCGTCTCCATGCTGACCACTTCGGAGCGTCGTCGTCGTCGCCGCAACGGGCTGTTCGCCTTCGGCAGCGGTCTGGTGGCGTACGCCGGGGTGTTCGCCGCGGTTACGGTCGCGATCGTGTTCCTGCAGAGTTGAACGGGGTGCCCGGATGAGCATTATCGAAAAAGCAGTCAAGCGCCTCGACCAACTCAAGAGTGCGGCGGGCGAGGGCGCCGTCGAATCCGCTCCGGTGCCGGAGGCGCTCGTCCTGCCCGAGGACAAGCCGCTTGCGCCCAAGGTGGAGTCGAATGCGCCGGTGGTCGCGACCCCCGCGCCGGTGCGCGCCCAGCCCAAGAGCGTCCATATCGATCTCGCGCGCCTGGCCGCTCGCGGCTTGGTCACGCCCGACCAGCCGCGCTCGGCCATTGCCGAGGAGTTCCGCCTGATCAAGCGTCCCTTGCTGGCCAATGCCGTCCTCGAGGGGCCGGCGGCGGTCGATAACGGCAACCTGATCATGATTTCCAGCGCGCTTCCTGGCGAGGGCAAGACCTTCAACGCGATCAATCTCGCGATCAGCATGGCGATGGAGCTCGACTACACGGTGCTGCTGGTGGACGCCGACGTGTCGCGTCCCTCGGTGCTGCGCGAGTTCGATCTGCCGCCGCAGCCGGGACTGATGGACGTGCTCGCCGGCGAGGTCGAGGACCTCTCCGAGGTCCTGCTCAAGACCAACATCGACAAGCTGTCCATCCTGCCGGCGGGCATGCCGCACCAGCGCGCGACCGAACTGCTCGCCTCGGACGGCATGACGCAGTTGCTCGAGCAGATGGCGCATCGTTACGCCGACCGGATCATCGTGTTCGACTCGCCGCCGCTGCTGGTCACGACCGAATCGCGCGTGCTTGCCACCCACATGGGACAGGTGGTCCTCGTGGTGGAGGCCGAGCGCACCACCCACGCCCACGTTCGCCAGGCGCTCGCAGCGATCGAGCCCTGCCCGATCCGCATGATGGTGCTCAACAAGTCGCGTGATCGCTCGGTGGGGGGCTACTACGGCTATGGATACGGATACGGATATGGGAAAGCGCCCGAAGCCAGTTCCGAGGCGGCCTGAGCCCCGGCGTACCGGCCTCGTCGCCGGTGCGTGCGTGCTCGCGCTCCTGTGCCCGGCCACCGGAGCGGTCGCGCAGTCGACCCGGGTCACGCCCACGTTCGACACTGAACTCACCTGGACCGACAACGCCGGCCTCGATCGCGAGGGCGGTCGGGACTGGCTGCTCGAGGTCTCGCCCGGCGTGTCGGTGAGCCGCAGCGCAGGGCGTCTCAACGGCAGCCTGAGCGCGCGCCTGCGCAACCTCGTCCATTCCTCTGCGAGCGAGGACGACTCCACTTACCTCTCCTTCGACGGCAGGGGCGCCTACGAGGCGCTGGAGGATCTGCTGTTCCTCGATTTCAGCGGGGGAATCACCCGCAACAACTATTCCGCCTTCAGCGGGCGGGCGCCCGGCGACCCGTTCGGTTTCGACAAGGACAACGAAGTCCGCTATTGGTCGATCACCCCGCGGCTCGAGTCCGACCTGCGCTTCGGCGAGGCTGCACGCGGTTCGGTGAGCTATTCGTCCAGCGGCGTGCGATCCAACAGCAGCGGTCTCGGCGACCAGAGCGCGGACACCGTGGAGGCCAGCCTCGCCGATCCGGGCGGCTTGCGGTTTTTCGGCTGGGGCCTGGCCTATGCCCGCACCGAAAGTGATGGCGGCACCGCCGCCACCGGCCAGCGTGGCGAGGAGTCGGTGCGTGGCACGCTGTACGCCAACGTCTCCCCGCAGCTGCGCCTGCGCGGCATCGTCGGGCACGAGTCCAACGACTACGCGGACGGCAGGAAGGACAGCAGCGGGATCGTTGGCGCCGGGGTGGACTGGTACCCGACCGACCGCACCTCGCTCGCCGCGACGGTCGAGGATCGGGTGTTCGGGCGCGGCTACGATCTCGCCCTCAACCACCGCATGCGCCGCGCGGTCTTCTTCCTCGGTGCGACGCGCGACGTCTCCTCGCTCGCACAGACGCTGGGCACGGTGGTGCTCGCGGATCGGGACTGCTTCATGCGCGTACGCGACATCGCCGATCCGATCGAGCGCGAGCAGGCCCTCAACGAATGTCTCACCTTCGGCGTGCTGCGCTCCAATGCCGCCTACGTCGAGCGCGCGTTCCGTGGCGGCGTCTCGCTGCTCGGGGTGCGCAACACCTTGAGCTTGTCCGCCAGTCGCAGCGATCGCAGCCGCATCGGTTCGACCACCGGCCTGCTTCCGGACGACGACCTGCGCGACACCGAGCGGGTGCGCATCACCACCACCACGCTCGCCTGGAGCCACACGCTCAGCGGCACGAGTTCGCTGTATGCCACGCTCGCGCGCTCGGATTCCGAGAGTGCGGCCGACGCCGACCTCGCACTGCGTCGCCTGACCGGCACGGTGGGCGTCGATCGTACGCTCGGCCCCAGGACGCGCGCGGGGCTGCGCTACCGATATGAAAAGACCGAGGGCGAGAGCGACTACACGACGAATTCCGTCACCGCCATCCTCGGCATGCGGTTCTGAACGGACACCCGATGTACGAAACCTTCTTCAAACTCAGCGGCAAGCCTTTCCAGCTCAACCCCGACCCGGCCTTCTTCTACGGCAGTCGGGGGCACCGGCGCGCGATGGCCTATCTCGAATACGGCCTGCACCAGAGCGAGGGCTTCATCGTCATCACCGGCGAGGTGGGTGCGGGCAAGACCACCATCGTGCGCAGCCTGCTCGAGCAGCTCGATCCGGCCAAGGTCGTAGCCGCCACCATCGTCAGCACCCAGATCGACGCCTCCGACATGCTGCGCATGGTCGCCGGCGCCTTCGGCGTACCCAGCCGCAACCTCGACAAGGCCGGCCTGCTGCTCGCGATCGAGACCTACCTCGTGTCGCTCGCCGCCGCCGACAAGCGCGCGCTGCTGATCATCGACGAGGCGCAGAACCTCTCCGCAGCCGCGGTCGAGGAACTGCGCATGCTGTCGAACTTTCAGCTCGAGGATCATGCGCTGCTGCAGAGTTTCCTCGTCGGTCAGCCCGAGTTCCGCGAGATGATGCAGCGCGCCGAGATGCAGCAACTGCGCCAGCGCGTGATCGCCTCCTATCACCTCGGCCCGCTCGACCTGCAGGAGACGCGCGGCTACATCGAGCACCGCCTGCGCCACGTCGGCTGGAACGAGGACCCGCGCTTCGAGCCCGGGTCCTTCAACGCGATCTACGGCCACACCGGCGGCATCCCCCGCACCATCAACACCTTGTGCGACCGTCTGCTCCTCGCCGCCTATCTCGGCGAGAGCCATGTGGTCACCGAGGCGCAGGTGCGCGAGGTGATCGCCGAGCTCAAGGAAGAGTTCGCGCCGCCGCGTACGCGCCCGGTGGCCGGCATGGGACGCGCGGTGCTGAGGGACGCCGAGCCCGCTGCGGCGATGCCGCCGGTCGAGGCGCTGGCAGTCGAGCGCCTGCGCGTCTCGCCCGAGCTTGCCGACCAGGTCGCCGGCATGGCCGGCAGCTACGACCTGCAGCGCATCGAGGCACGTCTGGCCGGCCTGGAGCAGTCGGTGTCGGCCACGCTCGCAGTGCTCAACCAGTTGCTGCAGGCGGTGCGCCGCGATGCCGCGACCGAGGAGGAAGGTCGATGAGCGCGCATCGCCTCTCGGCCGCGCCGGTGATCTGCATCGTCGGCGCACGTCCCAACTACATGAAGGTGGCGCCGATCATCCGCGCCTTCGCCGCCCACCAGCCGCCGATCCCCACGCTGCTGGTGCACACCGGGCAGCATTACGATCCCGCGATGAAGGACCGCCTGTTCGCCGATCTCGACCTGCCCGAGCCCGACGTCAACCTCGCGGTCGGCTCCGGCTCGCACGCGGTGCAGACCGCCGAGGTGATGAAGCGCTTCGAGCCGGTCATCGACGAGCATGGCGCGCGCGCGGTGCTGGTGGTGGGCGACGTCAACTCGACGCTCGCCTGCGCGCTGGTGGCGAGCAAGCGCCACATCCCGGTGGTCCATGTGGAGTCCGGTCTGCGCAGCAACGACCGCCGCATGCCCGAAGAGATCAACCGCATCCTCACCGACCAGATCTCCGACGTGCTCTACACCACCGAGCGATCCGCCCACGACAACCTCGTCCGCGAAGGCATCCCCGCCGAGCGTGCGGTTTTCGTCGGCAACGTCATGATCGACAGCCTGCGCGCGAGCCTGCCGCGCGCGGTGCCGGCCGACGTGCTGCTCGCCGCGGCCGGCCTGGACGCGAGCCGGATCGCCGGCGGCTACGGCGTCGTCACCCTGCACCGTCCGTCCAACGTCGACAGCGCCGACACCCTCGGCCCGATCATCGACGCCCTGCGCACGGTGAGCGAGGCGTTGCCGCTGGTTGTCGCGCTGCATCCGCGCACACGCAACAACCTCGAGCGCTTCGGCATGCTCGATCGCCTCGCCGGCTCCGGCTTCCTGATCCTGCCGCCGCAGGGCTACCTCGAGATGCTCGGCCTGATGTCGGGTGCGCGCATGGTGCTGACCGACTCCGGCGGCATCCAGGAAGAGACCACCGCGCTCGGCGTGCCCTGCGTGACCATCCGCGAGAATACCGAGCGCCCGATCACGGTGGAGCAGGGCACCAACACCCTGGTCGGCATCCGCCCCGAGGCGATCGTCGCCGCGGCGCGCGAGATCCTCGCCACCGGTGGCAAGGCCGGGCGGGTGCCCGAATACTGGGATGGACGCTGCGCCGAGCGCATCGCTGCCCATCTGCACGACTGGCTCGTCGAGCACGAGACGGTCCACGCCGCGCCGGGGGGTTGAGGTGGCCGCACGCATCACCAACGCCTTCACCTGCGACGTCGAGGACTACTTCCAGGTCTCCGCGCTCGCGCCGCATTTTCCGCGCGAGCAGTGGGACAGCGTGCCCTGCCGCGTCGAGCGCAACGTCGATCGCATCCTCGCGCTGCTCGACGGCCACGGCGCGCGCGGCACCTTCTTCACCCTGGGCTGGCTCGCCGAGCGCTATCCCGGCCTGGTGCGCCGCATCGCCGCCGCGGGCCACGAGGTGGCGAGCCACGGCTACGCGCACCAGCGCGCGAGCGACCTCACGCCCCAAGCCTTCACGGCCGACATCCGCCTGGCCAAGGTGATCCTCGAGGACATCACCGGTAGTGCGGTGACCGGCTACCGCGCGCCCAGCTTCTCGATCGGCGAGGCCAACCTGTGGGCGCACGACTGCATCGCCGAGGCGGGCTACCGCTACAGCTCGAGCGTGTATCCGGTCCGCCACGACCACTACGGCATCCCCGACGCGCCGCGCTTCCCGTGGCGCCTGCCCAACGGCCTGGTCGAGGTGCCGATCACCACCGTGCACATGCTTGGACGCAACTGGCCCGCGGGTGGCGGCGGTTTCTTCCGCCTGTTGCCCTATGCGCTGTCGCGCTGGCAGATCGCGCGCGTCAATGCCGCCGACCGCCGCCCGGCGATCTTCTACTTCCACCCCTGGGAAATCGATCCCGAGCAGCCGCGTGTGACCGCTGCCACGGCAAAGACCCGCTTCAGGCACTACATTAACCTGCAGCACACGGAAGCCCGGCTCGACCGGCTTCTCTCCGATTTCTCCTGGGGGCGCGCCGACGAAGTCTTCCGCGACGCCGCCTGAACCCGACTGGATCCGGATGCGCGCCATGGACCGATTGCCGATCGTCGTGAACCTGCTCAAGGCCGAGGACGCCCTGCGCTGGGACGAATTCGTGCGCCGCTGCCCGCAGGCCACCTTCTTCCACCTGTCCGCCTGGCGCGAGCTCATGGAAGAGGTGTTCGATCACCGCACCTTCTATCTGTATGCCGAGCGCGCCGGCGACATCGTCGGCGTGCTGCCGCTCGCCGAGGTGCGCAGCCGCCTGTTCGGTCATGCGCTGGTGTCGCTACCCTTCTGCGTCTACGGCGGCATCGCGGCGGCCGAGGATGCAGGCCCGGAGACGCTGTACGCGCTCGAATCCAAGGCCGAGACGCTGGCGCAGGCGCTCGGCGTGCAGCACCTCGAATTCCGCAACCTGAAGCCGCGCCACGAGGACTGGCCGCGCCAGGAACTCTACGTCACCTTCCGCAAGGAGATCCTGCCCGAGGTCGAGGCCAACCTGCTCGCCATCCCGCGCAAGCAGCGCGCCATGGTGCGCAAGGGCATCAAGAACGGCCTGGTCGGCGAGGTGGACGCGGGTGTCGAGCGCTTCTTCGCGCTCTACGCCGACAACGTGCTTCGTCACGGCACGCCGGCGCTGCCGAGGAAGTTCTTCGAGCAGCTCAAGAAGCGCTTCGGTGAGGCCTGCGAAGTGCTCACGGTGACCTCGCCCGAGGGCAAGCCGCTGTCGAGCGTGCTCAGCTTCTACTTCCGCGACGAGGTGCTGCCCTACTACGCGGGCGACGACCTTGCAGCGCGCGAGCTCGCCGCCAACGACTTCAAGTACTGGGAGCTGATGCGGCGCGCCTGCGAGCGCGGCTGCACGGTCTTCGACTACGGTCGCAGCAAGGTCGGCACCGGCCCCTATGCGTTCAAGAAGAACTGGGGCTTCGAGCCGCAGCCGCTGTCGTACGAGTTCTGCCTGTACAAGCGCGACAGCATCCCGCAGAACAACCCGATGAACCCCAAGTACCGGGCCTTCATCGCCCTCTGGAAGCGCCTGCCGATCGGCGTGGCGAACCGGCTCGGGCCGCACATCGTGCGCAACCTGGGGTAGGGCGGTGCAGGACAGCCGGCCGCCGCTCCTCTACCTCACGCACCGCATCCCCTACCCGCCCAACAAGGGCGACAAGCTGCGGTCGTTCAACATCCTGCGCCAGCTCGCCCGCACGCACCGGGTGTGGCTGGGCAGCTTCGTCGACCATGCGGACGACCGCCGCCACATCCCGGCGCTGCGCCAGTGGTGCGAGCAGACCTGCGTGATCCCGATCGAGCCGGGCATCCGCCGCCTCGCGAGCCTGCGCGGCCTGCTGCGCGGAGAGGCGCTGAGCCTGCCCTATTACCGCAGCCCGCGCCTGGCGCGCTGGGTGGATCAGGTGGTGGCGGAGAACGGCATCCGTTCGGCGGTGGCCTTCTCGGGGCCGATGGCGCAGTACCTCGACGTGCCCGGGCTGAGCCGCCGCGTGGTCGACTTCTGCGACGTCGATTCGGCCAAGTGGACGCAGTACGCCGCCGACCGGCGCTGGCCGATGTCCTGGCTGTACCGGCGCGAGGGCGAGCGCCTGCTCGACTTCGAGCGCCGCGCCGCAGCCGGCGTGGAGGCGAGCCTCTTCGTCACCGAGGCCGAGGCCGAGGTCTTCCGGCGCGCGGCGCCCGAAGTCGGCGACCGCGTCGGCGTCATGCAGAACGGGGTCGACGCCGAGTACTTCGCGCCTGCCAACGCGGGGGCTTCGCCCTATCCGGCGGGCGCTCCGGTGATCGCCTTCAGCGGTGCGATGGACTACTGGCCCAACGTCGACGCGGTGTGCTGGTTCGCCACCGAGCTCCTGCCGGCGATCCGTCGCGCCATGCCCGGCGTGCGCTTCTGGATCGTGGGCATGAACCCGGCGCCGGCCGTGCAGGCGCTCGCCGGCGAGGATGTCGTGGTCACCGGTACCGTGCCCGACGTGCGCCCCTACATCGCCCACGCCGACCTCGTGGTGGCGCCCCTGCGCATTGCGCGCGGCATCCAGAACAAGGTGCTGGAAGCGATGGCCATGGCGCGCCCGGTGGTGCTCTCGGCCGCGCCTGCCGTGGGTCTGGCGGCGCGCGACGGGGTGGAGTGCAGCATCGCCGAAGATGGCGACGAGCTGTGCCGGCGCGTGGTCGAGCTGCTTGGGGATCCGTCGCGCCGCGCCGCGATCGGCGCGGCGGCGCGGGACTGCGTGCTGCGCGCCTACAGCTGGTCGGCGCACCTGCGCACCCTGGACTGGCTGCTCGATGCGCAGGGCACGGATGCAGGCCTCGCGCAGGCGGTGCAGGCCCGCGAGGGCGCCGCGCCGAACGCGGCGGCGCTCGTGCGGACACCATGAAGGACGTCGCCCGGCCGCTGGTGCTGCACCTCGTGTACCGCTTCGACGTCGGCGGCCTGGAGAACGGGGTGGTGAACCTGATCAACCACCTCCCTGCCGAGCGCTTCCGTCATGCGGTGGTGGCGCTCACCGAATGCACCGAAGGCTTCTCGCGCCGCATCGAGCGCGCGGACGTGCGCTTCGTGTCGCTGCACAAGCCGCCCGGCCACGGCCTCAAGCTCTATCCGCGCCTGTACCGGCTGTTCCGCGCGCTGCGTCCGGCGATCGTGCATACGCGCAACCTCGCCGCGCTCGAGGCCGTCGTGCCGGCGCGGCTCGCCGGCGTGCCGGCGACGGTGCATGGCGAGCACGGCTGGGACGTCTCCGACCCCGGCGGCACGCGGCGCAAGTTCCAGTGGCTGCGGCGTGCCTACAGCCCCTTCGTGAACCGCTACGTGGCGCTCTCGGGCCACATCGAGTCCTATCTCGTCGAGCGCGTGGGCATTTCCCCCGCGCGGGTCGCGCGCATCTGCAACGGCGTGGACGCGCGGCGCTTCCACCCCCGCCTGTCGGCGCAGGCGCGCAGCCTCGCCGGTCTGCCGGAAGGCTTCGCCACCCCCGGCACGGTCATCGTCGGCACGGTCGGGCGGCAGCAGGCGGTCAAGGATCCGCTCGCCCTGGTGCGCGCCTTCGCGCTCGCGCGCACACACGGCGGGGTCGGGGGCAGGCTGCGCCTGCTGCTCGCGGGCGACGGGCCGCTGCGCGCCACGCTCGAGGCCGAGATCCGCAGCAGCGGGCTGGAAGACGCCGTCTGGCTGGCCGGCGAGCGTGCCGACGTGCCCGCGGTGATGCGCGCGCTCGACGTGTTCGCGCTGCCGTCGCGCGCCGAGGGCATCTCCAACACCGTCCTCGAGGCGATGGCGAGCGGGCTGCCGGTCGTCGCCACCGCGGTCGGCGGCAATGCGGAACTGGTCGTGCCCGGCGAGACCGGCGCGCTCGTGGCGGCCGAAGACCCGCGCGGCATGGCGGAGGCGTTGCTGTGCTACGCTGCGGATGCTGCATTGCGGCAAGAACAGGGCCTGGCTGCGCGCCGGCGCGTCGAGGCGGAGTTCAGCATCGAGCGCATGGTGGCCCGCTACGCCGAGCTCTACGAATCCCTTCTGCGCCCGCAGGGCGCAGCCTGACGAGGACACGCGATCATGTGCGGCATTGCCGGCCTCTTCGACACCCGTGGCAAACGCGACTTCGAGCGCGCCCTGATGCAGCGCATGAACGACGTCCAGCACCATCGCGGCCCGGACGAGGGCGGCTACCACTTCGAGCCGGGCGTCGCGCTCGCCCACCGCCGCCTGTCCATCATCGACCTTGCCACCGGCCAGCAACCGCTGTTCAACGAGGACGGCTCGGTGGCGGTGGTGTTCAACGGCGAGATCTACAACTTCCAGGAGCTCGTACCCGAGCTCGAGGCGCTCGGTCACGTCTTCCACACCCGCAGCGACACGGAGGTCATCGTGCACGCCTGGGAGGCCTGGGGCGAGGACTGCGTGCAGCGCTTCCGCGGCATGTTCGCGTTCGCGCTGCACGACCGCAACCGCGACACCTTCTTCATGGCGCGCGACCGCCTCGCGGTCAAGCCGATGTTCTACGCGCTGCTGCCCGACGGCACGCTCGCCTTCGGCTCCGAACTCAAGGTGCTGATGCAGCACCCGGCGCTCGACCGCCGCATCGACCCGCTCGCGGTCGAGGAGTACTTCGCCCTCGGCTACGTCGCCGAGCCGCGCACCATCTTCCTCGGCGCCAGGAAGCTCGGCCCCGGCGAATCGCTGTGCATCCGCCGCGGCCAGCCGATCCCCGCGCCGAAGCAGTACTGGGACGTGCGCTTCACCCTCGACAACGACATCGGCCTCGCCGACGCCACCGGCGAGCTGACCGAGCGCCTGCGCGAATCGGTGCGGCTGCGCATGATCGCCGAGGTGCCGCTGGGTGCCTTCCTCTCCGGAGGGGTCGATTCGAGCGCGGTGGTGGCGACCATGGCGGGGCTCTCGGACGATCCGGTCAACACCTGCTCGATCGCCTTCGACGATCCCAAGTACAACGAGTCGGCGTTCGCGCAGATGGTCGCCGACCGCTACCGCACCCGCCACTTCGTCGAGACCGTCAAGTCCGACGACTTCGACCTCATCGACACCCTGGCCGCGCTCTACGACGAGCCCTACGCCGACAGCTCGGCCATCCCCACTTACCGCGTGTGCCAGCTCGCGCGCAAGCATGTCACCGTGGCGCTGTCGGGCGACGGCGGCGACGAGAGCTTCGGCGGCTATCGCCGCTACCGCATGCACCTGATGGAAGAGAAGATGCGCGCCGCGCTGCCGATGGGCGTGCGCCGACCGCTCTTCGGCCTGCTCGGCCGCGTCTATCCCAAGGCCGACTGGGCGCCGCGCGTGTTCCGCGCCAAGACCACCTTCCAGGCGATGGCGCGCGACGCCACCGAGGCCTACTTCCACAGCGTCTCCATCCTGCGCGGCGACATGCGGCGCAAGCTGTTCAGCGCCGAATTCCGCAACAGGCTCGGCGGTTACGACGCGCTCGAGGTCTTCCGCCGCCATGCCGCAGCCGCCGGCACCGACGATGCGCTCGCGCTGATCCAGTACCTCGACCTCAAGACCTACCTGGTCGGCGACATCAACACCAAGGTCGACCGCGCGAGCATGGCGCACTCGCTCGAGGTGCGCGAGCCGCTGATGGACCACAAGCTGGTCGAGTGGCTGGCGACGCTGCCCTCCGGCCTCAAGATCCAGGGCAACGAGGGCAAGTACCTGTTCAAGAAGGCGATGGAGCCGCTGCTGCCCGACGACGTGCTCTACCGCCCGAAGATGGGCTTCGCGGTGCCGCTCGCGCGCTGGTTCCGCGGCCCGCTAAAGCAGCGCGTGCGTGACGCAGTGCTGGGCGAGACCCTGGCCGCTACGGGTATCTTCGAGCGCAGCTACCTCGAGCATCTGGTCGACGCCCACCAGTCCGGCGCGCGCGACTACAGCGCCCCGCTGTGGACGCTGCTGATGTTCGAGGCTTTCGTCCGCAACACCGCAGCCGGCGCCACCCTGCCGGTCGCGCTCGCCGAGGCGGTCTGAACGCGACGTTCCGAATACTCCATGCGCATCCTGCACATCCTCGATCACTCGATCCCGCTGCACAGCGGCTACACCTTCCGCACCGCGGCGATCCTGCGCGAGCAGCGCGCGCTCGGCTGGGAGACCTTCCACCTGACCTCGCCCAAGCAGGGCGAGACGACGGCCATGGTGGAGGAGATCGAGGGCTTGCGTTTCCACCGTACCGCCGTGCCGACGCCGGCGAGCAGCGGCATCGCCGAGCTGCGCCAGATCCGTGCGGTGCAGGCGCGCATCGAGCAGCTCGCGGCCGAACTGCGCCCCGACATCCTCCACGCCCACTCGCCGGTGCTCAACGCCATTCCGGCCATCCGCGCCGGGCGCAAGCTCGGCATTCCGGTCGTCTACGAGATCCGCGCCTTCTGGGAAGACGCCGCGGTCGATCATGGCACCACCACCGAGGGCAGCCTGCGCTACCGCGCCACCAAGGGGCTGGAGACCTGGGCGATCAAGCGCGCCGACCATGTGTTCACCATCTGCGAAGGCCTGCGCGCCGACATCGTCGGCCGCGGCATTCCGGCGGCCAAGGTCACGGTCATCCCCAACGCGGTCGACATCGAGTCCTTCCAGCTCTCGGGCGACGCCGACCCTGCCTTGCGGGAGCAGCTCGGCCTCGCCGGCACCACCGTGGTGGGCTTCGTCGGCTCCTTCTACGCCTACGAGGGCCTCGATCTGCTGCTCGAGGCCTTCCCCGCGCTGCTGCAGAAGCGCCCCGAGCTGCGCCTGCTGCTCGTCGGCGGCGGGCCGCAGGACGAAAACCTCAAGGCTCAGGCCCTGCGCCTCGGCGTGGCCGACAAGGTCGTCTTCACCGGCCGCGTGCCGCACAAGGACGTCAGCCGCTACTACGACCAGATCGACCTGCTCGCCTATCCGCGCCACTCCATGCGACTCACCGAGCTGGTCACCCCGCTCAAGCCGCTCGAGGCCATGGCGCAGGGTCGGCTCTTCGTCGCCTCCGACGTCGGCGGCCACAAGGAGCTGATCCGCGACGGCGAGACCGGCAGGCTGTTCAAGGCCGGCAGCGCCGAGGCGCTCGCCGCCGCCATCGACGACCTGCTCGCGCACCGCGAGCGCTGGCCGGCGATGCGCGCGGCGGGGCGGCAGTTCGTCGAGGACGTGCGCAACTGGACGAACAGCGTGGCGAACTACACGCCGGTGTATCGCAGACTGGTCGCGAAGCCTCGCGCCGCGGCATGAATTTCTCCGCGCTGCGCGTCCTGCTCGTCGGGCCGCTGCCGCCGCCTGCCGGCGGCATGGCCAACCAGACCCGCCAGCTCGCCGAGCTGCTGCGCGGCGAGGGCGCGTCGGTCGAGGTCGTGCAGGTCAATGCGCCGTATCGTCCGGCTTGGGTCGAAAGGCTGAAGGGCGTGCGCGCGCTGTTCCGGCTCCTGCCCTACCTGCTGCGGCTGTGGCAGGCCGCAGGGCGGGCGAACCTCATGCACGTGATGGCCAACTCCGGCTGGTCCTGGCATCTCTTCGCCGCGCCGGCGGTGTGGATCGGCTGGCTGCGCGGCGTGCCGGTGGTGGTCAATTACCGCGGTGGCGAGGCGGCCGGCTTCCTTGCCCGCTCGGCGGCGGTCGTGCGTGCCACCCTGCGCCGCGCGTCCAGCCTGGTGCTGCCGTCCGGCTTCCTGCTCGAAGTCTTCGCGCGCCACGGCATGGCCGGGCGCATCGTCTCCAACATCGTCGACCTCGAGCGTTTCCATCCCGCGACGGCGCCGCGCGCGGCCGGCGAGGGCCCGCATCTGGTCGTCGCCCGCAACCTCGAAGCCCTCTACGGCAACGACACCGCGCTGCGCGCCTTCGCGCGGCTGTGCGCGGCCTGGCCGGCGGCGCGCCTCTCGATCGCCGGCAGCGGGCCGGAGGCCGCGGCGCTGGCCGCGCTCGCACAGGAACTCGGCATCGCCGAGCGGGTCCGCTTCACCGGTCGCCTGGACCGCGAGCAGATGGCTGCGCTCTACCGTGACGCAGATCTCATGCTCAACCCGAGTCGGGTGGATAACATGCCCAATGCCATCCTCGAGGCGCTGGCGAGCGGCCTGCCGGTGGTCACCACCGACGTCGGCGGCATTCCCTTCATCGTCACGCAAGGCCACACGGCCATGCTGGTTCCACCCGACGATCCGCAGGCGATGGCCGACGCCGCGCACAAGGTGCTTGCCGACACCGGCCTGCGCGCCGCGCTGGTCGCCGCCGGGCGCGCCGAGGTGCAGCGCTACCGCTGGAGCTCGGTGCGCGCACAACTGCTGTCCGCCTACGCGGATGCGATTGCCGCGAAGAGGGCCACATGAACATGAAAGGAACCGCGATGCTTCAATCCGTGCGGCCGGGCGCGATGCCGACCCACCTGCAGGCGACCGACGCCCGCCCTGCGACGCTCGGTGATCCGCGCACGCGCAGGCTTCACCTGGCGGTGCTTGCGCTGGGACTGCTGTGGCTGCTGTTCTGGTATCGCGACACCTTCCTGGCCATGGTGGGCATCTGGGACCGCTCGGACACCTTCGCCCACGGCTTCGTGATCGCGCCGATCTCGGCCTGGCTGGTATGGCGGCGCCGGCACTTCATCGACCATGTACCGATCGCGCCCTCGCTGCTCGGCATCTGCGCCGGACTCGTCGCCGGCGCGGCCTGGTTGCTCGGCGAGCTCGCCAGCGTCGATGCGGTGTCGCAGTTCGCCTTCGTGGGCATGCTGGTGGGCTTCGTCTGGGCGGTGATGGGCAGCGCGGTGGTGCGCACCTACGCCTTCCCGATCGGCTTCCTGTTCTTCATGGTGCCGTTCGGCGAGTTCCTCTTCCCCACCATGATGCAGTGGACCGCCGACTTCATCATCTGGGCGGTGCGCGCCTCCGGCGTGCCGGTGTACGCCGAAGGCTTCCTGCTGGTGATCCCCTCCGGGCGCTGGCAGGTGGTGGAGGGGTGCAGCGGCGTGCGCTACCTGATGGCCTCGATCGTCGTCGGCAGCCTGTACGCTTACCTGAACTACCGCAGCACGCAGAAGCGCCTGCTTTTCGTCGCCGCCTCGATCGTGCTGCCGGTATTCGCCAACTGGCTGCGCGCCTACGGCATCGTGATGCTCGGCCACCTCACCGACAACCGCCTCGCTGCCGGGGCCGACCACCTGATCTACGGCTGGGTCTTCTTCGGCATCATCATCCTCGCGCTGTTCTGGATCGGTTCGCGCTGGCAGGAGGACGAGGAAGAGGCCCCGGCCATGCCCGTCGGCTCCGCGCGATCGTCGGGCGTACGCACCGGTGGCCTGGGCTGGCTGGCCGTGGCGGTGGTCGCGGTGGGGCTGTGGGTGCCGGTCCTCGGCCACCTCGAGCGCCAGGGCGAGCAGGGGCCGGTGCGCTTCGCCGCGCTGGAGGGGCAGGGCGCGTGGCAGCGGACGGAAGCGGGCGAATTGCCGCCGTGGTCGCCGAGCTATTCCGGCATGCGCGACACCTTCCGTTCGACCTGGCGCGCGGGGAGCGTTCCGGTGGGGGTGTACATCGGCTATTACCGCGACCAGGGACCGGGCAGGGAGTTGATCAATTCCGAGAACCGCGTGCTGATCAGCAAGGACCCGGTGTGGCGCATGACCGCCGCGGGTCCGGTCCGGGTGCAACTCGGCGACCAGGCGCAGGCGTGGCGCACGCTGGAGATGGCGAGCGAGCATGCACGCATGGTCGTCTGGTACGCGTACTGGATCGGCGGCCGGTGGACCACCAGCGATCATCTTGCCAAGGTCTATCTGGCGCTGAGCCGCCTGCGCGGCGAAGGGGACGATTCGGCGGTGGTCATGCTGCATGCGCCGCAGGGTCAGGGCGGGCACGCCGGCACGATCGCCGCGCTTGAAGACTTCGCACGCGAGATGGGCGGGCCCCTGCAGGCCATGCTGGATCGCACCGCGAACCCTTGAGGCGGAGGAAAACGAAATGTCCGGCCTCTACACCCGCCTGGTCTCGGGCCTGCTTTTCCCGCTCCACGAGCGCCTCAAGCAACACGACAGCGTCGCCCTGCGGCGCGGCCTGGAGGATAGCCAGTGGTGGCCGCGCGAGCGCATCGAGGCCCTGCAGCTCGAGCGCCTGCGTGCGCTGCTGGTGCATGCGCGCGACCACGTGCCCTATTACCGCGAAGGCTTCGCGCGCATCGGCTTCGACCCCGCGGCGATCGCCAGCCTGGCCGAGCTGCAGCGCCTGCCCTTCCTGGGCAAGGCGGAGATCCGCGCCAATACCGAAGCCTTGAAGGCCGACGACGCGGTCGGACTGGCTCGCTTCAACACCGGCGGCTCGAGCGGCGAGCCGCTCATCTTCTTCATCGGCGACCGGCGTGTGAGCCACGACGTCGCCGCCAAGTGGCGCGCGACGCGCTGGTGGGGCGTCGACATCGGCGATCCCGAGATTGTCGTGTGGGGCTCGCCGATCGAGCTCGGCGCGCAGGACCGGGTGCGCGCACTGCGGGATCGGCTGTTCCGTACCGAGCTGCTGCCCGCCTTCGAGATGTCCGCCACGAAGCTGGACGGCTTCGTCGCCCGCATCCGCGCGCGCCGCCCGAAGATGGTCTTCGGCTACCCTTCGGCGCTGTCCCATATCGGCCTGCACGCCGAAAGGCGCGGGATTCGCATGGACGACCTCGGCATCGAGGTGGCGTTCTGCACCTCCGAGCGCCTCTACGACCACCAGCGCGAGGCCATCGAGCGTGTCTTCGGCTGCCCGGTCGCCAACGGCTACGGCTCGCGCGACGCCGGCTTCATCGCCCACCAGTGCCCGCAAGGCGGCATGCACCTCACTGCCGAGGACCTCATTGTCGAGATCGTCGATGGCGAGGGCAGGGTGCTGCCGCCCGGGCAGGCGGGCGAGATCGTCGTCACCCATCTCGCCACCGGCGACTTCCCCTTCATCCGCTATCGCACCGGGGACGTGGCGGTGATGGACACCGCGACCTGCGCCTGCGGGCGCGGCCTGCCGATGCTGAGGGAGATCCAGGGACGCGCGACCGACTTCGTCGTCGCCCGCGACGGCACCGTGATGCACGGGCTGGCGCTGATCTACGTGCTGCGCGACCTGCCCCAGGTGGCGGGCTTCCGCATCGTGCAGGAGTCGCTGGAGCACACTCGGGTGCAGGTGGTGCCGGGCGTGGGGTTCGACGCCGACACTGTCGGTCGGATCGAGCACGGTCTGGCGGCCCGGCTCGGCGAGGGGGTGCGGATCGACGTGGAGCAGGTTGCCGAGATTGCGCCGGAGAAGTCCGGAAAGTATCGCTACGTCGTCAGCAAGGTCGACGCCTCGGAGGTGTCATGCGCGACCTGATCGTCACCCTCGCGGTGTTCGGCACGCTGCCCTTCATCCTCAGATACCCGTGGATCGGCATTCTCGCGTGGTCGTGGCTGAGCTACATGAATCCGCACCGGATGGCCTGGGGCTTCTCGACCTCGATGCCCTTCGCATTCATGGTCGCGCTCGCCACTTTCGTCGGCATCCTGTTCTCGCGCGAGAAGAAGGAGATCGTGTGGTCGCGCGAGACCTGGCTGATGCTGGTGTTCACCGGATGGATGTTCCTGACCACGGCTTTCTCGTGGTATCCGGGCCTGGCCTGGCCGCAGTGGGACAAGGTGTGGCGGATCATGTTGATGACCTACGTCACCCTGATGCTGATCCGCGACCGCGACCGCGTTCACTGGCTGGTGGTCGTGATCGCCTTCTCGCTGGCCTTCTACGGGGTGAAGGGCGGCATCTTCGTCCTGACCGGGGGCAGCGGAAACAACGTGCGCGGCCCCGGCGGCTCCTTCATCGAGGACCGCAACTCGATCGGCCTCGCCCTGCTGATGACGGTCCCGCTGCTCTGGTACATCCGCCTGCAGCTCAAGGTGGCCTGGCAGCGCCTGGGGCTGCTCGCCATGTCCGTCCTCACTCTGATCGCCGTGATCGGCACGCATTCGCGCGGTGCGCTGGTCGGGCTCGGCGCCATGGGGGTGTTCTTCCTGCTCAAGGCGCGCAACCGGCTCGGGGTCCTGATCGGGATCATCCCGGTGGTGCTGGTCGTGTTCTACGTGATGCCGCCGGAGTGGTTCGAGCGCATGCACACGATCCAGACCTATGATGAGGACGGCTCGGCACAAGGGCGCATCTACGCCTGGGGGAATGCCGTCTACATCGCCAACTCCAGCCTGCTCGGCGGGGGTTTCCGCGCGGTCACGGGCTTCGGAGGCACCGATTCGCACAGCAACTGGTTCGGTACGCTCGGCGAGCAGGGCTGGCCCGGTCTCGTCATGTTCGTGCTGCTGCACATCTTCACCTGGCGGTCGGCGACACAGATCATCCGCATGGTGAAGCCGCACAAGGAACTGACCTGGGCGCGGGACCTCGCCGCGATGATCCAGGTCAGCCTGATCGGCTACATGTCGGCCGGCTCTTTCCTGGGCCTGCAGTATTTCGACCTGTTTTACCACCTGATCGTGATCATCGTGGCGGTGCGTGCGATGCTGGAAAAGGAGCTCGCGGGGCAGTTCCCCACCGCCGCTCCGTCGACGCTGGGGCATCGGAAGACTCCCCCCATGACGGCTCGAAGCTTGGGGACGACCACCCCGCCGGCCTCAACCGGTCTGCGCAGTCAGGAGTTGGCGCGCAGCCAGAGCTCGAGTTCGACGAGCACCCAGATCATCACACCGTAGTAGCTCGCGTGGCCGCTGGCGTGCTCGCGGCGCAGCAGTGCGAGATAGTCGGGCTTGACAATGCCGCGTCTCCCCAGACTGTCGATTGCGTCGTCCGTCAGCGCCTTGAGCGGCGCATGGTCCTCAAGCCAGATCCCGAACGGCAGGCCGAAGCCGTGCTTGCTCTTGGTGATCGTCGCATCGGGCAGGAAGCCGCGCAATGCATCTTTGAAGAGCACGCGCAGGCGTCCCTTGTCCACCTTCTGACGCGGCGTCAGATGTCCGGAGAACTCGACGAGGTCGTCATCAAGGAGCGGGAAACGAACCTCCACGCCTGCCGCCTCGCACATCCGCGTAACCTTGCGCAGATCGTTGTCGGCGAGCGTGATCTTGTGGTCGAGGTGCATCATGCGCTCGACCATCTCCGGCGAGGCGCAACGGAAGTAGGCTTCGCGCGCCAGTTGAAGTGGGCGTCCGGTATCGACCGAGACGAGAAATTCCGGTTCGAAGATCTCCTGCAGTGGGTTGCGATGCAGGAAGTTGTAGGTTTCCATGCGGTCGGGCAGCGGAATGCGGGCCTGCCTGACATAGCTCTGCGCCTTTCGTACCGGCAGAATCGACTGGCCGAGCGGAAAATTCATCACCATCGGCTCGAGCAGTCTGCGCAGCGGTAACGGCACACGGTGGTAGTGCTCGAAAACACCCTGTTTGGCGTAGCGCTCATTGCCGCCGAAGAATTCGTCTCCGCCGTCCCCGGCGAGCACCACCTCGATACCCCGCTCGCGCGCCATCTTTGCGCAGAAGTAGGTGGGTGCGGCCGACGCGTTGCCGAAGGGTTCGTCGTAGGCGGCGGCGATCAAGGGCATCGCCTCGATCAGATCGTCCGCAGTCACGTAGTACTCGTTCGTTTCGGTTCCGAAATGGCGGGCGGTGAGGCGCGCGTATTCGAGCTCGTCGAAGCCTTCGGCCTCGAATCCGATCGAGAATGTCTTGGCCGGAACGCCGGCGACCTTGCCTAGCATGCCGCTTACGGTCGAACTGTCCGTGCCACCGGACAGGAAGGCCCCTGTGGGTTGTCGGGCGTCGTACTGGCGTGCCACAGCTTGTTCGGTCAGATCCAGGAAGCGCTGGCGCAGCATAGCGTCGTTGGCGCCCCCACCCGCATCGTAAGCCAGTTGCCAGTAGAAGGAGCGCTTTGCCGGCGTGCTACCGGTGAAGGTCGCGCATTCGGCGGGCAGCAGTTTCTCGACGCCAGAGAACGCGGTATCCGGACTGGGCACCATATGGCAGTAGAGATATTCGTAGAGAGCCTGCGGGTTCACCGCTGCTGCGGTCAGGGGGTGGCGGGCGACTGCGCGGGCGCTGGTCGAGAATACCAGCGCGCCACCGACTCGCGCGAAGCACAGCCGCTCGATCCCGGTGCGGTCGATTGCGAGCAGTGCGCAGCGCTGGCGGGTGTCGATCAGGACGAGGGCGAAATTGCCGCGCATGGCCTGCAGCATGTCGTTGCCGGATTTGCGCCAGGCGACGAGCGCGGCGGCAGCGTGACCTTCGGTTTCTGCCCGCTCGCGCAGATCCGCGTCGGGCCAGCGCGGACGGCCAAGGACCGCAGCCACGCAGCCTGCCCCGAGGTCGGTCGCGGTGGAGCAGGCGGGATAGGTGCACGCGATCATGCCGATCTCGCTCGCCTGGATCTGGACGTCGGTCAGCCCCAGCCCTTCGGCAGCCAGCATCGCGCGTAGCGGGTCGTGCGATGTGACCCGCTCGTCGAAATTCACCCAGCCGCACAGTACTCGTCGTTTCGTCATCGCTCTAGAATGCTCTGGCTCGTCGGAATGCCCTAATGGTAGCCGAGGTGAACGAAAGCAAGTGCAATGCGGATCACGTCGGGATGGGGTTATGGGACGCAGGATGGAAGTCTGGCGAAGCATCGGCCTACCAGGGCTCGGGATGGTCATCGCCGTGGTCATGCTCGTTGGTGTCGAAGCGCTGTTGCACTCCGACTCTTTCATGTATCGCCTACGCGCGGTGTTCGCGGTCGGTCGGGCGTTCGAGAAGGTGCTGCACGTCGAGCGCGACACTCCGCGGTGGCTCGTCCTCGGCAACAGCCGGGTCGATAACGGCATCGATCCTCGCACCTTGGCACGCGCAATGCCGACAGGGCCGAGCGTCTTCAATCTGGGCCTGCCCGGAGCCGGCGCTACGACCCTGCTCGGCATCGCTCGGCGTCTCGATGAAGGAGGCCTGCTTGGGCCAGAACGCATCGGCAACGTCCTGATCGGGCTGGACGAGTCCTTGTTGCAGGGAGGCGATGCGCTCGGCTACGAGGTCTTCTTCGTCGCGCCCGTACTGCGGGATGACGGCTTGCACGCCTTCCTGCGCACCCGCATCAGGCTGTGGGGCTACGCCGACAACCTCAAGCAGTTGCGCGAACCGGCCAGGTTCCTGCAGTTTCTCCAGTCGCTTCAGGTCGAGATCGAACCAGCCGGAGGCGGTGCTGCGGAGCGCCAAGGTTATCGGCCCGGTTTCGGTGGGCAGCAGGACGCCGGACAGGTGGCGCGTCAGGAGGCCGGCTCCACCGCTCCGCCGAGCGCCGCGGAGGTGGCGAATCTGTTCAGGCTGGTTGACCTGCTGCGGACAAGAGGCGTTGAAGTTGCGGTGATTTTTCCCCCACTGTCGAACCGGAACGTGCTCTATCTCGAGCTCGAGCACCCCGCAGCCGGACCCTACCTGAGCGTGCGCCGGGCGCTCGAGCAACGGGGGGTTCCCTTGTTCGCTCTCGATCGGGGGCACCGCATGGCGCCTGGCGAGTTCGTCAACGCCGGCCATCTGAACGATCGTGGCGCACAGCGGTTCAGCGCCGAGCTAGGTGCCGCTCTCGCGGGGTCGTCGACCAGCGAAATCCAGCGAGTACCCATACAATGATCTTCAGCAGCGCCAGCTTCATCGTCTTCTTCATCGCTGTCCTGGCCGTGTATGCAGGTGCGCGCACGCATGGCCAGCGGGCGGGCGTGCTGCTAGCGGCAAGCATCCTTTTCTATGCCAGTTGGAAACCGGTATACCTCCTGCTGATCGGTTTTTCGATCACAGCGAACTGGTACGCCTATCGGGGCATGCTCGCAACCCGTTCGCGCGCGTTGATGATCGTGGTCATCGCGGCGAATCTGGGGGTCCTGGCCGCGTTCAAGTATCTTGGACTGCTGATCGAGTCTGCGCTGTGGGTGGCGAGCGCAGTGGGCGGGGAGGTCGCGGTCGCCCGCCCGGGCTGGATTGACTGGGCACTGCCCTTGGGCATCAGCTTTTACACCTTCCAGATGCTCAGCGCGATGATCGACGTGTATCGCGGCTCATGCACCAAGGAGATCGGTTATCGCGACTGGTTCCTTTACGTGACCTTCTTTCCGCAACTGATCGCCGGACCGATCCTCCATGTCCACGAGCTTGTCGACCAGCTTCAGACGCTCAAGCCGATCGCGTGGGAGAACCTGCGCATCGGAGCGTTTATCTTCGTCGGCGGCCTGATCAAGAAGGCCTTGTTCGCCGACAACCTCGCGCCGGTGGTCGACGATCTCTATGCCCACCCCGAGCGCCTCGATCTCATGCGTGCCTGGCTGGCGACCGTAGCTTTCGGCATGGAGATCTACCTCGACTTCTCCGGCTACAGTGAAATGGCGCTGGGGCTTGCACGCATGTTCGGCGTGGTCATGCCGCTAAACTTTCAGTTTCCCTACATCAGCCGCAACCCGTCCGAGTTTTGGCGTCGGTGGCATATCACGCTCTCGCGCTGGCTGCGGGACTATCTCTATGTGTCATTGGGGGGCAATCGGGAAGGTCGCTTCAACACCTACCGCAACTTGATGCTGACGATGTTGCTTGGCGGCTTGTGGCACGGTGCGAACTGGACCTTCGTGTTCTGGGGTTTCCTGCACGGAGCCTTGCTGGTTCTCCATCGTCTGCTGAATGGCGCACTGCGACTGCTGGACGTGCGCCAGGGCTGCCGGATCGATCGTGTGATCTCCTTGCTCGGCTGGCCGACGATGTTTATCGCGGTGCATTTCACCTGGGTGTTCTTCCGCGCGTCCGGCTTCGACCAAGCTTGGCAGATTTGTGCGGCGATGCTCGGGATGGCGCAGCCGGCCGTGCTCGCACCGTTGCGGATGTACGAAGTCGCCGGGGTATTGCTCACGGTGGGGCTCGTGCTGGTCGAGCCGCGTATCGTTGACGTGTTCCGACGCGCCGGCGTCGTCTGGTGGTGGCGTGTGCCCTTCCCGATAAGGGGCACGGCCTACGCGGTATTCGTGCTGATGCTGGTGATGTTTGGTGGTCCGACGCAGAAGTTCATCTACTTCGATTTCTAGCGGATTAAAGGTGCTCCGCGGGCCTGCAGATCATTCGGGCGTGCGGGGGGACGCACTGGCTGCTCGCCACCGTACACGTGGTTATGCTGGGGTAGGGGCTGACCGTCGTGATTGAAGCGCTTCTTAGGAGTCGTTGAGTCAATGTCGTTCGTGTTGGCCCTTTTCGTGTCGTGGTGGATCGGCGCCACCGTGTCGGTGGTCGTTGTGCACCGTGCCGCTCTGCGAGCCCTGTGGAACGAACCCGTGCTCGCACAGCCCGTGCTGATCGTCGAGAGCGACGACTGGGGTCCCGGGCCGGTGGCGGACGCCGACGCGCTTGCAGGGCTCGCTTCCCGGCTCGCCGCGGTGCGCGACCAGCGCGGGAGGCCGGCGGTGATGACCCTCGGTGTCGTGTGCAGCCTGCCGGACGGGGCCGCCATGCTGGCCGACGGCCTTGCGCGCTACCACCGCAGGGCGCTCGATGCGCCCGAGTTCGCGCCGATGGTCGAGGCGATGCGTGCCGGCTGCGGCGCGGGGGTCTTCGCCCTCCAGCGACACGGCATGGAACATTTCTGGCCCGATGCGCTGCTTGCGCGAGCCCGCGTCGATGCCTCGCTGCGCGACTGGCTGGCCGATCCGCAGGCGCGCAGCGAAGGGCTGCCGTCGCATTTGCAGAGCCGCTGGATCGACGCCTCGGTGCTGCCCAGCCGGCCCCTGGATCCCGCGGCGGTGCAATGTGCCGTCGATGAGGAGGCGCGGCTGCTCGAGCGCCTGTTTGGTGCGGCGCCGGTGGTGGCGGTGCCGAACACCTTCGTCTGGGACGACGCGGTCGAGCGTGCGTGGGCGGGGAGCAGCGTGCGCTGCATCGTCACCCCGGGGCGTCGCATCGAGGGGCGTGACGGCCAGGGGGCACTGATGCCGCCGACGCGCGTCATCCGCAATGGAGAGCGCACCGCCGACGGACTGATGCAGTTGGTGCGCGACGACTATTTCGAACCGATCCGCGGCCATCGGGCGGAACAGGTCTGGCAGGCCGTGGCGGCGAAGCGGCGCCTCGGCCGCCCGGTCCTGCTCGAGACCCATCGCGAGAGCTTCGTGGGCGCCGCAGCGGTCGCGCGCGCGGCGAACGACGAGCTGGAGCGGGCCTTGCGCGGGGTGCTCGAACGCCATCCGGACGTGCGCTTCCTGTCCACCGCCGAGCTCGCCGACGAACTGGCCGCTGCGGCCACGGGGCTCGTCACCCGTTCCTTGCCGCACAGGGTGGCCGTCTTCTTGGCCCGGGTCGAGCACGAGCCCGCGCTGCGGCGCTTCCTGAAATACAGCGGCCTGCGGTTCGCGCTCGCGCCGGTCTTCCTGATCGCGGGCGTGATGCATGGCCGCTGCGCCGCGCGGGCACGGTGATACGATCTGGCGCGCTTCGATCCCGAGATCTCCCATGCGGAACCGCTACCTGGTCCTCACCGAGCTTTTCCTGCCCACCAAGGGTGGCACCGCCGTCTGGTTCGACGAGGTCTATCGCCGACTCGGCGGGAAGGAGATCCACATCCTGACGGCGCAGGTTCCGGGCGCCGCCGAGTACGACCGCGATCACCCCAACAGCGTGCACCGCCTGAACCTGCAGCGCGTCGGCTGGCTGCGGCCGGAGTCGCTCGGCATGTACCTCAGGTTCCTCGTCTGCGCGCTGCGGCTCGCGCTCACGCGGCGATTCGATGCGATCCACGCCGGGCGTGCCCTGCCCGAGGGGCTGGTGGCTTGGCTCGTCGCCCGCCTGACCTTGCGCCCGGTCGTGATCTACGCCCATGGCGAAGAGCTCACCGGCTGGGGCCGCGGCAACAAGTACAAGGCGATGTGCTTCGCCTTGCGCCACGCGGACCGGGTCATCGCCAACAGCGATTTCACCCGCGACACCCTGATCGGGATGGGGGTCCGGCCCGAGCGCATCGTGCTCATCCATCCGGGTGTCGACAACGAGCGCTTCCGCCCCGGGCTGCCCGCGGGCGACCTGCGCGCGCGCCTCGGGCTGGGCGATTCGGCACGGCTGATCCTGTCCGTCGGACGCTTGAGCCGGCGCAAGGGTTTCGACACCCTGATCCGCAGCCTGCCGGCGCTGCGCGCGCGCGGCGTCGACGTGCATCTGGCGATCGTCGGCATCGGCGAGGACGCCGACTACCTCGACGGCGTGGCGCGGGAGGCGGGGGTCGCGGAGCGGGTGCATCGGCTCGGCCACGTGCCGATGGAGGACCTTCCGCGCTGGTACAACGCCTGCGATGTGTTCGTGCTGGCCAATCGCGAGATCGGCGGCGACACCGAAGGCTTCGGCATGGTGTTCCTCGAGGCGGCGGCCTGCGGCAAGGCGGCGATCGCCGGACGTGCCGGCGGCACCGGCTCGGCGGTGCTCGACGGGGTGACCGGCCTGCGCGTCGACGCGAGCACGGGGGCCGAACTGGTGGACGCCCTCGCGCGCCTGCTGGACGACCCCCCGCTGCTCGAGTCGATGGGACAGGCGGGGCTCGCGCGCGTGCGCCAGTCGCTGAGCTGGCAGGCGGTGGCCGAGCGCACCCGCAACTGCCTGCGCGCCTGAGCGATGCTGTTCAATTCGCCGCAGTTCATCTACCTGTACCTGCCGATCGTGCTGGTCGGCTTCTTCTGGCTCGCCGCCACGAGCCAGCGCCTCGCCGCGGCATGGCTGGCGGCGGCGTCGTGCTTCTTCTACGCCTGGTGGAACCCCATCTACCTCGGCCTGCTCGGTGCGTCGATCGTCTTCAACTACGGCATGGGCGTCCGCCTGGCGCGCGAGTCCGCACGTCCGGCCGGCCAGCGTCGGCGTGCGCTCCTCGTCTTCGCGGTGGGCGCCAACCTGCTCCTGCTCGGCTACTTCAAGTACTTCAACTTCTTCGCCGAAAGCGCCCGCGTCATCTTCGACGGCCACTGGCATTTCGACGCCATCGTGCTGCCGCTGGGGATCTCCTTCTTCACCTTCACCCAGATCGCCTTCCTGGTCGATGCCTGGCGAGGCGAGGCGAGGGAGTTCAACTTCGTCCACTACACCTTGTTCGTGACCTACTTCCCCCACCTGATCGCCGGGCCGGTGCTGCATCACCGCGAGATGATGCCGCAGTTCGCGCACGCATCCACCTACCGGCTCGACTGGGAGAACATTGCGGTCGGGCTGGCGATCTTCGGGCTCGGCATCTTCAAGAAGGTGGTCCTCGCCGACGGCATCGCGCCGCATGCCAACGCCGTGTTCCAGGCCGCCGAGGCCGGGCAGGCGCTCAGCCTGCTCGACGCCTGGGGCGGCGCGCTGGCCTACACCTTCCAGCTCTACTTCGATTTCTCCGGCTATTCCGACATGGCGATCGGCCTGTCCCGCATGTTCGGCGTCAAGCTGCCGCTCAATTTCGATTCGCCCTACAAGGCGGGCAGCATCTCCGAGTTCTGGCGGCGCTGGCATATGACCTTGTCCCGTTTCCTGCGCGACTACCTGTACATCGCGCTGGGCGGCAACCGCAAGGGGCCGTTGCGGCGCCACGCCAACCTGTTCGTAACGATGGTGCTGGGCGGGCTCTGGCACGGCGCGGGCTGGACCTTCGTGGTCTGGGGGGCGCTGCACGGGTTCTACCTGATGGTGAATCATGCCTGGCGCTGGCTGGTGGGCCGCCTCGGCCTGCGCGGCGGCCGGGCGTGGCGGGTGCTCGGCTGGGCGCTCACCTTCGTGGCGGTGGTCGTCGCGTGGGTGTTCTTCCGCGCGAACTCCTTCGATGCCGCGCTCGCCATGCTCGGCGCGATGACAGGCGCGAATGGCGTGGCCGTGCCGCCCGACTGGCTCAACGCGCTGCACTGGCGGCTGAACCGCCTCGCCGGCGAGATGGGGGTGGGCGCGGGACTGCTGGCCGGGCAGTTCGCCGATGCCTGGGTCTGGCGGGACCTCGCCATCCTGGCGGCGATCGCCTTCTTCGCCCCCAACACGCAGCAGATCATGTCCCGCTACCGGCCCGCGCTCGATTTCCGTGGCGGAGTCGATGAAGCGGGGCTGCTGCGTTTCCGCATCGGCACCCCCTGGCTGGTCGCGACCGTGCTGCTGCTCGCCACGGCGCTGACGCGGGGCGATGCGATTTCCGAGTTCCTGTACTTCCAGTTCTGATGCAGCCGCGCGCCTTTTCCCTCTTCGTCGTCGGACTCACCCTGGTCCTGGTCGCGGCCGCGTGGATGCTGGCGTGGTGGTTGCAGCCGGTCTATGGCGACCTGACCCGCCTCGGCGGGTACGCCGAGCGCACGCATGGCTGGAACGAGCCGGTGCTCGAATTCGATCCGCTTCCGACCTCGTTCGGCGAATGGACGCGGCCGGTGGACATCCTGGTGGTCGGCGATTCGTTCGCGAACCTGCGACCGGCCCAGCAATGGCAGAACCACCTCGCCGCAATGACCGGCTGGAGCGTGCATACGCTCGACGTCCATCGCGTAGACGTGGACGCCTTGCGCGCGTCGCCCCTGTTCGTGGAACATCCGCCGAAGGTGGTGATCTGGAACGTGGTCGAGCGCGGCCTGGCTGCGGATCACGCGAAGGTGGAGGGGCTGTGTCCGAGCTCGCGCCCCGCGCCGCCGCTCGCGCTGCCGCCGCCGATGGCGGTCGTGGCGCATGCCCGCGCGGTGCCGCGGCCGCATGCGCTGGCGGAGGCCAACCCCGGGTTCGCGCGCAGCTGGCTCTACCGCAGTGCCATGCGTGGTCTCTTCGGTGTGCAGGCCGGCAACACGGTGGAGGTCGAACTCGTGCGTGCCGACCTCTTCTCGTCGCGCGCATCCGCCCGCCTGCTGGTGTACGGCGACGATTTCAACAAGGCCGCCTGGAGTGCGGAACACCTGCGCCGGATCCGCTGCGCCCTCGCAGACCTGGCGACGCGCTTTCAGGCCGACGGACGGACGGTGTTCATGACCGCGCTGGCGCCGGACAAGTCGAGCGCGTATCGTCCCTGGGCGCGCGATCCCGCCCGACTGCCAGCCGAGCGGCTGGGCGAGCTCTTCGACGGACTCGATGTGCCCGACGCCCGGCTCGACCTCGCCATTCGCGACGCCGTGGAGCGCGGTGTTATCGACGTCTATATGCCGGACGATACGCACTGGAGCGGAGCAGGGCATGCGCTTGCGGCGCAGGTGATATTCGAGCGCCTGTCGCGCTTGCGTGCGCAGGCGGATGTCGCCAGGGGCGGTGCGCGGGCGCAAGGACCCGAAGCGCCGAAATGACAGGAGACGATGATGGTTAAAGTGCTGCGAGCAGCCGTGTTGCTTGCCGGGTCGATCGCGATGACGGGCGCGAGCGCCGGAACGGAGGCCGACTATCAGGCGCTGCGCGCCTGGTGCGTGCAGCGCCTGCAGAACCAGAACAATGCCGCCTGGCAGGCGGCCAACAATCCGCAGAAATACTTCCACTTCCATCACTTCTGCTTCGGGATGCAGTGGGAGAACAAGGTGGTCGGCTCCGCCTCGCAGAAGGAGCGCGAGCGCTACGTCGGTTCGATCGTCAACGAGACCAGCTACATCATCAGCCATGCGGCACGGTCGCACTTCCTCATGCCGGAGGTCTATTTCCTGCGCGGCTGGGCCCAGTACTACGGCAAGCAGCACATCGAGGCGGAGTCCGCCCTGCTCAATGCCCTGCAACTGGACCCCCGCCATGCACGGGCGGCCGCGCAGCTGGCCACCCTGTACCGGGCGACCGATCGGCGCGCCAAGGCGGCCGAGGTCGTGCGCACGGCCCTGAAGCTTTCGCCGAACGACTTTCGGCTGCGCAAGATGGGCGAGGAGTTCGGCGTCGAGCTGCCGCCGCTGGTGCGCCCGCCTGCACCGAAGCCGGCAGCGCCCGACGAGCCGTCGCAGGCGGAGCCTGCAGACGCCGCTCCGGCCACCTCCGAGGCGACAGTGACGCAGGAGGCGGCGACCGCGGCGCGTTCGGCGGCGCAGGTCGACCAGGATGCCGGCACCGCCGAGGGCGCTTCCCAAGGCTGCCGGTTCTGTCCGCCGGCCGAGATCCAGAAGCGCTGGCGCGAGTCGTTCGGCGAGCCGCAGAAACCCTGACCGCCCCCTGAAGACGACCATGTCCATCGATATTTCCGCCATCGTTCCGGTCTATCGCTCGCAGGCCATGCTGCCCGAACTGCATCGACGGCTCGTCGGCGCGCTCGAGCAGATCGGCCGGCCGTTCGAGATCATCCTCGTGGAAGACTGCGGCGGCGACGACTCCTGGAGCGTCATCGAGCAGCTGGCTGCGGCCGATCCCCGCGTGCTCGGCCTGCGCCTGGCGCGCAACTACGGCCAGCACAACGCCCTGCTGTGCGGCATTCGGGCCGCGCGCGGCGAGCTCGTCGTGACGCTGGACGACGACCTGCAGAATCCGCCGGAAGAGATCCATCGCCTGCTGGCCAGACTGGATGAAGGCTACGACGTCGTCTATGGTTCGCCACAGGCCGAGACGCACGGCTTCCTGCGCGACCAGGCCTCGAGGATCACCAAGCTCGCGCTGCAGGGGGCGATGGGCGTGGAGTCGGCGAGCAAGGTGAGCGCGTTCCGCGTCTTCCGCGCCCGCCTGCGCGAGGCCTTCTCGGCCTACCGCAGCCCGTCGGTCAATATCGACGTGCTGCTCACCTGGGGCACGACGCGTTTCGGCTCCGTTCTCGTTCGCCAGGACGAGCGTGCCGTCGGCGATTCCGGCTACACCCTGCGCAAGCTCATCAATCATGCGATCAACATGATGACCGGCTTCTCGGTGCTGCCGCTGCAGGTCGCCAGCGTGCTCGGGCTGGCTTTCGGGTCGATGGGCTTCCTGGTGCTCCTGTACGTGCTCCTGCGCTATCTCGTCGACGGAAGCGCGGTGCCCGGATTCCCCTTCCTGGCCTCGATCATCGCGATCTTCTCGGGCGTCCAGCTGTTCGCGCTGGGGATCTTCGGGGAGTACCTGGCGAGGATGCATTTCCGCTCGATGGAGCGTCCGCCCTATGCGCTGCGATCCTCCACCGCTGCGCAGTGCGACACGGAGACTGTCCATGACCAGTGCTGCTGAAGCCGCCCCCTCCCACCCCCTGCACGGCCGCATCGACATGGCTGAGCTCCGCCTCGAATGGGCGGAGGCCCCCTGGGACACGGCGGTATTCGGCCATCCGGTGGTGCAGGTGTCGCGCATCGAAGCCCGCACGGGCGCCAGCGCGGCGGATCTGGCGCCCTTCGTCGCCGCATGCGAGGTCGGGGGCGTGGGGCTGGCGAGCTGCCGGCTCCCCCATGATCGGCTGCGCGAATCGATGCTGCTCGAGGAGGTCGGCTTTCGTTTCATCGAGATGGTCTTCCAGCCCGAGTTCGGCGACCTGCAGTCGGCCGGGCCGCGCGATGCACAGGGACTGGTGGTCGAACGAGCGCGACCTGAAGATCTGGAGGAAATCGTCGAGGTGGCGGGAGGCGCCTTCCGGAACGAACGTTTCCACGTCGACCCGCGGCTGCCATCGCGGCTTGGCGACCTGCGCTACCAGAACTGGGTGCGCAGCAGCCTCGAGCATCCCTCGCAACGCCTCCATGCCGTGCGCGAAGGGGCCGAACTGGTCGCCTTCTTCGTCACCGAGCAGCTTGCCGACGGCACCTGCTACTGGCATCTCAACGCGGTCGTGCCGCAGCGGCAGGGCAGGGGCTACGGCTTGCGCGCCTGGCGCGCGATGATGAACCAGGCGCGCCTCGAAGGGGCGACCCGGGTGCGTACCAGCATCGTGGCGCGCAACCATCGGGTGCTCAACCTCTATGCGCGTCTCGGCTTCAGCTTCCCGGCGCCCTCGATGACTTTCCACAGGGTTCGGCTTGCATGAGCGCGCAAGCCACCCTGGGCCAGTTCGTCCGCTACGCGACGGTGGGGCTGGCATCGAACGTGGTGCTCTACCTGGCTTATCTCGCGCTGACGGCGACAGGCGTCGGGGCCAAGCTCGCCATGAGCGTGCTCTATCTGCTCGGGGTGGTGCAGACCTTCGTCTTCAACAAGCGCTGGTCCTTCCGACACGGCGGGATGCACGGGCCGGCGTTCGTGCGCTACTGTCTCTCCTACGCAGCGGGTTACCTGCTCAACCTGGTCGCGCTGATGGTGCTGGTCGACCGCATGGGCCATCCCCATCAGCTCGTCCAGGGCGTGTCGATCGTCGTGCTCGCGATCCTGCTGTTTCTTCTGCAGAAGTTTTGGGTCTTCCGTCCGAATTCCGTTCCTCACTCGCACTCGACCGGGCCGCAGCCATGAACATCCCCTTCAACAAGCCCCACATGACGGGCAAGGAACTCTGGTACATCGCCCAGGCCCACGCCAACGGCCACCTTGCGGGCGACGGGAACTTCACCCGCCAGTGCTCGCGCTGGCTCGAGGCGCGTACCGGTGCCTCCAAGGCCTTGCTGACCCATTCGTGCACCGCCGCGCTCGAGATGGCGGCGATCCTCGCCGACCTGGAGCCGGGCGACGAGGTCATCATGCCGGCCTACACCTTCGTGTCCACCGCGAATGCCTTCGTGTTGCGGGGCGCGGTGCCGGTGTTCGTCGACGTCCGCCCGGACACGCTCAACATCGACGAGCGTCTGATCGAGGCGGCGATCACCGCGCGCACGCGCGCGATCGTGCCGGTGCACTACGCGGGCGTCGCTTGCGAGATGGACACGATCATGGACATCGCCCGCCGCCACGACCTGCTCGTCGTCGAGGATGCCGCGCAGGCGGTGATGGCGAGCTACAAGGGCCGGCCGCTCGGCGCGATCGGGCACATGGGGGCGCTCTCCTTCCACGAGACCAAGAACATCATCTCGGGCGAGGGTGGCGCCCTGCTGGTCAATGCTCCGGGGCGCGCCGAGCGCGCGGAGATCATCCGCGAGAAGGGCACGAACCGCTCCCAGTTCTTCCGTGGCCAGGTGGACAAATACACCTGGGTGGACATCGGCTCGTCCTACCTGCCCGGAGAACTCATCGCCGCCTTCCTGTGGGCGCAGATGGAGGAGGCCGACAGCATCACCCGTCGCCGCCTGGGCATCTGGAACACCTACCACCAGTGGTTTGCCGAGGCCGAGCGCCAGGGCAGGCTGCGGCGCCCGGTGATCCCCGCACATTGCGGGCACAACGCCCACATGTACTACCTGCTGCTGCCGGGGCTGGAGCAACGCACGGCCTTCATCGAGCGCCTGCGCGGCCTCGGGATCCACTGCGTGTTCCACTACATCCCGCTGCACGATGCGCCGGCGGGCCGCCGCTTCGGTCGTGCCCACGGCGAACTGAGCGTCACCGAGAACATCGCCGACCGTCTGGTGCGGCTGCCCCTGTGGCTGGGCATGGAGGACGCGCAGGCCGAGATCATCCAGCAAGTGCTCGCCGCGCTCTGAGCGCCGCCTGCCACCCGCACGACGCATCCGCATGAGTCACCATCGAGCTTGCCTGCCGGGCGCGGGCGGGGGCTGCGCGTCGGGTGGGGGGCGCGGCCGGGTGGCGGGCAGGACCCGCGTACTCTGGCTAGCGGTCGGGCTCGCGATGCTGCTCGTCGCGCTGTCGCGCGCACCGCTCGCGGACGTGCACTGGGACGCGCCGATCTACCTCTATCAGGCCAAGCGCTTCGCCGAGACCGCCTACCTCGTCGATGTCGCACGCAATGCGCAGGAGATCGTCGCCCAGCTCGCCGGTGCCTGGCCCGAGGACGAGAGCTACTCGGAGGCTTTCTGGCGATCGAGCCGTCTCGGCCACATCGCGCTGCTCGGCGCGCCGGTCGCCGCGTTCGGAAGCACGGATGCGGCGATCACGGCCGCCCACTGGATGTTCGTCCTCGCCATGCCGCTCGGCCTGCTGGCCTGGTGCCGGGTGAGCCATCTCGCCGGACGAGCACTCGAGCCGGGTGCGGTCGGGGCCGGTGGGCTGGCGTCGAGTGCCCTTCTGTTCGTGCTGTCCGATGTCCATGGTTACCTGAGCGGCAACCTGGTGAGCGAGGTGCTCAGCTTCGGGCTCGGCGCTGCGGCGGTGTGGGCCTTGCTGGCGTCGACCGCCACGGCCGCGGGCTGGCTGGCGGCGGTCTCCGGAGGGTTGGCCTTCCTCGGCTACACCGTGCGGGTGGAGAGCGTGTGGATCTGGCTGGCGTTCATGCTCGCCTATCTGCCTTTTGCCGGCGCCGCGGAGGCACGCGCACGGACGCTGCGCCGCTTCGTCCTCGCAGGGGGGACGGCCCTGCTCGGCTACGCCACCTATGCGTTCGTCTTCCACCCGCTGGCGGACCCGCGCAGCTATCTGGCCTTCGCCGCAAGCCTTGCACAGCGCGCGCGCGAGGGGGTGCATGCGGGAAACCTGGTGTTCGTCGCCGGCGGCATGCTCTGGCTCGGGGCCGTGTTCGCGCTGCCGCGGTTCCGCGGCTCGCGGGTGGTGCGTTTCGGCGTCCTGTGGCTGCTGCTCGCGGGCCTGCCCTCATGGGCGCTGATCGCCTCCGACTCCGCCGTCCAGACCCGCATGCTGATCGGCCTCGTCCCTCCCCTGATCCTGCTGTCGGCGGCGGGCTGGACCTTTGTGCTGGGGGCGCGGCAGAGGTGCGCGGCCCTCGGCCTGGCGGTGGTTTTCGTCCTGATGTCGAGACCCCCGATCTATGGCTGGTTCGTCGAGCAACCGGGTCTCTGGCGGATCCAGCGCCTCGGTGCGGCGATGTTCGTGCCGCGCTACGAGCGCGTCGATTACGTCCCCCGGGAGATGGCGGCGATCAGCGCGCAGGTGTTCGGCGGAGAGGGGCGGCCGGGAATCCTGATCGCAGCCCCGTCCGTCAAACAGGAATACCTCAACCTGGTGCGCTTCTACGGGCCGGCCTATCCGGCCGATGCGCACATGGCACTGGCGGGCGACCCCACCAACCCCGGGCGCTGCGAGCTTCGCCGCGACCGCGCCCACGAGCCGGTACGCTTCTGCACCGGCTTCGGAGATGCCGCGGCCTTGCGCACCAGCCTGGTCGGGCATCGCGTGCTCCATCTGCGGCGGGTCGGCGATCCGCCCCTGGCCGGTGCCGCGCCGCTGCTGCAGACCACCGGCTTCGTGCTCGAGCAACTCGGGCCGCTGCCCGTTCCCGATCCATCTCCCGAGGGCTCCCCGCCATGAGATCCTGGCTTCCCTGTGCGCTCCTCTTCGCCCTCTCCGCGCTCTTTCTCGCGCCCGCGCTGGGTGGGAGCGGATTCTGGTGGACCGACGAGACGCGGCATGCGATGGGCGGGGTGTTCATCCTCGACCTGCTGCGCGACCTGCCGCTCGACGACCCGATGGGCTACGCCCTGCGCTATTTCGCGCAGTATCCTGCGCTCGCGCTCAACTGGTACCTGCCCGGCTTCTATTTCGTCGAGGCCGGTTTCTTCGCGCTCTTCGGGGTCAGCGAGACGGTTGCGCACTGGACCGTGTTCGCCTTCGTCCTGCTCGCCGCCGGGCTGTGGTTCGACTGGGTGCGCACGGGCTGGAACCCCCTGATGGCCTTCATGGCGACGGCACTGTTCATCGCGGTCCCGGAGTGGAACCATTGGGCGCGCAGCGTCATGCTCGAGGCGCCGGCGATCGCCTTGCTCGTCCTCGTGGTGTGGACCTTCGAGCGCTATCTCGACCGCCCGGCATGGTCGCGGGCCATCGCGGCCGGGTTGGCGATCGCCGCCGCACTGGCGGTCAAGCAGACCGTCGCGCTCCTGCTGCCGGCGCTGCTGGCGTACGGCCTGATCTCGTCGCGGCGTGCCGCCCTGTGGCGCGTGCAGGCCGTGCCCGCCTATCTGATCGCGGCGCTGGCGATCGCCCTGGTCGCGCTGCATGCGCTCAAGTTCGGCAATCTCGGCCTCGCGGCCACCGTCGGGGACAGCCGGGTCGAAGTCGGACAAAGTGCGGCCCGCCTCTCGCTCGAACGCTGGCTGACCTATCCGCGGGCCCTGATCGAGGTCTGGGGCTGGCCGCTGGCGCTGCTGTCGCTCGCGGGGGCGCTGCTTCCGGCCCGCCAGGGCGAGGGCCGGCTGGCCCTGATCCACGCCTGGCTGCTGTGCTGGTACGTGGTGATGACGCTGGTGCTCGGCGGTGCGGGCAATGCGCCGCGCTACACGCTATATGCCCTGCCTGCGCTCGCCGTGCTGGCCGCCCGTCCGCTGTTCCTGCTGCGGGGGCGGCGATCGCACGACGGCTTCCTCGTCCTGCTCGTGGTCATGCTCGCTTTCCAGGGCTGGCGAACGCTGACGCAGCCGGTCCCGCGGATCGACGGCTATCGCGAGGTGGCGCAGGCGGTCCACGAGCGGCGGACAGGCGCTCCCGTGCTGTTTGCCGGCAAGCATGACGGCAGCTTCATCTTCCATCTGCGGCAGCTCGACCATGCGCGCGAGGCCGTGGTGTTGCGCGCGGACAAGGTCCTGGTCTCGCTCGCGGTACACAAGTACTTCGGCATGAGCTCGCACGTCTCCGGCATGGACGACATCCGCGCCTTGATTCGACGCTACGGAATCGAATACGTGGTGATCGAGCGCCCGGACATCGTCGGCGTTCCCGAGTTCGAGATGCTTGCCGAGCTGCTCGCGCAAGCCGATTTCGAACGCGTCGCCGAGTTTCCCGTGCATGCCGCCGGCGGGGCCGAGGCGCCGGAGCGGATCGTCCTCCATCGCTACCGCGATCATGTTCCCGCAGCCGATGCGGAGATCGTGATCCCGCTACCGCATCTCGGGCGCGAGATCCGCTTCCGGCGTGCTGGCGGCTGAGGTCGCCGCGGGCGTCGGCGGCAGATCCAGGCGGGGATCCCCGCGCAGCGCCGGGTCGTTCGCCATCCAGGCGCGCAGCTGCGCCCACAGGCGCTCGACCTCTGCGGGATGCCGGGACGCGACGTCCGCGGTGCACCCGGGGTCGCTCTCGACGTCGTACAGGCTGAGAAGCCTGCCGTGCTCGAGCGGCTGGTAGACGAGCTTCCAGCGCCCGTCCCGCACCATGCGGTCCTTGGCGACCAGTACCGTCTGGCGGTAGCGCTCGCGCAGCGACAGGCTGCCCGCCGCGATGTCCGGAACGTCGAGCAGTTCCAGCAGGTTGGGATAGCTCAGGTGTCCTTCGGGCAGACCGGGGACCGGTGCGATCCAGATCCCGGTCTCGTTGAACGCGCGCAGGTGCAGGTCCGTCGTCGGATCGGCGATCGCCGGGCGCAGCGACACCCCGTCGCAGCCGACCGAGGGCGCACCGAGCAGATCGAGCAGGGTCGGCATGATGTCCACGCTGCGCACCACCTGGTCGACGCGCTGGCCGCCCGGTCGGGCCGGGTCGACGACGATCAGCGGCACGCGCGCGCTGAAGTCGCCCAGGGCGGAGTTGCCCTGGCCCCAGGTGCCGTGCTCGAAGAACTCCATGCCGTGGTCGCTGTAGAGCACCACGATGGTGTCCTCCGCGAGGCCGCTGTCGTCGAGCTGGCGCAGCAGGCGCCCGACCTCGTCGTCGAACTGGGCCACGCAGCCATCGTAGAGATCGAGGATCTGGTCGAGGTCGAATTCCTCGCGCGGCTCGCCCTGGCGGCGGATGATCTCGAACGGCTCGGTCAGCCGGGCCATGGCGAACTTGGACGCGCCGGAATAGGCAGGATCGGAGAACCGGGTGTAGTAGGGGTGCTCCGATGCGAAAGGCGGATGCGTGGTCGAATAGAAGAGGTTGAGCAGGAAGGGTTCGTCGCCCGCAGCCAAACGCGACAGCGTGCGTCGCGCGCGGCGTCCGAGCATGCCGGTCTGGGGCACGCCGCCGAGGTAGTGAATCTCGGGAAGAAGGTGACGGCCGAGACGATTGTGCAGGAACAGCGACAGGAACAGGCGGATGTCCTTCGGGCCCTGGCGGATGAGGTACTTCAGGTTCCACTGATCCTCGGGCAGATCGGTGATGTCGAAGCCGAAATCGAACTTGCCCAGATCGGCGCCGCACCAGTCGGAAACCGCCGCGGTGCGATAGCCCAGTGCGCGCAGGATGTTCGGCAGGGTCTTGTCTTCGAGCCGCGTCTCGGCGCCGGCCACGTAGTTGTCGCGCACCCCGTGGTGGTGCGGCCAGGTCGCGGTGAACAGCGAGATCAGGCTCGGCGCGGTGCGCGCGCAGGGGACGTAGCAGGCGCCGAAGCGGGTGCCTCGTGCGGCCAGCGCGTCGATGTTCGGGGTGATCGACGCGCCTTCGCGTTGCGCGCCGATGCGGTCGGCCCGGAGCGTATCGCTGCCGATCATCAACACGTTGCGCCGCGCGCGCCGTCGCGGGGTGGGGGCGTGTGTGCCGTCGGGCTCCCAGATCGCCCAGGCGAGCAGCGCGATGTAGCCGCAGGTGACGAGCAGCATGGCCCCCGCGTCCGCGCTGCCGCCCTGGTGGTAGCGCAGCAACGCGATCGCCCCGACCAGGCCGATTCCGGTCGCCAGCACGATGCGCGCGATGAGGTCGAGACCGCGCTGCGACAGCGCGCGCCACAGGCGATGGATGCGGACGGTGCGATATTGCCAGGACGCGATCACCAGGCCCGGGTTTTGCGAAAGTGCTCGGCAGCCGGCATACACCGTCGCGAGCGCGAGGGTGAGGGCGCCGCCCGCGGCAGTCGTCCACAGCGGCGGTTCCCGACCGAGCGCTTCCGCCGCAGTGATCCACAGCGCGGTGCCCGGGAAGGCCCAGAACGCGGCGAGGCCGAGGGCCGCGAGCCCCAGGCGGGCGATGGCGAAGACGACGTAGCCGCGATAGCGCGCGAGGATCTCTTCGCGCAGGCCCGGTCCGGTGCGCGAGAAATCCCGCACCGACTTGGCTACCAGCACCGCGCTCGTCAGCGCGCCCACCACGCCGGCGCCGAGCAGGGCTTCGCCCAGCCAGTGGCGCGCGAGCACCGCCGCCAGCGCGAGCGTGAGCGCGGCGGCCACCAGCAAGGCCGCCGATCCCGCTTCCGCCCCGAGCATCGGCAGTGCCGCACGCCTGCGCTTGCGCCGGTGGCGGTCGCGGATGCCGGAGATCTCGCCCATCGAGGAAGCCAGGCGGACCAGATAGAAGCGCCGTGCCTGCAGCCGCCACGAGAACGCCAGCCCGAGGGCGTAGCCCGCGGCCTTGCGCCACATGTAGCGCGGCACCCGGTCGAACTCCGCGCGCACCCGCGTGACCGATTGCGAGCGCTGGTACCCCTTGCGTGCGACGTAGGACAAGGTCAGGCGTTCGCTATCGACATAGTGGTACTGGAGGATCTGCGGTGCGTAATGCAGGCGGGCCCCCTTGCGCAAGGCGCGCAGGATCCAGTCGGCGTCCTCCGATCCGCCGAGATCGTGTCCGGTCGGCCCGAGTTCGATCGCGAACGGTCCCGTCGCACCGATCACCGGCAGGCGGGCGACGAGATTGCCGCCTCCCGGGATCGGCCCCTCGAGGTCGATCGGGAAGTCCTCCATGCCCTGGTCGTAGCGCGGGACCGGCAGCGGGTAGATGCGATAGGGGCCTTCGTCGTGCACCCAGGCCGGCTCGCTGCCGTCCCAGTCGGGCACGATCCGCCCGCAGAAGAGATCGGCCTCGGGCCAGCGCTCCGCGGCGGCGGTGACCCCGAGCAGGTAGTCGGCGTCCACGCGGTGGTCGTCGTCGACGAAGGCGACCAGCTCGTCCTCCAGCAAGGGCAGGGCGCGGTTGAGCGCATGCGACTTTCCCGGCGTGGGCTCCGCGATCCACGACAGCGCCAGCCGATCCGCGCGGTCGCTGCGCCCGGCCAGGAACTCGTGCGTGCCGTCGGTGCAGGCGTTGGCCACGACGAACAGGCGGACACTCCAGCCGGCAGGCTGGCGGGCGGACTCGAGCGAATCGATGACGCGTGCGAGCAGGTCCGCGCGGTTGTGCGTGCAGATCAGGATGGTGAGGCCGGGGGTGGCGGCAGCTGCGTTCATAGCCTTCCTCCGGCGAGCACGGCGAGCGCGATTGCGGCGATCAGCCGCCCGCGACTCAGTGGCGCGTGCATGAAAGCGCGCGCGAGATCGGCGAGCGCGGCGCCACGATCGCCCTCGCGGCAGGCCCACTTGGCGTAGTCGCACAACGTGCCGGCATAGAGTGCGCGCCAGTAGGCGCCGCGCTTGTCGGCGGGCAGGAGAGGGCGGTTCTTGCGCGTCATCGCCAGTGCGCCGGCGCGCATCCGCGCGCGGTTCCGGCTCACGCTGCCGGGGCGCTTGAGTACCACCACCAGCGCCTCGGGGATGCATGCGAAGCCGCCGCATGCGGCCAGACGGATCCACAGGTCGGTATCTTCCGCGCCGAACAGGGCCTCGTCGAAACCGCCGAGCGCCTGCACCGGCTCGCGTCGCGCGAGCACCGACGAGGCGCCCCCCGCGATCAGCGCATGGGCGGCGAATACCTCGGCCACCGAGGCGGTGCCGTCGCCCTGGCAGGCCCAGATGCCGACTGGCTTGCCGTCCGGGTCCTCGAGGCTCGCCGTCGCGGCGCAGAAGGCCAGCTCCGGGCGCTGATCGAGCAGTGCGACCTGGCGCCCGAGCTTGGCGGGGAGCCAGCGGTCGTCGGCGTCGAGGAAGGCGATGTAGCGCCCGCGTGCGAGGCGGATGCCGGCGTTGCGCGCCCGGCTCATGCCGCCGTTGGGCTGGGAGACGAGGCGCAGCACGTCGCCGTAGCCGCGCAGGACCTCCGCGGTGTCGTCGGTGCTGCCGTCGTCCACGACGATCAGCTCGAAATCGGTGAAGTCCTGCGCCAGCACGCTGTCGACCGCGCGCCGGATGCACCAGGCGGCGTTGAAGGCCGGGATGACGACGCTGACCGTCGGCTCAGTCGTCGAGCGCATAGCCCAGCTCGCGCATCAGCGGAGCGATCGCCGGCAGGATGCGCGCGATCGCCTCGGGGTTGCTCTCCTTCCATTTCTGCTTCTTCGGCGTGCCCTTGACGATGCTGGTCGGGCGCCCCGAGAGTCCTGCGCAGTGGGCCTCCATGCGCGCGTCGAAGGGCAGGCCGAGGCGTTCGAACACGGTGCGGAACATCTCCACCGGGCGCTCGAAGATGTCTTCGTAGCGCACCTGGATCCACTGCGCCGCCGGCACGTCGCGCGCCGCGTCGAGGGCGAGCCGGTTGGCGCTGATCCACTGGAACGCGCATACCTCTTCCAGGCTGGCCCGGTTGTAGTCGCGCCACCCCGGCGGCAGGAAGAAGTGCCATTCGCGGAACTCGCCGCCGTTGATCTCCACCGGCACCGGCGACGGGCCGAAGAATTTCTCCAGGCCGAAGCCGCCATCGGTACGGCCCAGCCGCCAGCCGTCTATCATCGAGCTGATGTTGTCGCGTCCATCGCGGTGGATGAAGACGAACTTCGCGCGCGGGAACAGCTTGTGCAGGTAGGCCACGCGCAGCGTGTTGATGCAGGTCTTGTCGAGCACCGGGCCGGCGCCGAGGCGCGCATAGAAGTAGGCGAGCGCGCGTTCGCGGTGCGCGTGGTCGGCATGTTCCGGGCCTGCGGCTTCCGATGCCCAGCCGTTGTTCAGCGGCCCGTACAGCCCGTCCCAGAGCTGCGGCAGCTCGTAGTCGAAATGCAGGTACTGCCCGGACGCGGCGAGCGTCTCGAAGGTGACGGTGGTGCCCGAGCGCGAGCAGCCGATCACGAAGACCGGGTCGGGCATGGCCGGATGGGCGGCCGACCAGTAGAGCTCCCGGGCCCGCCAGCGCAGCCACTGGAGGTTCTTGGCGCGGATCTCGGGGTCGAGCAGCTTGTGCAGGTGCGACAGCCGGAACGATGACATCGGGGCAGGTCCAATCAGAGAGACAGGGGGGCGCTGCGGCGGCTTAGCCGCGGTCGCGCATCCAGCCGAGCAGGAAACCGCAGAAGTAGGCCGCGTTCATCTCCATCCGCAGCGAATGGTCGGCGCCTGTGCGTAGCCTGAGTCCGGCGGCGCGGCCGAGGGCGCGCAGCCATTGCGCGATCAGGTAGGGGGGCGGGATGCGTCGGCCGCTGCCGCGCTTCGCCGACCCTTCGGTGCGTCCCTGGCGGAAGTGCAGGTCGAGGAAATAGCCGCGGCGCAGCTTCGGGGTCTGGATGCGGTGGTGGATGATCGCCTGCGGAACCCAGCGCACCCGGCAGCCGTGCGCCAGCAGGCGACGGTAGATCTCGGTGTCCTCGCCGCCGATGTTGGCCTTGCCCATGCGTCCGAGGCGGGCGTCGAAATCGCCGATGGTGTCGAAGACGCCGCGGCGGAAGGCGAAGTTGCCGCCGAAGATCGGCGTCCCCGGCGCATCCAGCCAGCGTGCCTCGCCGTGGTCGAGCTTGCCGAGGAAGCCGAGCAGCTCGTCCTGCAGCCAGCGCGGCCGGACGCCATCCTCGAAGAAGACCTCGATGCGGCCGCCCAGCGCGTCGGGCTCGAACGCTTCCATCGCCTGTTCATAGGCGCGCAGCCACTCGGGGTCTGGCGTCTCGTCGTCGTCCATGAACAGCAGGTACTCGCCGCGTGCCTCGCGCAGCGCGCGGTTGCGCGCGTTCGACAAGCCGAGGCGTTCTTCCCGCACCACCCGCACCGCAACCCCCGCGGGGTGCCATGCGGTGCGCGCGAGCAGCGTGGGCGTGGCGTCCGTGCAGCCGTTGTCGATCACGAGCAGCTCCCACGGCCGTCCGGGAGGATGCAGGTCGGCGAGCGTCTCGAGCGTGCGTGCGAGGCGGTCGGCGTGGTTGTGGGTGCACAGTGCGACCGTGATGAAGGGCGTGGAGCCGTCCATGATCCCGCCTCAGTGACGAATGCCGAGCCGGGCGAGGACCCGGCCGGCGTTGTAGCGCAGCGCGGCCGTCAGGCGGCCGTCGTTGCTGCCCAGGGTGATCTTGCGGCGCAGCATCGCCGGGGTGTCGGTGCCGAACACGTCGAGCCGGCGCAGGCGGAAGCGGTCGACCTCGGGACGGTTGAACCCGGGCTGCACCGAGAACGCGGCGCGGTAGCCGGCCTGCCGCGCCTGGTGCAGGACGCGTTCGTCGTAGCGCCCGTACGGGTAGGCGAGGTAGTCGACCGGCGCACCGAGCAGGGCCTCGAGGTCGTCGCGCGCACCGGCGAGCTGGGCCTGGAGCGCCGCGTCGTCGAGCGTCGGCAGGTCGGCATGGTCGCGCGTGTGGGAGTGGAAGGCGAAGCCCTGGGCGCGCAGCGCGAGGATCTGTGCGCGATCCATCAGCGGGTAGGTGTGGCCGTCCGGATTGTGCTTCTCGCACCAGGCGTCGCGCTCGCCGACGAGCGCGCTGACCAGGAAGACCGTTGCCGGCCAGCCGAGCCTGCGCAGCACCGGACCGGCGTGGTCGTGCACGCCGCGGAAGCCGTCGTCGAAGGTGAGCAGGAAGGCGCCCTCCGGCAGGGACGCTCCGCCGTCCAGCCAGGCGAAGAAGGCGTCGATGGACACCGCCTTCCAGCCGGCGCGCGCGAGCGTGTCCATGTGTGCCGCAAAGGCTTCCGGGCTCACGCAGTACTTGCGTTCCCAGTCGTTGTGTGCAGCGCCGATGCGGTGGTACATCAGGACCGGGACGCGTTGGGCGGGGGAGGTCGTCATCGTGTTCGAGCGGAGAGGAGCGATTCGGGCGGCAGGGTAGCGGGTGTGCGGGTGTTGCGGTAGACCCCATGCTGGCGGGCTGGCTGGGCCGCCGCCCTCATCCGGTGCTCCCGGCGAGTCCGACGAGGCGGCGGAAGAGCGGGGCGGGCAGCAGGGCCGGCAGGATGTACTTGAGGTCGCGCACCCCCCAGGCGCCCTCGCGCAGGGCCGCGCGCAGCAGCACCTGGGCGTCGTCGAGCTCGCGCCGCCAGTACGCGCGGTAGGCCTCGCGCAGCAGGTAGCCGTCGGTCAGCTCGGCCAGGCGGGCGGCGGGCAGGTGGGCGATGCGCTCCGGGTGCGCGGCGACGAAGTCGCGCCGCACGCGCAGGGCGTCGAGGACCTGCTTCCAGCGCGTCTTCGAGATCTGCCCGCCGCCGTGCCAGCGGTAGAAGGCCATCACCTCGGGCACGCGCACGATCTTCTGCGTGTGGGCGTAGAGGCGCAGCCACAGATCGTAGTCCATCGCCGAGAAGCAGCGCTCCGAGAAGCCGCCGACGGCGTCGATCGCAGCGCGACGCACGAGGGCGGCGTGGATCGGCCAGGGGCAGGCGCGCAGGAACTCGGCCGCGGTGTCGAGCGCCGCATAGTCGGGCGGCACATAGGGCGTGGTGCCGGGCGCACCCTCGCCGACGTTCTGCCAGCCGCAGTAGGCGATGTCCGCATCCGTGCGTTCGAGGGCGTTGGCCAGCTTGTCCAGGCAGTCGGGGCTCAGGTAGTCGTCGGCGTCGAGAAAGGCGACCAGGCCGCCGCTCGCGTGGCGCAGGCCGAGGTTGCGCGCGGGGTAAGGGCCCTTGCGGTCCTGGTGCAGCACCCGCATGCGCGGCCCGTGCGCCGCCGCCAGCGCGTGCAGGAGGTCGCGGCTCGCGTCGGTCGAGCCGTCGTCGACCACGATGAGCTCGACGTCGCCACGGGTCTGCCCCATCACGCATTCCACCGCCTCGCGCACGAAAGGCGCGGCGTTGTAGCAGGGCATCACCACGCTGATGCGTGCGCTGGTGGCGGGCGGGATCGGATCGGGCTTGGTTTCCATGGGGCGGACGATGAAGGGCGGGGTCGGGCGGAGCTGGTTCAGTTGCGGATCAGGGCCTTGCCTGCCGGGTGGCGGCTCAGCAGCGTGTAGGCCCAGCGCCGGCCATCGGACATGCGCGGGTGGCGCAGCGCGGGCAAGGACTTCCACGCATCGAGCCCCGGATGGTGGCGCAGCCAGCGCCAGGTGGGAACGACGAAACCACTCTTGGGGCGGTTCAGGATCTCGTCGGGCAGGCCGCGTGCCAGCGTCCGCGGCAGCATGCTCTTGCCCGGGCCGAGGCGTCCGCTCGCGGCGAGACCGAGCAGGGCCTCGCTGAGCAGGTGGTCCACCAGCGGCACCCGGATCTCCAGCGAGTGCGACATGCTGACCCAGTCGGTGTCGCGCAGCAGCTGGTTGCGCATGTAGCGCACCGACTCCAGGCAGGCGACCTGGCCGAAGTCGTTCAGCCCCGCAAGCGCCTCGGTGTGAGCCGCATCGTGTTCGGCGAGGGCTTGCAGGCCTTCGCAGAGGACGTCGGCATCGACCACGCCGTCCAGTTCCCAGGGCATGAACACGCCCTTGAGCAGATGGTACGCGCCCTCCGGATCGGCGCCGCAAGCCGGGATCCCGGCCGCGTTGGGCGGCCAGCCGAGGCGGGCGCCGAGCAGGCGGTGGGCGCCGCGGTAGAGCCGGGGTGCGTGCCGCCAGGGGCTGGCGTGGGCGCG